>JBCCDA010000006.1:0-73271 GCA_039033215.1 Pseudomonadota bacterium | reverse complement strand
GTACCCCGGCCACCGACGACCGGTGCCTCAGACGGTTGGTTCACCACCACCCAGGCCCCGGGGGGACACCCGAAGTCGTGGCTGCGCAGTCCATGACGCCTGCAGAAGTACCTGACCGTCGCTGACTGACCCGAGGGCGCCCCAAGGCCGTGCCCTGCAACAGACCGGGCGGCAAACGCCCCCTCCCGAGAAAACCCGGAAGACCGGCGCGCCCGCAGATTATGCTGCCGTGGCCGCTGCGACTTGGTTGTCCGACAGCGCCTGAGCAATCACCTCGGATGCCCTCGCAATGCCCGATGCGCCCATAGGAGCCTGCATCGCCGATAGCGCCGCCTCGACGGTTGCGAGCGTGCCCAGGACCATGGGCGGGTTCAGGTGACCCATATGGCCGATCCGGAAGGCACGACCCTCGAACGCCCCGAGTCCGATACCAAGCGTAAGCCCGGCACCATGCTCGCAGAGCGCCCTCAGCGCCCTCGCGTCGATCCCCCCGGACAAGACGGTGGTCGTCGAGTTGGACCGGTGCGCCGGGTCCTGAATGTTGAACATGATCCCATTGTCGGTGGACCATGCGTCGATCGCCGCACGAACGGCGCTGGCGAACACCTTGTGGCGTGCCCAGACGTTCTCCAGCCCCTCTTCGAAGATCATGTCCAGGGCAGTGCGCATGGCGTGGATGTGCTGGATCGGGGCTGTGCCGCAGTACCGAAGATAGTGCGCGCCTTCCTGCATCCGCGCGGACCAATCCCAGTAGGGCGTGCGCATGTCTGCAGTCTTGTGGGCCTCGACCGCCTTCTCCGACGCCCAGACCAGTCCAAGCCCCGGGGGCACCATGAGACCCTTCTGCGAGCCGCCGACCGTCACGTCGACGCCCCAGCTGTCCATCTCGTAAGGCACGCAGCCCAGCGACGCGATCGTATCCACCATGAAGAGCGCGGGATGGCCCGCCGCATCGATCGCTTCGCGCAGCGCGGCAATGTCGTTCCAGACACCCGAGGCCGTATCGATCTGGACGACAAGGATCGCCTTGATCTCATGATCAGCGTCTTCTCGCAGCCGTGTCTCGACCTGATCGGGATCCACCGGGGCACGCTCGCCAAAATCGATCGTCTCAACCTCGCAACCCAGCATCGTCGCCTGCGCTCCCCAGCCTTCCGCAAAGCGCCCCGTGTTCAGCACCAACACCCGGTCTCCGCGCGAGAGCGTGTTCGTCAACGCCATCTCCCAGGCACCGTGCCCGTTCGAGATCGTCATGAACGCGTGCCCCTTTGTCCGCGCTATCTTCGGCAGATCCTCGAACACCGACGCCGACATATCGACGAGTGCACCCTCGTAGATATTTGGCATCGGGATATGCATGGCGGCGAGCACACGGTCTGGGATGACCGAAGGCCCGGGGATCGACAATGCTTGGCGGCCGCGGTTTAGGTCCATGAAAACCTCCTGCTGGGACTAGCGTGAGGGTATGCCAGTGCTCACGGATGTCCATGCGGCAATTCTTGATCGCAAGAATCACCGACCATGATGGTCACTCGCGGCGCAGCACCGTTTCCGTGAGGAAACTGCCGAGGGTGCCTGCCTTGAACGCTTGGGTGATCGCGCCCTCGTCAAAGCGGGTCTCGACCCACTCCATGAGCGGCATGGCCCCGTCTGGCTGGTCCGCTTCGTATGTGTCGAAGAAGGCATCAAGGACGCCCGTCGGGCCACGGGAAAAGTGACCATAGCGCAACGAGAGCTGGCGGCGGGCCTCGCTGACCGGCCGTCCCTCGACGAGCGCCAGGTAGAGAGCCGCCATCATGCCGGCCCGGTCAGCCCCCGACTTGCAGTGGAAGAGCACGGGTTTCTGGATCCGTTCAAACAGCTCCTTGGTGGCCCGGACATCCTCGATCGACGGGATTGCCCTGGATCGCAGCACAAAGGTCTCGAACTGAATCCCATGGCGCTCGCAGGCCTCGACCTCGAGCGGCAGCGAGCCATAGCTCTGTCCCCCTCGGAGGTTGACCACCGTCTTCAGACCCCGCTTAGCCATCCGGGTGATCTGGTAGGGGAGCGGCTGGGCCGAGCGCCAGATCCCTGGCGCCACCTCGTGATGGTTCAGATAGACCATCCGGAAGAACGCGTGATCGATAAAAATCATGTCCAGCCAAGCGGCCAGCCGGTCGCGCGGCGACGTAAGCTTGCGCCGCCAGCGGTTCAGCCGGGCGTGCCGCTCGGCCAGTGCCTCGGGCGTCATTTCGGGATTGGTTGCCATCGCGCGCGGCACTTAGCAGGTCGCAGACCTCCGGACAATGGCGCCGCCAGCGCTTCGACGGGGGTGTTGCGCGGAGCGCGCCATCTGCGTGCGTTCCGAATTTTGTCTGTGACAGTTTTGTGTCATAATAAGAAGTCGTTAACTATTGTACTGCAGTGAGGAAAGTATGAATTGTTTTAGTGTGATCCTCGGCGCCCTTGTCGGCGTGATGTTGTGCGCCCCTGCCGGCGCGGACCCCTCGGGCCCTGACACCTCGACCCGGGCGGCGTACACAAAAGCCTGCAGCCATTACGTGAACCGGGCCCGTTTCAAGGACCGAAGCGGCGAGCCGGAGTTCGTTGTTATTTTGGCGGACAGCTGCCTTGCCGCGCTCAACTCGCTCGGCAGCGCCCGTGTGACGGAGCAGGCGGCGGCAGCGGATTTCCTGGAGCGGTTGCTCGAGCTTCGCGACACGGTGATCGCCATGAACATGGAGCGGCTGTTCGGCAAGTCCTACGATCGCTCTACCCGGCTGCAAAGCCCGAAGTACCAGCAATCGGAAGCCATTGCTCATGTCAGCGCAACTGGCGAGTACCTGATCGCCTACCGCATGGGCCTGATCGCGGCCCGCAAGGCATGGCTTGACACCGAGCCAGACTTCGCCTTGGCTCCGACCCCCAAGAGATAGGGCCCACGGCGGCCCGATGGGGCCGCCATGACTGACACCATCCGCATCGCCATGTGGTCCGGCCCACGCAACATCTCGACCGCGATGATGCGCGCTTGGGAGGCCCGCGGCGACTGCATCGTGATGGACGAGCCTTTCTACGGTGCCTACCTCGCCGAGACAGGGCTGGACCATCCGATGAGGGCCGAAATCATGGCCGCGCATCCCACCGACTGGCATACAGTCGCCAATGATTGTGCCGGCCGCGAAGAAGCGCCGATCGTCTACCAGAAACACATGTGTCAGCACATGGTTGCGCAAGCGCCGCTCGAGTGGATGGCCAGTTGCCGTCATGCCTTTCTCATCCGCCCGCCCGAGGAGGTCGCGGCTTCGTTCACCGCCAAGTGGGACGCAGCTGGCGCCGAGGACATCGGATTCCGGCGTCAGGCCGAGTTGTTCGATCATGTCCGGGACCTCACGGGCCGGGTCCCGCCGGTGATCGAAGCGCGCGATGTCCTGACGGACCCCGAGGGCATGTTGCGCGCCCTCTGCCACTCACTGAACGTCTCCTTCGTGCCGACAATGCTTCGCTGGGCGCCTGGATTGCGGGAGACGGACGGGATCTGGGCGCGGCACTGGTACGCGGCCGTCGGGCGGTCAACAGGCTTCGCGCCGCCGCGTCCCCCGGGCGCGATCCCACCAGACCTCGCGCCCATGGTGGCCGAGTGCCGGCCCTTCTACGAGCGGCTGACAGAGCACCGTCTGCGCCCCTGAACAGCCGCCGCCAGCGACCGCCGTCGCCGCTGCGACATTCTTTGACGGAATTGCACTTGCGGGGCCGGGCAAACCCGATAGCGTCAGCGCCTTGGGAGGATGGGCCTCATGACCCGCTACAACGCATTCAACGTCTTCCGCCAGGGGCTGGTGGGTAACAGCGGCTGGCAGCGCGCCTGGCGTGACCCGACACCCAAGAAGACCTACGATGTCATCATCGTCGGCGGCGGCGGGCATGGGCTCGCGACCGCATACTTCCTGGCGAAGAACCACGGGATCACCAACGTGGCCCTGGTCGAGAAAGGATGGATCGGGGGCGGCAACTCGGGCCGGAACACCACGATCGTGCGCTCGAACTACATGATGCCCGGGAACTGCGAGTTCTACGAGCACAGCCTAAAGATCTGGGAGAACCTGTCCCATGAACTGAACTACAATGTGATGTTCAGTCAGCGGGCGCACGTAAGCCTGGTCTTCTCGCCCGCCCACCGGGACGCCGGGCTACGCCGCTACAACACCATGCGCTCGAACGGAATCGACGGCGAATACTGGGGCCTCCAGCGCCTGAAGAAAGAGATCCCGTACCTCAACTATGGGGATGATGCGCGCTTTCCGATCGAGGGCGCCTTTGTCCAGCCCCGTGCGGGCACGGCACGTCACGACGCGGTCAACTGGGGTTTTGCCCGGGGTGCGGATCGGCTGGGCGTCGACATCATCCAGAACTGCGAGGTGTTGGATTTCATCCACGAGGGCGGCGCCATCACCGGGGTGAACACCACCCGCGGCGAGATTCGGGCCGAAAAGGTGGGGATCGCTGTTGCGGGCTCCACCTCGCTGCTCGCGCACAAGGCCGGGTTGGGGAAGCTTCCCATCGAGACGCACAAGCTGCAGGCCTTCGTGTCCGAGCCTATCAAGCCGTTGATCGACCACGTGATCGTCTACGGATACGGCCATGGCCATTACTACATCAGCCAGTCGGACAAGGGCGGGTTGGTGTTCGGCGGGGATCTCGATTTCTACAACTCCTACGCTCAGAAGGGGAACCTGCCGATCTACCAGGATGTCATGGGCTGTACGATGAACATCGTGCCCATGGTCGGCCGCGTGAAGATTCTGCGCCAGTGGGCGGGGATCATGGACATGTCCATGGATGGCTCGCCGTTCATCACAAAGACCGACATTCCGGGGCTCTATCTCAACGCAGGCTGGTGCTACGGCGGGTTCAAGGCAATCCCCGGGTCGGGCTCGTGCTTTGCCCATACGATCGCGAAGGACGAACCTCACGTGGCGAACCGGGGTCTGACTCTGGACCGCTACCGCAAGGGACGCCAGATCGACGAGACCGGAGGCGGCCCCGTGCCGAAGCACCATTGATCGAGATCGTGCCGGGTACAGCCGACGATCGCGAAGTGGTTGCGGGATACATCGGCCAACTCTACCGGGCGGCCTACGATATGCCGACGCCTGAGGAGGCTTTGCTTGCCCGAGCGGACGAGATGCTGGCGGCGGGGCCAGTGCGCGTGCTGCGCAAGGACGGTGAGACGATCGGCTATGCAGCGTACAAGGAGATGGGTGACCATGTCTTCGTGCGCCATTTCGTCATCGACGAGACGCTTCGTAGGACAGGGTTGGGAGCGCGTGCGTTCGATGCGCTGGAGGATGCGTGCTTCGGGGGCCGCCAGGTCCGGCTGGATGCCACTCACGAACGTCCGGGGCCACGCGCGTTCTGGGAAAGCAAGGGATTCAGCGTGATGGGCTACACGATGAAGCGCGACGCGAGAGATACGTCATGACCGATGGCCTGAAGACCCGTCTGGACGATCTGCCGAACCTGGTGGACACGCCGGGTCACGTGATGCGCCGCTTCGGCGGTGCGCAGGTGATGATGCAGGAAGCGATCATGCCCGCGGGCCTCACCTTCGAGACACACGCGCATCACAACGAGCAGCTGGTACTGGTCCTTGAAGGGCGCGTGCGGCTCTTCGTCGGCGAGGATGCCCGCCCGGTCGAGCTTGGCCCGGGCGACATGCTGCTGGTGCCACCGAACCTGCCGCATGGCGGCGAGGCGCTGGAAGACTGCCGCCTGATCGACGCCTTCAGCCCACCCCGGACGACCGTTCTGGGCGAGGAGGAGCCGGAATGATCCGGATTCCCTGTCCCTTTTGCGGTCTGCGAGACCACTCGGAGTTCTCTTACGAAGGGGATGCGACGGTCGAGTACCCGGCACTAGACGCCTCCGAGGACGCGTGGTTCGAGGCCGTCTTCCTTCGTGACAACCCTCGCGGCCCGCACCGCGAGTACTGGCGACATGCATTCGGGTGTGGCGCCTTCCTCGAGGTCGTGCGCGACACGGTCACTCACGAGATCTCAGAGGTGAAGATGGCGCACCCAGGCATGCGCGAGGCGGTGAAATGACCGGTTTTCGGCTTCCCGAAGGTGGGCGCATCGACCGGACGCGGACTGTGTCGTTCACGTTCGATGGCACGCGGCACCTGGGGTGCGCCGGGGATACCGTCGCCTCCGCCCTGATGGCACATGGCGAGCAGATCATCGGACGGTCCTTCAAGTACCACCGCCCGCGCGGGATCATGTCAGCCGGCGTCGAGGAATCCGGCGCCATCATCTCTACCGGGTCGGGTGCCCGGCGGGTGACCAACGTCAAGGCGCCCATGGCCGAGATCCACGACGGGCTAGAGGTCGTTGGCCAGAACGCCTGGCCGTCCGTCGCGTTCGATCTGGGTGCCGTGAACAACCTGCTGGGCCGCTTCTTTGGCGCTGGTTTCTACTACAAGACCTTCTTTGGCATCACCGGGCGCGGCACGTGGGAATGGATGCAGTTCGAGAAGGTGATTCGGAAGGCGGCCGGAATGGGCCGGGCCTCGGACCAGCCAGACCCGGACCAGTACGAATGCCTGCACGACCATTGCGACGTCCTGGTCGTTGGCTCCGGTCCCGCAGGGTTGGCTGCTGCCGAAGCCGCGATGGCCGCCGGTCTGGACGTGATCCTCGCCGAGCAGGACTTCGAGGCTGGAGGCGCGTTGCTGACCGGGCTCTCCGGCGACGCGGTTGACGGCAAACCCGCCGAGGCATGGCGCACCGACAGGATCAGCGACTTCGACGGAAAAGGGCGCCTCTGGACCCGGACAACGGCCTTCGGGCTCTATGACCACGGCGTTGTCGGACTGCTCGAGCGCATGACGGATCATCGGGCCGACAAGGGGCACCTGCCCCGAGAGCGCATGCGGATCGTGCGCCCGCAACGCATCATCCTGGCCACGGGCGCCGTGGAACGCCCGATCGCGTTTGGCAACAACGACCGCCCCGGCGTCATGCTGGCGGCCTCGGCAGCAGCCTATGTCAACCGCTTCGGCACAGCGCCGGGCCGGTCTGCCGTGGTCTGCGCGACCAACGACAGTGGCTATGCCTCGGCGATGACCCTGGCAGGCGCCGGCGTCGAGACGGTGCTGCTGGATACGCGCGACACCGTTCCTGAGAAGGCCGCTGCGATGGCGGAGCAGGCCGGTGTTGAGCTGCGCGCCGGGTACGTCCCGGTCGATGCCAAGGGTGCGCGCGGGGTACGCAAGCTCGAGTTCGGCCGCTGGAACGGCGAGCGGGCGTCTTCCACGGCGCTGCAGCCGTGCGACGTCGTCTGCGTCTCGGGCGGATGGACCCCGGTGATGCACCTGATCAGCCACAAGGGTATCAGGCCTGCGTGGAACCCGGACATCTCGGCCTTCATCGTCGAGGACACAGGTGCGGAGCCTGTGACCCTGGCAGGCGCCGCCGCGGGCCAGTTCGATACCGAGGCCGCGATCGCAGCAGGCTATTCGGCAGGCGAGGACGCAGCCAAGGCCATCAAGGGCACGAAACGCAGCGCTCTTCCCGGACCCGACACAGGGTGGGAGCAGCCGATCCAGCCGGTCTGGGAGGTCAGAACGCCCGTCCGCAAGCTCAAGTCCTTCGTCGATCCTCAGCACGATGTGACCACCGACGATATCCGGCTGGCGCACCGCGAGGGCTATGTCTCGGTCGAACACATGAAGCGTTACACGACGCTGGGCATGGCAACGGACCAGGGCAAGATGGGCAACATCATCGGGCTCGCGCTCATGGCGGAGGCGGCGGGTCAGACCATCCCCGAGACCGGGACGACGACCTTTCGGCCACCCTACACGCCGATCTCGATTGGCGCAGTTGCGGCTGACGCGCGCGGCAAGCATTGGCGGCCCACGCGTCACACCCCGATGCGGTCCGAGCACAAGGCTCTGGGCTGCGCGTTTGTCGACGCGGGGTTCTGGCGGAGGTCGTGGTACTATCCGCAACCGGGCGAGACGATGGCCCAAGCCGCCATGCGCGAGACCAAGGTGGTTCGCAGTGGTGTCGGCATGGTCGATGTCTCGACGCTCGGCAAGATCATGGTGCAGGGGCCCGATGCGACCGAATTTCTGAACCGCGTCTATTCAAACCCGTTCGCCAGGCTGGCGGTCGGGAAGGCACGCTATGGGCTGATGCTGCGCGATGACGGTATCGTCTTCGATGATGGCACGACCTGGCGGCTGTCCGAGACCGAGTACTTCATGACGACGACCACGGCGAATGCCGGACCGGTCATGCTGCACTTGTCGAACCTCCTGCAGACCCGCTGGCCGGATCTGAAGGTGCACGTCACGTCCGTGTCGGACCATTGGGGTGGCGTGGCGGTCGCAGGGCCGGACGCGCGTCATGTGCTGCAAGGGGCGGCCCCGGATATCGACTTCGCCGACGGCGCTTTCCCGTTCATGGGTGTTCGACAGGGGCATGTCACCGCGGGAAACCAGCAGATTCCGGTGATGACCGCGCGCTTGTCCTTCAGTGGGGAGCAGGCCTGGGAGGTGATGGCGCCTGCGGACTATTGCCCGGCGATGTTCCGCGCGATCCACGCACGTGTCGTCGAGGCAGGTGGCGTCGCCTACGGGCTCGAGGCCATGGATTGCCTGAGGGTCGAGAAGGGCCACGTCACCGGACGCGAGCTGGATGGCCGCACGACCGCCCACGACGTTGGCCTTGGCTGGATGTTCTCGGAGAAGAAACCCTACATCGGCCGGGTGCTTGCGGGCCGCGAGGACCTGGTGCGCACGGACCGGCCGCAGCTAGTCGGGCTGATCCCCGAGCAGGCCTCGGGCCGTTTTCGTGCGGGATCCCTCCTGTTCCCCGAGGGCGAGAGCCGGGGCCATGGGCTTGGGCATGTGAGCTCGATCGCGGACAGCCCGACACTGGATAGCTGGATCGGGCTGGGCTTCGTCACGGGCGGCTTGGCCCAATGGGAAGGAAAGCGGATCATGGCCCGCAATCCGGTGGACGGCGTGGATATCGCGGTGAAGGTCGTCTCGCCGCACATGTTCGACCCAAAGGGAGGGCGGATGCATGGCTGAGCGCGCCTCGCCTTTCGCCGAAGCGGTATCCGCAAGCACTGACGGCGTGTCGGTGGAAGCCCTGCCGCGCGGGTCGCTTTGGCAGGTTGCGGCCTGGTGGGATAGCCTTGCATCCGTGGAGGCTTCGCTGGCCGAAGCCTGTGGTTGCGCCGCGCCGGAGCCCAACCGCGCTGTCGAGACGAAAGACGACCGGCTGCTGATCCGGGTGGAACCCCTGAAGTGGTGGGTGCTAGGGGACGACGGCGCCACGTGTCCGCTGCAACCTGAACCTGCCCAGGGGGCCTGGCTGGACATGAGCCACGATCAGGCGGGGCTGGCGCTCAGCGGCCCTCACGCTGCCGAAATCCTGAAGCGCATGGTGTCGATCGACCTGCGCGACCATGCGTTTCCCGACGGCT
Source organism: Pseudomonadota bacterium (assembly GCA_039033215.1). Lineage (GTDB taxonomy): Bacteria > Pseudomonadota > Alphaproteobacteria > Rhodobacterales > Rhodobacteraceae > Thermohalobaculum. The sequence continues at coordinate 63,791 of JBCCDA010000006.1, read as the reverse complement.
CGTTCGCCACGACCGAAATGCACCACATGATTACCCGTGTCCTGCGCCGTGACCGGGACGGGCCACGATACGAGGTCATGGTCATGCGGTCCTATGCGGACGTGCTGCGCGAGGTCGTCGCGCACCACCTTGCACATTTCGGATAGCCAGCCGCGTCAGAGGGCGGCCCGCATCCTGTTGAACATCGCTTCGGTCAACCCGCCGTCGTCACCCGACGCGATGATCACGACCCAGGTCTTGTTTCCGCCGCGGCTGAGGCAGCGCATACTGCCGATGACGTCGCTGCGCTTGAACAGTGCGCTGTACTTGTTGATGTCGCCCTGTTCGGCGTTGACGTTGTTGGCGGCGCGCTCAAGAAGCGTCCGACATTCGGACATCTTGCCGTCCCACTTCTGATACCAATGGTAGAATGCAGGCGTCGCCTCAGCGGTTGTTGCGGCGAACGTGAGCAGTGCCGCGGCTGCAATGGCCTTGATGTGCATATCGTTCTCCTCGGTTGCGAGAACGATTCTCCCACACGGTGTGACGCGCGGCTGTGACAGCAATCACAGGCTGAATGGCAGCATCTAGACTGACATGTGCCCGGATTGCCCCGGCGCATAGTCTGCAAAGACCGGTTGTGTCGGTGAGGTTCGTTTGAACTCGTACCCGACCCGACCCTGCTCGCTCCAACAACAGACGATCAGCCCGTGCCGTATAGGAAGTCTGCCATGCAGAATCTCGGCAAATCCACGCAGATGCGGCGGCGCCTCGGCTGCGATCACGAAGCCGTTCGCCGTCAGCTCCAGCACCCGGTGCTCCGCCTCAGCAGTGCGTACCCAGAAGCCCGCACACACCTCCTGATCAGGCCCCTTGTCGGGCTTGATAGTATCCATGATCGCTCCCCCTCAGCTATCGCGCATGACTTCCCCAGCCAAACACGCAGCCGTTTCGTTATGGTTAAGCCGCCGTTCTCACCGGGCAGCCGGAACAGTCTATGCCGAGCTAGCTGAGAGTCCAGATTCGGATCGGAGCATGCAATCCGCGCACCTCGTGCGGGCCGGCAGGCGTGAGGTCTTGGCCCGGCGCATCGTCCGGCTGCTCCTGCGTCAATCGATCGATCACTGCATCACTGGCGATCAGACGCACATCGAGCTGCCGCGTCATGGCCTCCAGCCGGCTTGCGATGTTCACCGTGTTGCCGATGACGGCAAACTCCAGCCGGCTTGCGCCGATGTCACCGAGAACCACAGCGCCATAGTGCAGGCCAAAGCTCGCACGCAATGTGACTCGGCCCGCCGCCTCACGCTGGCGGTTGAGGTCATCGACGGCGGTCATCATGGCGCGGGCGCACGCCACCGCATTGGAGGCATCGCGTGGTCCGGTGAAAGGTGTCCCGAACGTCGCCATCAACCCATCGCCGAGGTACTTGTCCAGGGTGCCCCCGTGGTCGAAGACAGCGGTCTCCATGCGCGCGTGGAAATCGCGCAGGGTCGAGATGACGCGCTCGGGCGGGCGGTCTGCCGAATAGGCGGTGAACCCGACGATATCGACGAACAGCACGGCCACATCCTGCGTACGGACCTCCTGCAACGGTTCGTCGCTGTGGCTGAGGCTTTCGACGACATTTGGCGAGAAGTAGCGTGAGAGGTTCGCCCGCCCGCGCTCGGCCTCGGCCTGTTCCAGAACAAGGTTCTGCAGACGGCGCATCGAGACCGCGAGGATCCCCGCTACGATCAGGAAGACGACGATCTCCTGGACGCGCAGCTCGACGATCAGGGCGGTTGGGTCCATGAACTCCGCCAGCGTCGGCTGATCCGGGAAGCGCGCCTGCGCATCAGCGCGCAGCCCGCCACCGTCGCCACTGAGGTACCAGACCACGGCCAGGCCCATCGCCCAGAGCGCGGCCGTCCAAGACCCCACCGCGACGATCGTCTGCCACGAATAGGCCAGGGTCGCGCCGGCGAGGATCGTGAAGAAGTAGAGAAACGTCTCGAACCGGTACTGAAAAGCCAATGGCAAGGTCCGGTCGTCCAAGGGGTTGGGCGCCAGGCACACCACGGTCATCAGGGCAAGATCGGCAAAGAGCAGCCGAAGTTCAGCCGGGTTGTGTCCCGTCCGCCCGACATGACGCTGCGCCAGCCCGATGAGGATGAAGAGGATGACCGCCCCCTCGTAGAAGAGCACCGCAGGCCATGGCGTGATGAACAGGATGAAGATGCCGATGGCCGTCATCGCCCAGATCCGCACCCGCACGGCGAGATCCAGCCCCTCGCGCTTGTGCCGCTCCAGCGCTTCCTGGGTGAAACGGTTGTCGGGCGTGACCTGCCCCGGCGCGCGGCTAAAGCCGGGGGGTTTCAGGTATTGCATCCAGTTCGCTGTGGCCTCGGCCATGGCGTGTCTCCCTCAATCGCCATGTTCTTGAGCACAATCACGGCTGGTGCGAGCATAACCTCACTGGCCAGGGGACGTCTCTAATTCCTGTCCGGGTATGACATCGTTGCGTGCGGCAAGGACGCCGCCTGCTCGTACCACGAACATCGCTCGTCGTACCGCCAGTGAAGTGTCGGCGCACGCGAATCAGGATCGTCCAGTGTGCCGATGTGGAGCGAGACAAGGCCGCGATGGTGCCAGGAAAGGCTTGTCCCGCACGCATCGCAGAAACCGCGACACACGCCGGGCGACGACACATAGGTCTTTGGTTCCCGGTCCGGGAAGATCACGTTGTCCGTATCGAACACAAGCATGCCTGCCACTGCCGCCCCGCTGTGGTGGCGGCAGCTTCGGCAGTGGCAGTATCCGATATGCAATGGTCCGCCTTGCGCTGCATAGCGCACCGCACCGCACATGCATCCGCCCAGTGTCTGCGTGCTCTTGCTCAAAGGGAACCCTCCCAAGGTAGCGCCCAGTTGATCGTTTGGTGGACCGTAGCGTCGACTTTGCGGTGGCGCACGCGAGACGTCATGGCGGGCAACTGCGCACAAGGTCCGGGGACGGCCAGATCCCAGACGGACGGGAAAGGTCAGCCAGAGCGCAGCGCTTTCTTGCGCACGGCCACTCGATCGCTATAACCGCGCGAAATCCTCACTGCCCTGCGCTTGGCCGCGGTATCGCCGTGCCATCAGGGCTGCGCCGGAGCCCGAGCCCATGCCCAAGCGGACAGACATCCAGTCCATCATGATAATCGGGGCGGGCCCCATCGTCATCGGGCAAGCCTGCGAGTTCGACTACTCGGGCGCCCAGGCCTGCAAGGCACTGCGCGAAGAGGGATACCGGGTCATCCTGGTCAACTCGAACCCGGCGACGATCATGACCGATCCGGGGCTGGCGGATGCGACCTACATCGAGCCGATCACGCCCGAAGTCGTTGCCCAGATCATCGAGAAGGAACGCCCCGATGCGCTTCTGCCGACCATGGGCGGGCAGACGGGGCTTAACACGGCGCTGGCCGTGGCCGATCTGGGGGTGCTGGAGAAGTTCGGGGTCGAGCTGATCGGCGCCAAGCGCGAAGCGATCGAGATGGCGGAGGATCGCAAGCTCTTCCGCGAGGCCATGGACCGGATCGGGCTGGAGAACCCCAAGGCCACCATTGCGAACACAATCGAGGAGTGCATGGAGGCGCTTGATCATGTCGGCCTGCCCGCGATCATCCGCCCGGCGTTCACCCTGGGCGGCACCGGCGGCGGTGTTGCCTACAACAAGTCCGAGTACGAGGCGATCTGCCGAAGCGGCCTCGATGCCTCGCCTGTCAGCCAGATCCTGATCGACGAGTCGCTTCTGGGCTGGAAGGAATTCGAGATGGAGGTCGTCCGCGACAAGGTGGACAACTGCATCATCGTCTGCTCGATCGAGAACGTGGACCCGATGGGCGTGCACACAGGGGATTCGATCACCGTCGCGCCCGCGCTGACACTGACTGACAAAGAATACCAGATGCTCCGCAATGCCTCGATCGCGGTGCTGCGCGAGATCGGGGTCGAGACCGGGGGTTCCAACGTCCAGTTCGCCATCGAGCCGGAGACCGGCAGGGTCGTGGTGATCGAGATGAACCCGCGCGTGTCGCGGTCCTCGGCACTGGCGTCCAAGGCCACCGGGTTCCCGATTGCAAAGGTCGCGGCCAAGCTGGCGGTGGGTTACACACTGGACGAAGTGCAGAACGACATCACCGGTGTCACGCCCGCGTCCTTCGAGCCGACCATCGACTATGTCGTGACCAAGATCCCGCGCTTTGCGTTCGAGAAGTTTCCAGGCTCCAAGCCCGAGCTGACCACCGCCATGAAGTCCGTGGGCGAGGCTATGGCCATTGGCCGGTCCTTCCACGAATCCGTCCAGAAGGCGCTCTGCTCGATGGAAACGGGGCTGACTGGCTTCGACGAGATCGAGATCGAGGGGCTGACGGCGGATCAGACCGGCGAGGAGCGCAAGCGCGCCGTGATCGCCGCGCTGAACCTGCAGACCCCGGATCGTATCCGCGTCATCGCCCAGGCGATCCGCGAGGGTCTGACCCTGGAAGAGATCGCCCGGGCCACCAAGTTCGACATGTGGTTTCTGGAGCGGATCGATGAGATCCTCACGGTGGAAGCGGTTCTGGTAAGCCATGGGCTTCCGGAAACAACCGATGGCCTGCGCAAGCTGAAGATGATGGGTTTCTCGGACGCCCGGCTGGCGGCGCTCACCAACCTGACCGAGGACGGGGTGCGCCGCATCCGCCATGCCCACGGGATCGAGGCGACCTTCAAGCGGATCGATACCTGTGCAGCCGAATTCGAGGCGCAGACCCCGTACATGTACTCGACCTACGAGGTTCCGGTGGATGGCGAGGCGGAGTGTGAGGCCCGCCCCACGGATCGCAAGAAGGTTGTCATTCTCGGCGGCGGGCCAAACCGGATCGGCCAGGGGATCGAGTTCGACTACTGCTGCTGTCACGCCTGCTACGCCCTGACCGAAGCGGGCTATGAGACGGTGATGATCAACTGCAACCCGGAGACGGTGAGCACCGACTACGACACCTCGGACCGTCTTTACTTCGAGCCGCTGACTCTCGAACATGTGCTCGAGATCCTGCGGGTGGAACAGCAAAACGGCACATTGCACGGGGTGATCGTCCAGTTTGGCGGCCAGACGCCGCTGAAACTGGCGCGGGGGCTCGAGGCGGCGGGCATCCCGATCCTCGGCACTTCCCCCGATGCGATCGACCTGGCTGAAGACCGCGAGCGGTTCCAGCAGGTCTTGCACGATCTGGATCTTCGTCAGCCACGAAACGGCATCGCCTCCAACCCCGATGACGCCTTCCGCATCGCAAATCAGGTCGGCTATCCGGTGGTCATCCGCCCGTCCTATGTGCTGGGCGGTCGGGCCATGGAGATCGTCCGGGATGACACGGAACTGCGCCGCTACATCACAGAGGCCGTGAACGTCTCGGGGACCTCTCCGGTCCTGATAGACAGCTATCTGTCCGGGGCGGTCGAGGTGGATGTCGACGCCCTGTCGGACGGTGATCAGGTGCACGTCGCCGGGATCATGGAGCATATCGAGGAAGCCGGCGTCCACTCCGGCGACAGCGCCTGCTCACTGCCACCCCATTCGCTGTCACCGGAGATCATCGAGGAGCTGACCCGGCAATCCGAAGCGATGGCGCTGGGTCTGAATGTGGTCGGCCTGATGAACGTCCAGTTCGCGATCAAGGGCACGGACATCTACGTGCTCGAGGTCAATCCCCGCGCGTCGCGCACCGTGCCGTTCGTGGCCAAGGCCGTGGGGTCGCCCATTGCCGCCATCGCGGCCCGGGTGATGGCGGGGGAGAAGCTGGATGCCTTCACGCTGGCCGATCCGCAGACCGAGCATACGGCGGTGAAGGAAGCCGTGATGCCCTTCGCGCGCTTTCCCGGGGTGGATACCTTGTTGGGACCGGAGATGCGCTCGACCGGGGAGGTCATGGGCCTCGACAAGGGGTTTGCCCGGGCGTTCCTCAAAAGCCAGTTGGGCGCAGGGACCCCGTTGCCCTCTGGGGGAACGGCGTTCGTATCAGTCCGCGATACCGACAAGGACCTGATCGCCGAGGCCGGACGCATTCTCACGCGGCAAGGCTTCGAGATCCTGGCGACCCAGGGCACGCAGGAGTACCTCGCCTCCCGCGGCATTCCGGCGACCAGGATCAACAAGGTCTACGAGGGCCGCCCGCACATCGTCGACCGCATGAAGGACGGGGGTATCACGCTGGTCTTCAACACCACGGAAGGCGCGCAATCCGTTCGTGACAGCTTCGATATCCGCGCCACGGCGTTGCGCCAGAAGATCCCCTACTACACCACCGCTGCCGGCGCGTCGGCTGCAGCCCGTGCTATTGAGACACTGTCGGACGGTGCGCTCGAGGTAGCGCCCCTGCAGGAATACGGGCCAGCCAAGTAGCTCCGCCTGCGGGCACAGCATCGTAGCCACAATGCCGAGACCTCCTGCCCGGGCTGTTGGGCAACTTTAGCGGCGGTTCAATGCGGCCCTTGCAGCACCGCGCAGCAGGTTCTATCAATGTGAGGTTGTATGGGCCGCGCCAGAATGGTGCGGCCCCCGTTGTTTGTCCGACACACAACAGTTGGTGACGGGGAGAGGGGACCCATGGATAAGGTTCCGATGACCAAGAAGGGGTACGAGCGCCTCACCGGGGAGCTCAAGAACCTCAAGGAAGACGATCGGCCCGCGGTGATCAAAGCCATCGCCGAGGCGCGCGAGCACGGTGACTTGTCCGAGAATGCCGAGTACCATGCAGCCCGGGAGCGTCAGAGCTTCATCGAGGGTCGCATCAAGGAACTCGAGGGCATCCTCGGCCGTGCGGATGTGATCGACCCGTCAAAGATTGCCGGCGACCAGATCAAGTTCTCGGCGACGGTTGAGATCGTGGACGAGGACACAGACGAGGAAAAGACCTACCAGATTGTTGGTGAGCATGAGGCCGATATCGACAATGGCCTGCTGAACATGCGCTCGCCGCTCGCCCGTGCCCTGATCGGCAAGGAAGAGGGTGATCAGGTCGAGGTCACAACCCCTGGCGGCAGCCGTTCCTACGAGATTCTGAGCGTCAGCTATATCTGATTGCGGTGATTCGCCGTTCGTGAGAGTCTGGGACTATGGCTGACCAACTCACGAACAACGGCGCGACCGGTTGGGACCTGCGGGGGTATCTGTCCGGTCTGCTCGCTGACAACCGCCGCCGAGGCTTCATCCCGGCGGCAATCGCCGCTTCCGTCGTCTGGCTGGGTGCCCTTGCCGCCTACGCTGCGGGCTTCCTGAGCAGGGCGGCCTCCGCCGGAGACGGCGCGATCGGCCTGCTGCCCACGATGGATCTGGTGTTCTTTGTCTTCGCCGTCACCGGCCCGCTGGCGATGCTGTGGATCGTCGTGCTTGCACTCAACCGTGCAGACCATCTCGCCGAGGGATTGGTGGTGCAGGGTGAAAGCGCACTGGCACTGGCCGCAACGTTCGGCAATCTGGCCGATAGCGTCGATGACCTGAACGCGGTGACGCAGCGCCGGCTCGACGGTCTGCCCGCCCGGGTCGACAAGACGATGATGGACACGACGGCGCTGATCGACCAGCGGGTTGCCGAACGGATGGACCGTATCGGATCGCTGCTCGAGAACCGTGCTGCCGCGCTGGATAGCCGGCTGCGATCCGAGATCGCACAATTGGCCGAGGTCGTTCAGGTCGAGCGCGAGGCACTCGCGGTCCTTCGCGACACCCTCGGCCGACAGATCACTGACGGCATGACGGCCACTCAGAAGCAACTGGACGAGGATGTCGCGGCGTTGGCCGTGCGGTTGGAACAGCGTGTTGGTACCAGATCCGACCAGGCGCAAGAGCGGTTTGAGCAGTCGGTGCAGCACGTTCATCAAGGTCTGACCGAGCTCTGCCAGCGGGTGGAGCAGGAGCTGTCCGAGACCCGCGCCAACGCAGATGCACGCCTGGCCGAGATGCTGTCGCGCGAGGTCGCCGGGGTCACTGACGGCGATGCGCTGGTTCGCAAGACGCTCGAGACGCTATCGGCCGATGTATCGGCCCGGCTCGGCGCGCAGATCGACGCAGTCGAGACGACGGTCGCGGCCCCTATTCGCCAGATCCAGGCCGAGGTTGAGAAGACCAGCACCTTCGTGGCCTCGAACCCCCCTGCGTCGTCCGAGGAGCTCGGCCGGCTTTTGGCCGATGCCGCGGCAGAGTACGTCGCACCAGAGCGGGCAGCAATGGCGGCCGCGCTGACGCGGATCGACCAGCTGGAAGAGCGGGCGGAGGAACTGCTGTCACAGATCGACAGGACCTCCCGACTCAACCCCCTGATGGACCCGGCTCCGACAACTGACACCGCATCGCCGCGCGAGGAGCCGGGCAGCGAGTTGCCGTTCGTTGCCTTGCCGCGCGCCGCAAGCCGGGTGGCGTTGGACTGGACCGCCGTGGTGCGGTTTCTGGAAGGCACCCCGCCGTCGGGCACCACCCGACAGGCGCTGGCTCAAGCCGGGCTTGACCTTGATGTCGCCCGTGTCGCCCTCTTGGGGCACGAGGCCGCCGATTGTCTGGCGCAGGAGCGCTTGGCACTCGACGACATCGTCGTGGAGGCAATGCCTGCGACCACCTGGGCAGCCTTCGCCGAAGGCGTCCGCGATCCGGCGGTCTCGGACCTGGGGCTCTCGCTCCAGGATGACGTGGCAATCGCGCTGGTGCGGGCACGGCTTCGCAACGATGCGGACTTTCACGAGCTTGCCCTCCGGCTGATTGGTGCGTTCGGTGACCTGCTGGCCCGCGCGGTAGAGGACCTGGGACCGAGCCCGCTTCTGGTTGAACTGGCCGACACGCCCCCGGGGCGGGCCGTGGTTCTGCTGGGGACGGTCCTGCGCGTCTTCGAGGCGCCGTCGGCCTAGAGCCACCATCCCGGCCGGTCAGCCGTCAACCAACCGCTCCCCCCGCCAGAGGCACGCAAGCGCCACTGCTGCGACCACGCCGATCAACGAGATCGCAGCACACATCCAGTACCCAGCGGCGATGCCGCCGCTGGCAATCACACTACCGGCTGCAAACAGGACCAGCGCGCTGGCGCTCCCATTACAGATACCGGCAAGCGCCCCCTGCGTGCTGCCTGCGAGGCGTCCTGGAACCGCGGCTGCGAGGAAGGCCATGGCCCCCAGGTGGCCGATCCCAAAGCTCACCGCGTGCAGGGCCTGCAGGGGCCAGAGCCACTCGAGGCTCGGCGCCCCTGCCATGGCCGCCCACCGCAGCGCGCCCGCGACGGCGGCAAGACCAAGCGCCCCCGCTGGGCTGATACGCGTGATCAGATGGCGCCCGGGGCCCAGCATCAGGACGGTCTCGGCCAGGACACCCAGCGCCCACAACTGCCCGATGGTCGCGCCGCTGATCCCCTGGGTCTGCCAGTCGAGCACCGAGTACCCATAGTAGACCATGTGTGACGACTGGTTGGCCGCAGCCGCCACTGCAAAGACCAGGACGACACGGCGCGTGAGGAGGTACCGCAGCTCTCCCGGCTGGGGCTTGTCCCGGCCGTCGCCAGGGGCTGCCCCCCCGCCCGGATGGACCAGCCCCAACACCGCGACAGCCAGGAAAGCCACCGCAATCGTCCAGATCACCAGGTCCGGGCCCAACCGCTCCAATCCGGCGCCCAACGCAAGGTTCGCGAGCAGAAATCCGATCGACCCGGCAGCCCGTACTGGCGCGTAGGCGAACCCATGGTTTGTCGCGGCGCGAAGCCCCAGCGCCTCGCCAAGCGGAACGGTGGGGGCCATGACGAAACCCCAGACAAGGCAGACGATCAACAGCCAAACTGGGTCTAACGGCAGCACAAGCAGGGCAATGGCCACCACAGCGGACAGAGCCGCAGTGATGCCCAGCATGGCGCGGCGCACAGCATAGCGGTCCGCAATCGCCGGCAGCACCGTCGACCCGGCGATCCTGACCAGTGTCATGGACCCGAGGAGCCACCCGATCGCGGCTTCGTCGAGGCCTCGGGCCTGCAGCCACACCGGCCAGAAGGGCAACATGGCGCCCATCGCGATGAAGACAGCGGCATAGTAGCCGGCCGTCAGCACGGCCGCGCGGGTGGTATCGCTCAAACGCCGAACCCGGAGGAGGCATGGGGAACGTAGCGCACCGGATCTCCCGGTTTGACCGTCAACGCCTCGTCCGGCAGTTCCACCAGACCGTCCGACCAGGAGAGCCCGCCTATCAGGCCGGAACCTTCCGAGGCGAAGACCTCCACCCGGCCGTCATCGGTCAGCCTCGCGCGGAGGTATTCTCGCCGCCCTGCTTTCTTGGTCTTCTCGAAGGCTGCCGGCAGCATGAAGCCCCGCGCGCTCTGCCAACCCAGGCCGGCCAGAGCCCCCAGCGCCGGGCGCGCAAAGACCAGCGACGTGACAAACGCCGCGACCGGGTTCCCGGGCAGACCGAAGACGGGCACGCCCTGCCAGAGCCCCAACGCCAGGGGCCGCCCCGGTTTCATCGCAATCCGCCAGGAGGTCATGCGCCCTTCGTCGCGCAGCAGCCGTGAGACGTGATCCTCGTCCCCGGAGGACGCACCGCCAGTGGTGAGGATCGCATCCGCCTCGGCCGCTGCACGGTCTAGAGCTGTCCGGACAGTCGCGGCCCGGTCCGACTGGGCGCCAACGTCCACGACAGAATGTCCAAAGGCCCTGACCATCGCCGAGAGCATGGGACGGTTCGCATCGAATATACCGGGGCTGTCGGGCGATGCACCCGGTTGCAGCAGCTCGTCACCGGTAGAGATCAACGCCACCCGGAGGGGTTTGTGGACCTCCACCCGATCGATCCCGACGGACACGAGGCGTGCGATCTCGCCCGGGCCCAGCCTGATGCCAGCGGCAAGGACAATGTCGCCTTCCTGGGCATCCTCGCCAAAGCCACGGCAGTTGGCCCCCTGCTTGCGCGGCGCCTGAAAGCGGACCCGGCCAACGCGAACCTCGGCATCCTCCTGCAGGACCACGGTGTCGGCACCGGCTGGAATCTCGGCGCCGGTCAATATCCTGAGCGCATGGCCTTCCGGCACCTCGCGGCCGAACGGATGACCAGCGGCGGACCGGCCGGGCTCCAACGGCAGGTCACCGACATCCCGGCCCTTCAGCGACGCCCACGCGAACGCATAGCCGTCGACGGCGGCGTTTGCCGCGGGCGGGTTCGCGCGCCGGGCTTTCGCGGGGCTTGCCAGAATGCGCCCCGCGGCCTCGCCGATGGGGACGTCTTCGGTTGCCGTCACAGAGGTCAGGCGTTCGCGCAGCAGGGAAAGCGCCGTGTCCACCGGGGTCCATTCGACCCCCGGCGGCAAGGCGAAGCAATCGTCCCTGAGACGTCTGTTCATGCCAGACGTCTGAGCGCCATGCCCAGATCATCCAGGATGAAATCGGCAATTGCAGGGATGTCGTCGAGGTCGATGACCGGTCGGTCCGTGGGTGGAGAATCCTTCGACGCCACCGCCCGGATCGTCGGGTCGTCCGCCGCGATCAAGGGCTGCCCGGTTTCGGCCCGCCAGGCCTCGACTTTCGGGTGGTTGTCGCGCTTGTAGCCCTCGATGATGACCAGATCGACGGGGCTGAGATGGGTGAGCAGGTCGGAAAGCGGCGTCTCCGGCGCGCCCCGGTGCTCGGTCATCAGGGCCCAGCGCGCCGAGGATGACAGGATCACCTGCCGTGCGCCCGCTGCCCGATGGCGGTGGCTGTCCTTGCCCGGCTGATCGACGTCGACGCCATGGTGCGTGTGCTTGACCGTCGACACTGAAAATCCGCGTCCGGCAATCTCGGCCACGAGGCGTTCAACCAGCGTGGTCTTGCCCGCGTTCTTCCAGCCGATCACCCCGTAGACTTGCATGGCGACGCTCCCCTTCCCGTCTGGGACCGACTTAAGGCGCCGCGCCGCCTTTTGCCAGAACCCGTGCTCTCGGGGGACGGGAACAATGCGGCATGCGGTGATCGCCGGGGCGGCAACTGCCGCGGGTAGCTTGTCCAAAACTTGCTCTTGGCGGGTCCGATGTCATGTTGGCCCTGCCGCGTGCGTCATGCCCGCGGCGATCTCTTCCGCCTTCTCCAGATCCTCGGGGGTGTTGGCGTTGAAGAACGGATAGTCGCCGGGGAAGACGGCGCGCGCGCAGCCATGCCGCGAGGTCCAGACGATGACCTTGCGCATCGTCGACGTGGTCAGAGCATGTTCCAGATCATCGGCCAGGTCCACGGGCCAGAGCGCAAAGGTCGGGTGTTCGGAGAGGCCGCGTTCGGGGTCCTCGGTCGTAGCCATGGAGATCGGCATGATGCCCTTTGCCGCCAGCAGACGCTCTACCAGATCATCGGGGAAGAACGGCGTGTCCGCTGCCGCAGAGACGATATGGGTGTGTCCCCGTGCGGCCGCCCAGCGCATTCCTGCCAGGACACCACCAAGCGGGCCGACAAACCCCTCGACCGTATCCGGGACCACGGGCAGGCCGAACGCGCCGAACCGCGAGGGATCGCCGTTCGCGTTCAACGCTACCTCGGCGACCTGGGGGCGCAACCGGTCGGTTACCCAGGCGAGCAGCGGCCGCCCCGCGACCTCGAGCAACGCCTTGTCGCCGCCGCCCATGCGCCGCGCCTGTCCGCCGGCGAGTATGATCCCTGCGATGCTCATGCGCGCTGTCTAGCCGACGACGGGGTCGGCGCAAAGGCATTGTGCCTGTAGCAATTGATACTGAGTGGCCGTCCGGAATATGCTGATCTGAGTGCGTATTCGACGAAGGAGACAATCATGACCGACCAGAAGAAGCCCGAACCCATTGAGGACGCCGAGCTTGACGGCGCGCAGGGCGCCGGGACCTCCGTCGGCAACCCAGGCAAGACGTTCACTGATGCCTCCAGCCCCTATCTGACCAAGGCAGAGGGCAAGACTGTGAGCCCGGACAAACCCCGCAAGATCACAGCACCGGACAGCCACGTCTGAAGCGCTCCTACCCCTTCTGCCGGTAGGTGTGCTCATCGCCCGGGAAGGTCTTGGCCTTCACCTCGTCGGCGTACTGGCCCACCGCGGCCTGCATCATCTCCTGCATGGTCCCGTACCGTTTCACGAAGGTCGGCACGCGGGGCAGCAGGCCCACCATATCCTCGAACACCAGCAGGTAGAGCATAGCGCGCCGAACCCAATTGCGTTCAGGGCGATCTCCGTGACCCAGGGGCGTAACCGGCCGGTTACCCAGGCAAGCAACGGCCGCCCCGCGACCTCCAAGAGTGCCTTGTCGCCGCCGCCCATGCGCCGCGCCGACCGCCGAGATGATCCCTGCGATGGTCAATTTGTCCCCATTCCCCAACGAACTGCCATGGCTCGGATGTCGTCAGGAGTAACGCCGCTGGGCAAAGAATAAGACGGGACCGGGAAAACCATCGCACCGACCCTAAAACCGAATCCATCACGCACAGCAATGAAGTCATCGATAGCGCGCCAATCGAAGGCAAACTTTGCACTCGCGCTCGAGACGCGCATGCCAGTGGATGACAAAGTCATCGTAGAAGTCTCTTGAGCAATCGCTGAAGCAAGGGCTCTGTCAACGCTTTCCGCGTTTAGGGCGCGGGCGAGCCAAAACCATATCGCTGGCACGATCACCACACTGCCATAGACAACCAGGGGTTTTGGGATTTCAGCGTCAAATGCGTTGAGGATGAACAGCGCCGCTCCCATGACACCCATCACGGAAAGGGCCCCCATCGAATAGAGTGCAACCCGAACCCCGAGCCACCCCCGCCAGCTGACGCCGGACTTCGCGCAAGCCGCCGCAACCCGTCGGGCTATAGGACGGTCTAATTCGTAGGTCATGCTGATTTCGCGATCCTCGAGCATTGGATAGAGCCCAGTGTCACTTCTTTCTGTATGTATGTTCGTCGCCCGGGAAGGTCTTGGCCTTCACCTCGTCGGCGTACTGGCCCACTGCGGCCTGCATCATCTCCTGCATGGTCCCGTACCGTTTCACGAAGGTCGGCACGCGCGGCAGCAGGCCCACCATATCCTCGAACACCAGGATCTGGCCGTCGCAGTCGCGGCCCGCACCGATGCCGATCGTGGGGATGGTGAGCTCTTGGGTGATGCGTTCGGCCAGGGATGCGGCGACCCCTTCGACCACCACGCTGAAGGCGCCCGCCTCCTGCACCGCATGGGCATCGGCCACCACGGCATCGAACTCGGCCTCGTCGCGCACCGCCTTGAACCCGCCCGCGGTGTTCATCGCCTGGGGCATCAGCCCGATATGCGCCATCACCGGGATGCCGCGGCGCGTGAGGTGCCGGATGGTGGCGGCCATCTCGACGCCACCCTCCAGCTTGACCGCATGACACCCCGTTTCCTTGACCACGCGGGAGGCATTGCGGAACGCGACCTCGGGGCTTTCCTCGAATGACCCGAAGGGCATGTCGACGACCACCAGCGCGGTCGAGGCGCCGCGCATGGTTGCTTGCCCGTGCATGATCATGTGCTCGAGCGTCACGCCCAGCGTGTTCGGCATGCCGTGGATCACCATGCCCAGGCTGTCGCCCACCAGCAGCAGATCGCAGACCTCATCGCAGATCGCCGCCACGTGCGCTGTGTAGGAGGTCAGACAAACCAGCGGCTCGCCACCCTTTCTCCCCATGAACTTCGGGACGGTCATCCGCCCCTTCTTCTTGCTGTCGGGGTTCGCGATGGCGTCCTTCTTCGAGATCGTGGACTGGGTGGACATGACTGTCTCCCTGTTTGGGCGGTTGCCGTTTTATGCTGCGCCGTCCCGGGCAAGACCCGGATCCTTTAGGTCGCGTGGTAGAGGTCCCGGGTCAACACAGAACCGCGCGACAACCACGCCTGACGGACAGCGATAGCGTCAGATCATGGAGAGTCTTGGACGATTGGGAGGAGCCGGAAGTCAGCGGCTGTTGACGACGAAATAGGACTCGATCAGCCGTATGAGCGTGATGCTGTCATGCTGCATCTGCTCCTTGACCCCGTCTATCGAACCAAGCCTCTTCAGCTCTGGCGCAAGGGGATGATCGTCAGCGATATGCTGCCAGCCCATTGACCAGTCAGGGAAACTTCGTACTGCCTGTTCGCGGTCAAGCATCTTCAGAACGTTGCGGTGGCGTCTGCTCTTGCAAATCTTGCGAAAGAGCGCCTCCAGCACGGCGTCCTCACCCTCGAGCACCTGAAAGAACGAACCGTGGCAGAACAGTAGGATACCCGTAACGCCCGCCTCGCTGTTGTTCTCTTGGATCCTCGGCAGCGTGTCGTCGACGAAATCCGTAATGTCTTGCTGCCAGCTGGAGCTGATGTAGGCAAGCTGCCGAACCATCGGTCAAATCCTCAAGTCTAAAATCTATCCAAATAGTCGCGCACCGTAGTTACCGCTTGCTGAGTGTTTCAACCCCAGGTTTTGAAACTGCCGCCGTCGTGGTGGCGCCCCATGTCTTCTTCGACGACGACCGCGACCCGGTTTCCAAGGTGAAATGTTTGGAGTCCGAGAGCTATTGGTGTTGTTTTACAGGCCCTTGCAGCCCTCGGCCAACTCTCCAAAATAGTCGAGCCGCTCGACATCCTGATCGGCCGTGACCGGGCCTGCGGCATTTTCACGGATCTGCTGAGACAAGGCCCAGAGGATCATGTTGGTGCACGTTCCCGATCGTTCGTAGTGCGCCATGCTGTAGTCGAACCAACCCAGATCCGGGAACTCCCTGCTGGCACACCAGGGCAGAAGCGGGCGGTCCAGGGCTGCGTCATCCATCCGGGCAAAGCCTTCCGTGCGTGAACGGTCGAATGCGGCGGCGATACAAACCATCATCGTTTCCATTGACGGTGCCACCACGTTTGCGAACGCGCTTTCGTAGTGATTGCCCCGCAGGTGGTTGCCCAGGTAGCCGCGAATCTTCATCAGATTGAGCCGGAACTCGGTGTCCCAGCGAATCGAGAGCGCATCGAGCGCGTCCTTGCGTTCTTCAGCGCTCTCCAGATCGCCACGCCATACGGCGTAGGCGACGAACCTCGCGCGCGTGTTGATCTCGAAGGCCAGCCGCGCGATGGCCTCGACGCCAGCGACGGCCAACTCGGCTTCGGCGGCACGCTGCGCACGGGCGTTCTCGGCAGCGAGGGCCTCGGCGCGGCGGTCCTGCACGATGCCATCATAGAAGCCGCCGATGACGGTAGTGACCACGAACGCAAAGACGGTCAGGAAGAGCGGATGGCGCAGAACGGCGGACAGTCGACCCTGCTTTGGCTCGAAGGCTGCCCCGATGCGCCGGCGCGCCAGTTCAGCATCGACCACCCGGTTGATGTCTTCCTCGGTCATGGTTCGGCCCCTTTGCGGCGATGCTTCTTGTCTTCTTCGGCAAGCGTGGCGATGTCGGTATCAAACACCAGCCGCTCTGCGCCCGAGAGGCAGTGGAACCGCTGGCCCCGCATCCGGCCGATCAGCGTGAGACCGACCTGCCGGGCAAGCTCCACGCCCCATGCGGTGAACCCACTGCGCGAGGCGAGCACGGGGATGCCCATCAGCGCCGTCTTGATCACCATCTCCGAGGTCAGCCGACCGGTCGTGTAGAGGATATGGCCCTCACCACGGACCCCCTCCCGGAACATCCAGCCCGCGATCTTGTCCACCGCGTTGTGGCGGCCAACGTCCTCCATGAACACGAGTGGCGTCTCCTCGCGGCAGAGCACCGTGCCGTGGATCGCCCCCGCCTCCAGGTACAGCGATGGTTGCGTGTTGATCTGACGCGCCAGCGAATAGAGCCACGAGGTCCGCACCTCGGCGGGGCCGAAGCTGACACCCTCCAGCTGCTCCATCATGTCGCCAAAGACCGTGCCGACCGCGCAGCCGGACGTGCGCGTCTTCTTCTTCAGCTTCTCCTCATAGTCCGTCTGGCGCTCGGTCCGGACGACGACAACCTCGAGGTCTTCGTCATAGTCGACTGCCGTCACCTGATCGTCCGGCAGCACCATCCCCTGGTTCAGCAGGTACCCCAGCGCCAGATACTCCGGGTAGTCGCCGATGGTCATCGCCGTCACGATCTCCTGAGAGTTCAGGTAGATCGTGAGCGCACGCTCCTCGACCACCCGGATCTCGGACATCGCCCCGCTCTGGTCCACGCCGGTTATCGCCCGGGTGAGGCGCGGCGCATCGGGATCAGGCGCGATCAGAAAGCGGGTCATGAAACCTCCCTGAGGGTGCCGGTCTTGAGGAACGTGAGCGTCAACGTGGCCACCTTGACCGAGATCGGCAACAACGTGTGGATTACCGCGACCTCAGCCCGGTGACCGGCCCCCGCCCAGGCCGAGCGGCGGCTGACCGCGCCGTCGTGCGGACGCTCCGGCGATCCCGGCATGGGCGGGCCAAACGTCCCGGCGATGGCAGCGATGCGGGGGTCGTCCTCCGGAACGGTTTCGTGGGCGTCCAGTTCCTCGATCGCCGGGCCGCACATGCCCCTGACCGGCCATTGCCCGCCCAGCCGCCCGGCCACGGGTGAACCCAGGTTCGGCGCCCCCAATTGCACGACCCGCCCGATCGGCAGGGTATCTTCCCGCAGCAGCGTCGCCGCGATCAGCCCGCCCAGCGAGTGTCCGACGAGGTATCGAGGCCCCGGCTGCCGCGCAAGTGCAGCGCGTACATGCCCGATCGCCTCGCCCACCCGCAGCTCTGTCGAGGGATACCCCAGACAGGATGTGCGAAACCCCGCCCGGCCCAGCCGCCATGCCAGCGCGCGCATGGAACCCGGGGTTCGGCCAAGCCCGTGCAGCAGCACGACGGGTATCTCATCGCCTGTCATTACCCATCACAAAACGTGGCTGGTGGCCCGCGTCAAGCAGGGATATCAGACGGGCATGAGGGAGCAGGCAGCAGACACGGGGCAAACACGGCGTGCCTTCTGGCGCGGCTTTGCCGCCGCCTTGCCGCTGCAGCTGGCCACTGTGCCCTTCGGTCTGATCTTCGGGATCGTCGCCGTCGAGACGGGCCTGGACCTGGGCCAGATCGCGGGGTTCACGCTGATCGTGCTGGCGGGGGCGTCCTCGCTGGTCGCAATGGAGTTGATCCAGGAGCAGGCTCCTGCGCTGATCATCGTTGCCGCCGGAGCGATGGTGAACCTGCGTATGGCGATGTACTCCGCCGCACTCGTGCCGCACTGGCAGGGTGCTGGCTGGCAGCCCAGACTGGCCGCGGGCTACATGCTGAACGACCAGACCTACACGATTTCGCTGAAGGCCTATCAGGAGGGCCGGTTTGCGTCCTTGCCCCAGAGGATCGCCTACTTCTTCGGCGCGGGCGCCTGCACCATCCCCGGGTGGAGCGCACCGGTCGTGGTTGGCGTGGCGCTTGGCACACAGATCCCGCCGGAGTGGGGTCTTGAGATGGCCGCGCCTGCACTGTTCCTGGCGCTGTCGGCGCCGCTGATCCGGACCCCCGCCCACATGGTCGCCTTCACCGTCGCCATGGCGGCAGCGCTGCCGGCCGCAGCACTTCCGCAGGGAGTGGGCGTAATCGCCGCCAGCATCGTTGGAATCGGGGCAGGCATGGCCGCCCGGCGGGTGCTGGCATGAGCGATCTCGAGATCTGGGGGATCATCGGCGGGCTCGGGGCGGTGACGTTCATCGTGCGCTACTCATTTTTGGGCCTTCTGGCAGGGCGGGTGCTGCCGGGCTGGCTGACCGCGGCGCTGAGCTTTGTGCCGGTGACCGTCCTGCCGGCGCTGGTGGCGCCCGCCGTGATCTATGGGGCGGAAGGGGACCTGGCGCCCCTGTCGGTCATGGTCGGGGCGGCGGCAACGGTCTTCGTGGGCGTCGTCACCCGCTCGCTGTTCGGGGCCTTCGCGACGGGGATGGTCGCCTACCATGCGGTCGGCCTGGTCGGGGGATGACCCGACCAGTTCATGCGGGACCTATCCCGGCGCGCGACATCGCGGCATAATGGCCCCAACAATAACACAAGGGGGGAGGCGGCGATGAAGATCGGATGTCCAAAGGAGATCAAGGCGCAGGAGTTTCGTGTCGGCATGACGCCCGTGACCTGCCGCGAGGCAGTCGCCCACGGTCACGACGTGACGGTCGAGACGGGCGCGGGCGCAGGTGCGGGCTTCACGGACGACGACTACCGGGCCGCCGGGGCTCATGTCGCGACAACGGCAGCCGAGATCTGGTCAGCCGCCGAGATGATCGTCAAGGTCAAGGAGCCGCAAGCCAGCGAACGCGCGCAACTGTCCGAAGGCCAGGTGCTCTTCACCTATCTCCACCTTGCGCCGGACCCCGAGCAGACCAAGGACCTGATCGCCTCGGGCGCCACCTGTATCGCCTACGAGACCGTGACGGATCCGCAGGGCGGGCTGCCTCTGCTCGCCCCGATGTCCGAGGTCGCCGGGCGCCTGTCCCCTCAGGTCGGCGCCTGGGCCCTGCAGAAGGCCAACGGTGGGCGCGGGGTGCTGATGGGCGGTGTCCCCGGCGTCGGACCGGCACAGGTCACCGTGATCGGTGGCGGCGTCGTCGGCACCCATGCGGCCCGGATCGCGGCAGGCATGGGCGCGGATGTCACGGTGCTGGACCGCTCGCTCCCCCGCCTGCGCTATCTGGATGACGCCTTCGGGCACCTCTTCAAGACGCGCTATGCCTCCGCCGGGTCGACCGAGGAGCTGGTGCTGGCCTCGGACCTTGTCGTTGGCGCCGTGCTCATCCCTGGCGCTGCTGCCCCGCAACTGGTGCGGCGGGATCAGCTTGCCCACATGAAACCCGGCGCGGTGCTGGTGGATGTCGCGATCGACCAGGGCGGATGCTTCGAGACCTCGAAGGCGACCACCCACCAGGACCCGATCTACGAGGTCGACGGCATCATCCACTACTGCGTGGCCAACATGCCCGGCGCTGTTGCCCGCACCTCGACCATCGCGCTGACAAACGCCACCATGCCCTTCCTGCTGGCGCTCGCCGACAAGGGCTGGGCCGAGGCCTGCCGTGATGACGAGCACCTGCTGGCGGGGCTGAACGTCCACGCCGGGCACCTGACCTACTTCGCCGTGGGTGAAGCGCTGGGTATCGACGTTCTGTCGCCGAAGCTGGCGTTGACGCGGTAGCGACGGCCATAGAGTCTGTTGCACGAGGCCTACCACCACCCCGCATCCCCTCCCAACCGCCCAATCAGGGTATAGTTCTGGGGGGTGGTGAGCGGCACTTCTCGGATAGGCGCTTAGAGGTGCTGGGTGGTATCCCGCCCGGCCAATGTCTCCAGCAGGCCCCAGGTCACCGGCCCGACGATTCCGTCCTCGACCTGTCCCTGGTCCTTCTGGAACTGCATCACCATGCGCCGCGTCGCGGGGCCGAAGTCGCCGTCAATCAGCAGGTG
Organism: Pseudomonadota bacterium; assembly: GCA_039033215.1. Lineage (GTDB taxonomy): Bacteria > Pseudomonadota > Alphaproteobacteria > Rhodobacterales > Rhodobacteraceae > Thermohalobaculum. Next base: position 43,453 of record JBCCDA010000006.1, on the reverse strand, counting down.
ATAGCCGACGGTCCGCAGCGCCCTTTGAAGTTCGGCCACCTTGTCGCCCCGCTCACCGATACGCAGGACAAGATCATCGGCCTCGACCACGTTCGTGCCACCTGCCCGCTGATACTCGCGCGCCATCAGGGCTGAATACTTCTCGACCTGGCCGGGACCGTTGTAGCGCCGCGCAAACCCGCGCCAGTCATGCCGCTCCAGCTCATCGCGCAGCCCGGCCCTCTCGATGAAGCGGACCATCACGCGGACCTGGCCGGCGACGCTCTTCATGGCCTCCTTGGCGAGCGCCTTGGAGTTCTTGTAGCCCAGCCACTCGGCGTTCTCGCCCAACACCTGGCCGACGCCCCACGAGCACGCGGCATAGGCCGCCATCTCGTGGATCTCCTTCGCGCGCTCCAGCTGCGCGTAGCGGGCGGACTGGGATTTCTTGTATGGCAGATCACCCCAGCGTTTCCGCGCGAGGTTGCGGTTCATCGCCTCCTGACGGAGTGCCACGGGCAGGCAACGATAGAAGACATGGTACTCAAAGAGGATCAGCGGCAGCTTCTTGCCATCGACCTCCGTGTAGGCTTTCCCCCCGCTTTCGACCGTTGTCACGGCGATAAGCGCTTCTGGCTCCAGCTTCTTTTCCTTGGCCACCAGACGGATCTCGTCCAGCACATCGGCATCAAATGACATTACTTGCCCCGTTTTCTGATAGCGCCCCATCCCCTGAGGCGAGTGACGCTACCAGAATGCCCGGGTCGCTTGCAGCCCATATGTGAGGATCGTCACGCAGGCCGCAAGATTGCGATTAGGCGCGCTCTTTCGCCAAGAGGTCGCGGATCTCACCCAGCAGCGTTTCTTCTGCCGACGGTTCGGCCGGTGCTTCGGGTTCCTCGACCTTCTCTTCCTCGGCCATCTTCTTGAGATTGTTCACCGCTTTCACGATCAAGAACAACACCCAGGCCACGATCAGGAAGCTGACAAGCGCGTTGATGAAGTTACCGTAGGTGATGACCGCCAGGCCCGCCTCTTTCGCCTGGGACGCCGATGTGACCTCCTGGCCCGAGAGGTTCACGAACAGGCTTGCGAAGTCGATCCCTCCAGTGAAGAGGCCGATCACCGGGTTGACGATGTCTTCGACGAAGCTGGTCACAATAGATGTGAACGCCGCACCGATAACGATGCCAACTCCCATGTCGACAACGTTTCCCTTGATCGCGAATTCCTTGAATTCCTTCAGCATTTCATTCCCCGTTTCTCATTTTTGTCACTCACGGGGCACGACTTAACGACTGCATGTCAGCCATGCAAGAAAATTAAATTTGAATTTGACATTTAGTGGCGGAGAGTCGCGCCTGTGGCTTTCGTGACGCTGCTCACGATCTTCTCGCTGATCGCATCGATCTCGGCATCGGTCAGGGTCTTGTCGCTGGGTTGCAGCCGCACGGCGATGGCCACGGACTTTCGTCCTTCACCCAGCTGTTCGGTTGCGCGCTTGCCCTCGAAGACGTCGAAGACATCAATACCGGTGATCAAGGTTTTCTCGGCGCCCTTTGCGGCGCGGATCAGATCGGCGGTCTCAACACGCTCGTCCACGACAAAGGCAAAGTCGCGTTCGACCGATTGGAGGTTGGAGAGGATCAGCGCTGGCCGCGCCGTCCCCTTGCGCCGCGCGGCGGGCAGAGCCTCGAGGAAGACGGTGATCGCAACGGCGGGACCCTTGATGTCCAGCGCGCTCAACACCTTGGGGTGCAGTTCGCCGAAAGCCGCCAGCGGGTTCTTGGGCCCCAGCTTCAGCAACCCGGACCGGCCCGGGTGGAACCAGCCGGGCGCTTCGCGCGCGATCATCAGCCGGTCGACGGGGGCGCCAAGCGCAGTCAGCACAGCCTCGGCATCTGCCTTGGCGTCCATGGCATCCACCGGGCGGCGGGTGCCAGCCCAGTGCTTCGCTGTGGTGGCACCGACCCGAACAGCGCAGGCCATTGCTGCCTGCTCCCCGGGTTCCGGACCACTGTAGCCCGCGCCACACTCGAAGAGGCCGACATCCGCGAACCCTTGAGCCTGGTTGCGGGCCGCGGCCTCCAGCAGCCCGGGCAGCGCGGACGGGCGCATATGGCTCATCTCCGAGCTGATCGGATTGTCCAGACGCATCGCATCGCCGCCGCCCCCGAACAGCGCCGCGTGAGCGCCGTCGATGAAGGAATAGGTCACGCATTCATTGAGACCCAGCGCGGCCAGCGTCCGCCGGGCGTCCCGTTCCCGTGTTTGCAGGGGGGTCAGCGTCTTGCGCCCCACGGCAGCAGCCTTGGGCAGCGGCTTCGCCTCGAGCTTGGTGAGCGAGGCGACCCGCGCGACCTCTTCGACCAGATCGGCCTCGCCCTGCACGTCCGGCCGCCACGACGGCACCCAGACCTCCAGCGCCTCGCCTGTACCGGCAGCCGAGAAGCCAAGCGCATTCAGGATCCGCACCTGTTCGTCGCGCGGGATCTCCATGCCGACCAGACTGATCACGCGGTCGGGCCTCAGCGGGTAAGCCCGGGACGTGTTCGGAACCGCGCCGGCCGTGACCATCTCGGACGGCTCCCCACCGCAAAGATCCAGGATCATGCGCGTCGCCGCCTCGATCCCCACGGGACAGGAGGCCGGGTCGATCCCCCGCTCGAACCGGTAGCGCGCGTCCGAATGGATCTTCAGCCGTCGTCCCGTGGACGCCGTCACGATCGGGTCCCAGTAGGCCGACTCGACGAAAACGTTGACCGTGTCCTCGGTGCAGCCCGTGGGCAGGCCGCCCATGACCCCCGCGATCGCCTCCGGTCCGGTCTCGTCCGAGATCATGATCATGTCCGGCTCGAACGTGTATTCCTTGTCGTCGAGCGCCATGAGCTTGGACGCGTCCTGCGCCCAATGGACCCGCAAGCCACCGCCCTGCACCTTGTCCGCGTCGAAGACATGGAGCGGCCGGTTGATGTCGTAGGTGAGATAGTTGGTGATATCGACCAGCGCCGAGATCGGGCGCAGACCGATCGCCCGCAACCGCTGCTGCATCCACGCGGGGCTCGGCCCGTTCTTGACCCCACGGATCAGCCGCCCGCAGAAGACCGGCGCCTTCTCCAGCACAACATCCTCGATCGTCACGGTCAGCGGGCACGGGAAGGCGCCCGGCACCTCCGGGAACGCACGTGGGATCAGCGTCCCAAGCCCCCGGGCCGCCAGGTCCCGCGCAATACCCGAGATCCCCAGGGCATCGGGACGGTTCGGCGTGATCGCAATCTCGATCATCGGGTCGTTTGCCCCGGCATAGTCGATGTACCGCACGCCCATCGGGGCATCCGCGGGCAGATCGATGATCCCGTCGTGGTCGTCCGAGAGCTCCAGCTCACGCTCGGAACACAGCATCCCGTTCGACTCGACCCCCCGGATCACGCCCGGTTTGAGGTCCACGCCCGTGCCCGGGATATGCGTGCCCGGCGCCGCGAAGACACCGACCAGCCCCGTGCGCGCGTTGGGCGCGCCGCAGACGACTTGTACTTCCTGGGAGGGCGCGTCCGGCCCATCGGGCCATGCCTCGACCCGGCAGAGACGCAGCCGGTCGGCATCCGGGTGCTGCACAGCCTCAATCACCCGGCAGATCGTGAAGGCCCCCAGCCTGTCGGCAGGGTCCTCGACGCCTTCCACCTCCAGCCCCAGATCGGTCAGCGCCTCCGCGATCTCGGCAGCCGTTGCCTCGGTGTTCAGGTGTTCCTTCAGCCAGGAAAGCGTGAATTTCATGTGTCGCTCGTGCCGGTGGAGTGAATTTCCGCGGTCCTTAGCCGTTTTGGGGCGGCACGTGAAGGGGCGGCAGCGACGCGCGCGCGTCTAACGGAAGATATCGATCACCCGGAAGTTCTCGCACACCACCAGCATGTCGGGCGACCAGCCGCCGTTGCGCCCGAAATAGGCGATATGACCATCACGCCAGGACTCGTAGTCGCCCTCGCCTTCGGACAGGGCAAACGCCACGGGCACCCGGTCGAAGCGGCAGACCGAGATGCCAGTATACTCGACCGCGCAAACCGGCGTGCGATCCCAGTCTGTGTAGACGGACCGATCACCGATCTCGAACATCGGCTCGCCTGTCGCGGCATCGCGGTGGGCCCAGCACGTTCCGGTCTTCTTGCCCGCCAGCACAAGATCCGTCAGCCACACGCAGATCTCGCGTGTGTCGCCGAAGCGAAACTGGTGCAGTTGGGCGTATTGAGGCGGCAGGTTTGGCATGTCGCAGCAGGTGTTGGTCTGGCGTGTGCCAATAGTGATCGCACGAACACGGTCCTAATACGAGCGGTCGCACCTTGACCGGGCCAAGCCGTCACCATTCCGCACCGGATGTTCCCCAAGAAGGCGCCACGCACTTTCGCGTGAGCCTCTGGCATGGACCAGCTGCCATACCATCTTTATGCTGCCACGAATTGAAGGAGGTCGCCATGCGCGCGGGATTTGTTGTCGTAGCTCTGCTCGGTGCGATGGGTGCCAGTATCGCCACTGCTGGGGAGCAGCCGTTCCTGGGAATCGCGGGTGAGTACCGCGAAGAGACGCAGCGTGAGACGGGCCTGCATCTGCCCGGCGTCACCGCGCCGGACACCCGGTTCGAGCTGCATGCGGGATCAACCCGTGAACTGGATCGCGACGCAGGCCGGACCGGCAGCGGGGCCGACCCCTTCTACCGCGAGACGATCTTCAGCGGTCAGCGCGCCGAGCGTGTCGACGGCACCGGCCTCACCATTTTCGATCGGATCTTCGGGATCGACTGATCAGGTACGGAGGTGACGCCGGGCAAACGTGACACCGCCCGCTGGCGTCTTCACTGCTTTAACCTGTCGACCTGCCGCGTCGCGAAAGTCATACGTTTGGCATACGCGAGTCATACGTTTGTCATACACCCAGAATCCCGGCGCATCAGGCGCTGAGACCGCCGTGCATGGTGGGCAGATCAAGCGCGCGGAAGCCGTAGTGGCGCAGCCACCGGAGGTCGCAATCGAAGAAGGCGCGCAGGTCCGGGATCCCGTATTTCAGCATCGCGATCCGGTCGATTCCCATGCCGAAAGCGAAGCCCTGGTAGACCTCCGGGTCGATGCCGCCATTGGCCAGAACCTTGGGGTGCACCATGCCGGAGCCGAGGATTTCCAGCCAGTCGTCCCCTTCGCCCAGCTTGAGCTGACCGCCCTCCCAAGAACACCGGATATCGACCTCGGCCGACGGCTCGGTGAAGGGGAAGTGACTGGCACGAAAGCGCAATTCGACCTCGTCGACCTCGAAGAATGCCTTGCAGAACTCCTGCAGGGTCCACTTCAGCATGGCCATCGAGATGCCCTTGTCGATGGCCAGACCCTCGACCTGGTGGAACATCGGCGTGTGCGTCTGGTCATAGTCCGAACGGTAGACGCGGCCCGGCGCGATCACCCGGCAGGGGGCGCCGTGCGCCTCCATATGTCGGATCTGGACCGGAGAGGTATGGGTGCGCAGCACGTTGCGCGGCCGGTTGTCGCCAGGGCTGCGGGCCATGTAGAATGTGTCCATCTCGGTCCGGGCAGGGTGCTCGGCCGGGATGTTCAGCGCATCGAAGTTGTACCAGTCACTGTCGATATGCGGACCCTCGGCGACCGAGAAGCCCATGTCCGCGAAGATCGCCGTAAGCTCTTCTGTAACTTGCGAAATCGGGTGAATGGTGCCTTGTGCGGTTGGCCGTGCGGGCAGCGAGATGTCCAGCCATTCAGCGGCCAGCCGCTCCTCCAGCGCCTTGTCGCCCAACGAGGCCTTGCGGGCCGAGATGGCCGAGTTGATCTCGTCCTTCAGCGCGTTGAAGGCGGGCCCGGCAGCCTGACGCTCCTCCGGCGTCATCTTGCCCAGCTCGCGCATCATCAGTGCGATCTCGCCCTTCTTGCCGAGCGCGGCCACGCGCACGGCTTCGATCGTCGCCTCGTCGGCGGCATCGGCGATCTCGCCCAGGTATTTGGTCCGGATCGGGGTCAGATCCTGCATTGCTTTCTCCCGGCTGGTCGCGGGCGGGATACCATGGGCAGTGGGCAGGTCAAGGGACGACGATCGCCACCAACGGGTCGCTTGCAGGAACGGGGATCCCCAGCGTGTCCGCGAGCACCAGCGCCGTCAGATGGGCGCCTGTCTCGTTCGCGTGGTACCCGTCTGATGCATGAAGATCGTGTCCCTCGGCAATGGCGTGATCCCAACGTCGTCCGACGGAGGCAACTTCAGCGCCAACTTTTTGCGCAACGCCACGATAGTGGGCGTCGGTGACGGCCATCATTTCCGACGGGCCAGCTGGCATACCAGGCCGCGCGTAGAGCGGATGACCCAGCCGCCGCGCCCATGGTGCAAAGAGAACGAGCGCGCCGTGGTACATTGCAAACCGTTGAATTGCATGGGTCGAGCGCCCCCGCGATACCTCACTTAAGGCAGTTGTGGAGTGATCCTGAAGAACGACCAGATCTGGGCGCCCATAGGTGAGCAAAAACTCTGGCGGCGATTTCTCCTTCAGGTGACCCCAGAGGGATGCGCCAGACCGGGTATGGGCGACCGCCTCAATCCAGATCCCTGCAGCGCTCGCAAGGGCAGCCACCCGTCCCGGCACGTCGTGCTCGTGCGTGAACGAATTCCCGATAAACAACACGCGTTTCGGGCCTGACCCCGCGGCGTTGCGGGCTAGAAGCAGCGACCCCGCACCCGCCAGGGCTGCCCTGCGGGTCGGTCCCCTCACCGATCAGAGCCCGGGCTGTCCTTCACAACGCAGTTCTGGTGCATCCCGTCGTCCCGGGTCCACCTCTGCGTCTTGCCAAGGAGGGCGATGCCCAGAAAACCGCGGGCGACCAGCGTTTCGCCTTCCACCCGTTCGATCTGGAAGCCGAAGGTGCGGCCGTCGCGGGTCGAGTAGATCTCGCCGTCTTCCCACATCCCCGGGCCCGTCCGACGCAGGCCCGTGAGAAGCTGCAACCGGCAGAGCGGTCTGAATCGCTTGCCGGGATCGGGGTTCTCAAGGTCTCGCTTGGTCTCTCCGTTGGCGGTGAGCGGGTTCTGCAACCAAACCAGCTGCCCGCACGCGTTCTGCCCACATGGCGCGATCTCGATGACGGCCTTGCCGTTCTCCACGACCCAGCGGCCGAACGCCGGGTCCGAGGCTGCATTGGCGCCCGAGGTTGCCAGTGCGCCAAGCAGCCCCAGCCCGAAGATCAGGCGCCGCACGCGCGTCACTCCATCGCTTGCAGTTCGTCTATCATGCTGGCGATCAGGCCCAGCCCCTGATCCCAGAAGGCGGGATCCGAGGCGTCCAGACCGAAGGGTGCCAGAAGTTCCTTGTGGTGGAGCGTGCCGCCCGCCGCCAACATCTCGAAGTATTTGTCCTGGAAGCCAGGATCGCCCTGCTCATAAACGGCGTAGAGGGCATTCACCAACCCGTCGCCGAAGGCATAGGCGTAGACATAGAACGGCGAGTGGATGAAGTGAGGAATGTAGGCCCAGAACGTCCCGTACTCGGGCGGCAGATGGATTGCGGGGCCCAGGCTCTCGGCCTGCACGGCCATCCAGATCTCGCCAAGCTGATCCGAGGTCAGTTCTCCGTCACGCCGCGCCGTATGGACCCGGCGCTCGAACTCGTAGAAGGCGATCTGGCGCACGACCGTGTTGATCATGTCCTCGACCTTGCTCGCCAGCATGGTCTTGCGGGTCTTCTGGTCCGGCGCCTCGCCCAGCATCTTCTTGAACGTGAGCATCTCGCCGAACACCGAGGCGGTCTCGGCCAGTGTCAGGGGTGTACGGCTGAGAAGCTCACCCTGATCCGCCGCGAGCCGCTGATGAACCCCGTGTCCCAGTTCGTGTGCCAGGGTCATCACATCCCGCGGCTTGCCCAGATAGTTCAGCATCACATAGGGATGCGCGTCGCTGACGGTGGGGTGTGCGAACGCACCCGGGGCCTTGCCCGGCTTGACGGCAGCATCGATCCAGCCCCGGTCAAAGAACGGCTCGGCCAGTTCCGCCATCTTGGGTGAGAAACCTGCATAGGCGTCCAGAACCGTCGTGCGCGCCATGTCCCAAGGAACAAGTCGGTCATCATCATCGGGCAAGGGGGCGTTGCGGTCGTAGTACTCGAGCCGCTCCAGCCCCAGCCACTTTGCCTTCATCGCGTAGTAGCGATGGCTCGTCCGCTCGTAGGCGCCCTGCACCGCCTCGCGCAGCGCATCGACCACGTCAGCCTCGACCTGGTTGGCGAGGTGTCGGCCGGCATCGGGCGTTGGCATGTTGCGCCAGCGGTCCTCAATCTCCTTCTCCTTGACCAGCGTGTTGGTGATCCGGGTGAAGAGCGTGATCTCCTCCCCCAGAACCTTGGCCACGGCTTCGCCGCCGGTCTTGCGCCGGTCACGATCGGCATCGGACAAGAGGTTCAGCGTCGCCTCCAGCCCCAGGGTCTCGCCATCGACGTCGAACTGAAGGCCCGCCATCGTCTCGTCGAACAGGCGGTTCCAGGCAGTCGCACCGACAACGGACTGATCGTGGAGGAACTTCTCCAGTTCGTCCGAGAGCTGGTAGGGCGCCAGCGCGCGCAGCCGGTCGATCCATGGCTTGTAGCGCACCAGCGCTGCGCTCTCAGCGAGGCATGTCCCCACGTGCTCCTCGGGCAGCTTGTTGAGCTCCAAAGAGAAGAAGACCAGAGGCTGCGTCAGGTCCGTTACCCGTACCTGGGCATCGCCCATGAACTTCGCGCGCGCCGGGTCCTGGGTGTTCTGCTGATAGAGAAGCCCTGCAAAGGACATGATCCGGCCAAGTACACGGTCGATCGCCTCATAGGCCTCGATTGCGCCGGCAAGTCCGTCGCCATCCAGATCCGCCAGCCTGCCTTCATAGCGGGCAGCGAAGTCCTTGCAGGCTGCGGCAGAGCCCGTGAAGTCACTCTCCAGCTTGGGGTCGTCGATCCCGGCGTAGAGATCCGTCAGATCCCACTCGGGCATGACGCCAAGGTCCTGTGTGCCACCCCCGTCAGCGGGCGCGCGCAACAATTCGGGGGCGGGGAGGAAAGTGCGGATCATGGGGGCCTCTCGGTCAATCAGACCGGTGAGATAGGGCACGCGGCGACGCGTTGAAAGCCCGATCGCTCAGAGATCGATCGTTCCTTCATCGGGTGGGACATTCTCGACAGGCTCGTCAGGAGGCTCACCGAACGGTGGGGCGTCTCCTCGGCGGCGGATGATGATGTCGCCGTTCGGCAGAACCTCGGGCATCAGGTAGTGCCGCGGGTCGTAGCCACCCTGGAATTGCTGGAGCAATTCCCAGGCTTCATCCAGCGCCGGTTCCATCTGTTCGAACAGGTCCCGGAGTGTGCTTCCCAGGTCCTCGGTGAGACCGTCCACATCCTGGGCATGAGGCTGTTTCGGTGCCAGCAACGCCAGCGACACAACCAGGGCAATCGCCGCTACGCATCGCATAGAGCTCTCCCATCCAATCCGTCTGGATAGATGGGGAGACAGGATCTGCCGCACAAGCCTTGCTGTGGTCAGGTATCAAGCACACGGCCACAAACGAAAAACCGCCCCGTGCCAACTGGCGCGGGGCGGCTCTTAACTTTGCGAGATGTTCGCGGACGCTTAGCGCGACAGCGTGATCTCGACGCGGCGGTTAAGCGGCTCGCGGACGTTGTTGCCAGTTGCCCGGGCAAGATCCTGCTCACCGCGGCCAGCCAGCGTCATTGCGCCAGCCGGAACGCCACGATCGACCAGAGCGTTTGCGACACGGCGTGCACGACGCTCGGACAGACCTTGGTTGTAGGCAGCCCCACCGACGGTGTCGGCGTGACCAACAACCGACAGAGCCGTAGCACCCATAGCCGAAACGGCAGACACAACCTCGTCGAGGGTTGCGCGCGCACGGTCCGTCAGGTTCGTCCGGTCAAAGCCGAAGTAGACCACAAACGCTCCCGGAGCAGCGCCGGCACAGGCCAACAGTGCTTCGTCCAGCAGCGCGCGGGCATCCGCCGGCGTGATGCAGAACGTATCACCGCCGCGCAGTGCTTCGAGGTACTGATCCCACATCACCTGAGCGCGGGCACACTCTGCAGGACGCGCGCCCTTGTTGTCGGTGATTGCAGCGACGACCTGCGTGTAGAGGCCAGGTGCATCGCCCCCGACGCCCAATTGCTCAGGTGCCCAGGGAGCAGGTTCGATACCCGCTTCAGCCTGACGAGCCTTCGCGATGTATGCAGTCGAGTTCAACCACAGCACATCACGGAAGGCAGCGCGACGGCCAACTTCAGTGTATTCTTTGGCGAGTGCGCCGGTGAACCCAGCACCCCCATGCTCGCCCTTCAGATACCTTTCGGCGCCGAAGGTCGCGCCCAACGACGAACCCGGCAGCTGGCTGCAGCCTGCGAGAGCAATCGCCGCGGTTCCCAGCAGCATGTATGTTAGAGTCTTCATCCCTCTCTCCGTTTTCGGTCGGCCGCGCTGAACACGTGCCTTGGATTGCCTGTTCCGGGTTTTCCCGGATTGCGAACTCCCTCTGGCATGAACACGCAAAAAGCACAATCAGGCCGTCGAGAAAATCCCCCTGGTTCGAACACTTTATCGTCGCCGGTGCACATTAACAACAGTCTTTAAGCTCAAGTGCTGCAACGGAGAGCGGCGAGGTGACGAAAAATCAACCTTGTTGGCCTTATGACATAGGGGAACGTGAAAACCCGGACGGAGCACGATGGCCGCACGCATCCTGATAGCCGAGGACGATGACCAACAACGCCGCTTCATTCAGGCGTCGGTCAGTGCTGCCGGATACGACCCCCTGCTCGTTTCAGGAGGGGAAGCGGCCGTTGCTGCCTTGGAAGACGCATCCGCGCCAAAGGTCGATCTCATGTTGCTCGACCTCCAGATGCCCGATCTTGACGGGCTTGAGGTGATGGCCCGCATGCGTTCGACGCGGCAGCAGCCTCCCGTGCTGGTCCTGACGTCGGATGGCTCCGTCAATCGCGCCGTGGAAGCAATGCGCGCCGGGGCTGCCGATTTTCTGATAAAACCCGTCGGGCCAGAGCGGTTGCAGGTATCGATCCAGAACGCACTGGCGATGTCCGAGCTTTCGACGGAAGTACGCCGGCTTGCGAAAGTTGGCGACAACAGGCTGTCGTTCGAGGAACTCGTGGCAGTCTCGCCTGCCACACGGGAAGCGATTGCGATGGCGCGGCGTGCTGCCAGGTCGGACATCCCGGTCCTCATTGAAGGTGAGTCTGGCGTCGGAAAGGAAATCTTTGCGCGGGCGATCCACGGTTCGTCAGAGCGGGCGGGGGGACCGTTTGTTGCGGTCAACTGTGGCGCGCTTCCAGCGCAGTTGATCGAATCAATTCTGTTTGGTCACGAGAAGGGTGCTTTCACGGGCGCAACCGTGCGGCGCAGCGGCCGTTTCCAGGAAGCCGACGGCGGCACCTTGTTCCTCGACGAGATCGGGGAACTGCCGTTGGACGCACAGGTGAAGCTGCTTCGCGCCATCCAGACCGGGGAAGTCGACCCCGTCGGTGCGACCGCACCGACAAAGGTCGACATCAGGGTCGTCTCAGCCACCAATCGGGATCTGGCGGCAATGGCCGGCTCCGGCACCTTCCGTGAGGATCTGTACTATCGGCTCTCCGTCTTCCCGCTGGCGCTTCCTGCACTCCGGGAGCGCAGGGAGGATCTGCCGGGACTGGCTCGGATGTTCCTAAAGCGTTTCGCGGCGGCCGAGGGTGTCCCCGTCCAAGGGTACACGCAATCAGCACTTGAGGCGATCGCGCGCGCACCTTGGCCGGGCAACGTGCGTCAGCTGGAGAATACGATCCATCGTGCGGTCGTGATGGCGGACGGACACATGATTCGGCCCTCTGACCTGCACGGTATCACCCCTGTTGAAGAGGGTGCGGTGCCAAGACAAGCGCTGCTTTCGTCAGCTGCAGAGACAGATTTTGAAGACCCGTTCCTGCGGGAGGACGGTCATGTGAAGCGGCTTCTAGAGATTGAAGCCGCTGCAATCTCGAAGGCGTTGGGGCTTTATCGAGGACGGATGAGCGAGACGGCACGGCGGCTGGGGATAGGCCGCTCGACACTCTATCGAAAGATCGACGAACTGCGGATCGACAAACCAGGCAGGTTCTAGGTTGGCGAACTTCCCGGCGGGCCTGCTCCACATTCCTCGGCCCGGTCAACATTGACCGACGTCTAAGGCAACATGCCCAGCGCGGACATGTAGAGTTCCAGCAGCGCCTCTTCCTCCTGGCGTTCCTCCGTGTCCTTCTTGCGCAGGCTCACGATCTTGCGCAGGGTCTTGGCATCGAAGCCGTTCGCCTTCGCCTCGGCGTAGACTTCCTTGATCTGATCCGCGACTTCCTTCTTTTCATCTTCCAGGCGCTCCACGCGTTCGACGATCGCCTTCAGTTGGCCGGCGGCGACGGCGGTGGTGGAAAAGCTGTCTTCAGTCATCGGGAACCCCTGGATGCATGTCGCGGGCGCGCCTTGTAGCCGCGTCGGTCAGGACCGGCAAGCATGGTTCACATTGGCTTCTGTGGGTCAGACGATCTCGCCTGCACAAGCGCTTCCAACGTCTTCAAGCCGAGAAGACAGACCTCGCCTCAGCGCGGCGATCCCTCATGCCACCAGCGCCGCTCGTGCCCACGAGAAACCTAAACGTCGCCAGCGACCGACTGAGTATCTGACAACTCTTCGAACCAAGAAAAGGTTGTTGACCAATCCCTGGCGCCACCGGCGTTTCAGTGATCCCGGGACGCGGAGTCGAAGGCCGCTTTCTGCTCGGCGGTAGCTTCCGTCTGGTGCTTCAGACGCCATTCGTCATAAGGCATGCCATAGACGATTTCGCGCGCCGCCGACTTGTCGATCTCACCACCCTGTTCCGCAGCGGCCTCCTCGTACCATCGGCTCAAGCAGTTTCGGCAAAACCCCGTCAGGTTCATCATGTCGATGTTCTGTACGTCCGTTCTGGACCGGAGATGATCGCGTAGGCGGCGAAAGACGGCAGCTTCCAGCTTCTGCGTGTCGAGGTCGGACATTCAGCTTCTCCTGTTTCTTTGTCTGCGCGCCGGCCCACAGCTCGTCCGTACCGCGCTCGATCAGCCGGACCGGCCAGACAGCCTTTAGAACCTATGTCGACTCCAACGTAGGTTGCGGTTCGGCCACGCGCAATTCGATCAGTGCACCTCTGATCAGGGGCTCCAGCCGCGCGGTCCATGCCGCTTCACCCTCTGGATCTGCGATCAGGTCGTTGCGCACCTCGACCAGAACGTGGGGAATGTCGCGCGCAGTACCGTGCATCCACATGCAATCGCCTGCGAGAGCACCCGTGTAGGGTTCGTTGTTGCCGACAATCAAATCATCCTCGAGGAGCAACCGCGTGAGAAGCGGTGCCAGGAGCCTGTCGTCGTTGTCCCACAGGAGCCCTACGTGCCATGGCCGCGGCGGGCGGCCACGCAGCTGCGGTGTAAAGGAGTGTATCGAGACCAGCGCTGGCATGCCACCACGGGCCACAATCGCATCCAGCTCCGCGTCGATCGCTTCGTGGTACGGGCGATGCAGATGTTCGATACGCCGAGCCACCTCGGCGTCGTCTACCTCGCGGTTTCCGGGAATGATCGAGCCGTCGTAGATCTTCATCACCAGCGTCGGATCATCGGCACCCCGGTTCGGGTCGATCACCAGCCGCGAGAACGTCGACAGGACCGCTGGTGCACCCAAGGCATGTGCAAGCCCCAGCGTCAGCCCCCGGGCCCCGACGTCCCAGGCAATGTGCCGGGCCATGTCCTCGGGTGGGAGTCCGAGCGGGGTCACCCAGGGTGGTACGGCGTTGGACGCATGGTCGCAGACGAGGACAAGATCGGTCAGTGCGTCTGGCCTGGTGCCCACGGCAATACGCTCGACCGCGGGGAAATCGTGAGTTACTGACATATGGAGAAGCTCCTTAACGATCTGCTTACCGGCTTGGCGATAGGCGCACAAGGAAGCAACATTCTGACCAAACGCGTGGTTGAAACCGTCACGGCTCACGGTGATAACCACCCAGACCGAACAAGAACTGTGAGGGTTGCCATGCGCCGACAGCGCAACACCAAAATTGTCGCGACCGTCGGCCCTGCGTCGTCGTCGCGACAGATGCTGAAAGAGCTCTTCGTTACGGGCGTCGATGTCTTTCGCCTGAACATGAGCCACGGCAGCCACGAAGATGTCCGTGAACGCCATCGGCTGATCCGCGAGATCGAGGTGGAGATGGAGCGCCCGATCGGCATCCTCGTCGATCTGCAGGGGCCAAAGCTCCGGGTCGGCACCTTCTCCGATGGCTCGGCAGAGCTGGAGCAGGGGCAGCCCTTTCGCTTCGACCTGACCGAGGCGCCCGGCGATGGCACACGGGTCACCCTGCCGCATCCCGAGATCTTCGCGGCACTGGAGCCTGGTGCGACCCTGCTGGTGAATGACGGCAAGATGCGGTTCCGTGTGCTGTCCTGCGATGAGAGCAGTGCCGATTGCGAAGTGCTGGTTGGCGGGACCATCTCGAACAACAAGGGCGTCAATCTGCCGGATGTGGTGCTGCCGCTGGCTGCAATGACCGACAAGGACCGCGCGGATCTCGAGTTCGCCCTGGGTCTGGGCATCGATTGGCTGGCGCTCTCGTTCGTCCAGCGGCCCGAGGATGTGCTCGAGGCCCGGGAGCTTCTGGGCGATCACCGCGTCGCGGTGATGGTGAAGGTCGAGAAACCCGCGGCGGTGAAGCGCTTCGACGAGATCTTGGAGACCGTCGACGGGATCATGGTCGCGCGCGGCGATCTTGGTGTCGAGATGATGAGCTGGGAGCTGCCGCCCATCCAGAAGCGGATGATCCGACGCTGTCGTCAGGCAGGCAAGCCCGTGATCGTCGCGACGCAGATGCTGGAAAGCATGATCGAAAGCCCGCAGCCAACCCGTGCCGAAGTCTCGGACGTGGCGACTGCCATCTATGATGGTGCCGATGCCGTCATGCTGTCGGCGGAGTCTGCGGCGGGCAAGTATCCCCTGGAAGCGGTCGCGATGATGGACAACGTCGCGCGAAACGTCGAGGGCGACGAGCTGTACCGGCGTCTGATGGAAGCGGGCCCCGAAATCGCGCGCGAAACCGTGTCGGACGCGATCACTGCGGCGGCGCGCGAGGTGGCCGACGCGACGAACGTCAAGGCGATCTGCTGTTTCACCCATTCGGGCACAACGGCTTTGCTGGTCGCACGAGAACGGCCGTCGGTCCCGATCCTTGCCCTGACGCCCAGACCCGCGACCGCGCGGCGGTTGTGTGTTGCCTGGGGTCTGCATTGTGCCACGACGCCGGAGGTCGAGCGCTTTAAGCTGGCCGTTGTGCAGGCCAGCCGCATCGCACGTGCGGACGGCTTCGCGACCGAGGCAGACCGGATCATCGTCACCGCAGGTGTGCCGTTCAACCAACCGGGCAGCACCAACATTCTGCGCGTGGCGCCGGTGGACGAGCGCCTGATCTTCGACGGCGGTCAGGAGTAACGGCCCGCAGGACGGCGCAGCGTCGCTGCCAGCACCAACCCCAGCGCGGCCATGCCAGCGAGCGTGATGAAGGCAGGATCGTAGCTGCCGGTGAGGTCGAACACGCGCCCGGCGAGTATCGGGCCGACCGATCCGCCGAGTGTGCCGAAGAACAGGATCACGCCGAAGATCGCGCCGTGGGCGCGCAAGCCGAAGAACTCCGCGACCGTCGGCGAGACGACCGTGAAGAACCCGCCATGTGCCGCCCCGTAGAGAGCAATCGAGGCGAACAGAAAGGCCGGCTCGCGGACGAACACCAGCGCGACCAGGCTCGCGATCAACGGCAGGAAGCACAGTACGTAGGCCCGCCGGCCGCCTAGTTTGTCGCTGAGCCCGCCCACGACGAGCCGTCCGGCAACGCTGGCCGCCGCCATGACAGAAAGCAGTGTCGCGGCCGTCTCGAGCGTCATACCCAGGTCGGTCCCGTGCACCACGATGTGGAGCGGCACAGTCATGAGCGTCGGGAAGAACAGGAACTGAATAGCGCAGAGGCGCCAGAAGGTTGAAGACTGCCGGGCTTCGGCGAAGCTGACGCCTGCGACCTCGCCCGACGGGCTGTTTCCTGCAGGCTTTGGCGGCGCCTTGATCAGCAGTGCCGCGCACAGAATCATGACGCCTCCTCCGATCCCAAGCATCACGATGGCCGCACGCCACCCCTCCGTCACGATCAGCAGGGCCGCCAGCGGCGGGATCGTGAATTGCCCGAACGCTGTGCCGACCTTGACCACCGCCGTCATGACGCCCCGACGCTTGTCAAACCATCGCGCGATGGTGGACAGCGTCACGACGTCGTGCGTGCTGAGCCCCAGGCCGATAAGGGTCGCAAAGAGCAACAACAGCTGCCATGGCTCGCCGACCTGCGAGATCAGCATGTAGCCGGTGCCAAAGCCGACGCCTGCTATGCCGATGACGATCCGGGGGCCAAAGCGGTCCGCCACACGGCCCGCAACGATGGCCAGGGTCCCCATCATGAAGAACGCCGTGGCGGTTGCGGCCGAGAGCACCGTCCGCGTCCAGCCGAACTCCTGCTCGAAGACCTCGAAGAACAGCCCGAACGAGAACATCAGGCCGATCGTTGTGAACTGGACAAGGCTGGCGCCCGCGACGACGGCGTACCGGTGATCCATTGTCTGCTATCCTTCCTGAGGCGCGACGCGGCGTTCGAGCCGGGGGTACTGCACGATCAGCGTCAGACCCCGCAGAACAAGGAACACCCAGATCCCGGCCCAGACGCCGTGATTGCCGAGCGTGCTCGCCATCCAGCCGCCGACCGTAAAATAGAGTGCTACGGAGACGATCATCGCGTTTCGCATGGGCCCGCTCTCGGTCGCGCCGACGAAGACCCCGTCCATCTGGAACGCCAGCACACCGACGATCGGGAAGAAGGCCGCCCAGAAGTAGTAGACTGCCGCTGTTTCCCGGACTTCGGCCACGTTGGTGAAAAGCGCGATCAGCGGGCTCTGCAGCGCCATGATCAGGACGGCGAAGATCAGGCTGAGGCCAATCGCGGAGACAGTCGAGACATAGGTGGCCCGCCTGAGCGCCTCGCGGTTCCTGGCCCCGACCGCCTGCCCGACCAGCGCCTCCGCGGCGATGGCGAACCCGTCAAGGCCATAAACGCCGACGTGGTAGATCTGATAGAGGATCCCGTTCGCGGCCAGCACCACGTCGCCCTGCTGAGAGCCAAGACGAGTCATGTAGGTGAAGGACGCGACCAGCAGCATCGTTCGGATGAAGATGTCACGGTTGAGGCGCATGAGGCGGCCCAGTTCCTCGGGGTTCAGCAGGCGCGCACGCTCCGGCCGCCAGCCGGGCATCAGGTGGCGGATCCGGCTCCGCGCCCGCCACAGCCCATAACCGAACCCCAGCCATGCCGAGATCAGGGTGCCCAGCGCGACGCCGTCGACATCCATGCCCAGGACCAGCACGAAAAAGAGGTTCAACACGATGTTCGAGCATGAGGTGACCAGCTGAAGCTCGAAAAGACGCCGGGTCTGCTCCTGGCCTGAGAACCAGCCGCCCAACGCGAACACCCCCAGTTCGGCCGGGGCAGCCCAGATGCGGATCGAGAGATAAAGCAGCGCGAGGGACTCCGCCTCGGCCGAGGCCTCGAAGATCAACATGATCGCGGGCAGGAGCCACCATTGCACCGCGATCAGCAGCAATCCCAGCGTGCCCGCGATAATCAGCCCGCGCGCCAGCACGTTGATCACCCGCCGATGGTCGCCCGCCCCCAAAGCCTGAGCGCCCAGGGCCGCGGTTCCGAACTGGAGGAAGTTGAAAACCGCGAGCAGCATCGAGATCGACGCGGCGCCCAGCGTGACGGCAGCGAGGTAGACCTCCGACCCCAGATTGCCGATCACGGCCGTATCCACGGCACCCTGCAGCGGGACCGTGGCGTTCGACAGGACCACGGGCAGCGCAATCGCGATGACGCGCCGGTAGGTCACATCTTTGGGATCGGCGGTGTTCATGCGAGGTCTCGTCGGATGGCGCCATCCTCCTACCTCCCATGCGGCGCGGGCGCCAGTGTCCGCCTTTGGGGGAGGCGCATCATGCGCTGGACTGCACTTCTTCTCGTATCCTTGCTGTCTTGGCCTGCGATGGCCTGCGGGCCGGGCAGTGATTGTGTGATGGGCGAGCGGACCTACCGGATCGCCATGCCCGAGGGTGTCGCCAACCCCGGCGCCCTGGTCTACGCGCACGGCTATCGTGGCACGGCCTCGGGCGCGATGCGAAACAATGCATTGATCGATTTCGCGCACGAACAGGGCATGGCTTTCGTCGCGATCAAGTCGTTCGGCGACGACTGGCACATCCCGGGCGTCCCCGCCGATCCGGGCACCAACGGGGCCGTGGAACTGGCCTATATCGACGCGCTGATGGTCGATCTATCCGGGCTCCACGGGATCGACACGGACAACATCGTGATGTCCGGGTTCTCGGCCGGGGCGATGATGACATGGTTCGTCGGCTGCAAGAGGGGTGACAAGTTCCGGGCGTTCCTGCCTGTCTCGGGTACTTTCTGGAAACCGATACCCCAGGCCGCAGACTGTCCGGGGTATCCGTTCAACCTGGTCCACATCCACGGGACTGCCGACCAGGTGGTCCCCATCGCGGGCAGGCCGATCGGGCCGACGCACCAGGGCAATGTCCAAGAGGCGCTCGAGCGGTTGATCGCCGCCGGCGACTACGATGTCCCCAGTGATCCGGACGTCGTGATGGGCGAGCTTGCGTGCCGGGTCGGTGGCAGCCCCGAGGATCGGGTTCTCGGGTTCTGTACGCACCCAGGCGGGCACTCCTTCAAGGTCCAACATCTGCGGGCGGGGTTCGAGATCCTGCGGGCTCGGGGGGCGCTGCCCGTGCCTTAGGAGGTCGTCAGCCGTGGCGCTGATCTGGCGATCGCGGCGGCGGCGCTGTCGGCCCAGGCCTGATAGATCCGGGGACCGGGGTGGAAGCCATCAGCGGCCATGTCTTCAGGTCCGATGGTGACCTCAAAGGGCAGGTACTGGGCGATCGGCTCAGACGCCGCCCATTCTGCCAGCGCTCGACCATAGGCCCGTGCCTGCTGGCCCATGTACCAGCGCAAGGGTTGCGGCAGGGCCGGAAAGGCCCCCATCGGCGGCAATGCAGATGCAATGACCGCCCGCACGCCGTGGTTCTGGCGCAGCCGGGACACCACCCTGGCGTAGGTCGCGATGTACCTGTGGCGTGGTGTCTCGGTCGTCACGTCATTCACGCCGAGCGAGATCACGGCAACGTCGAAGTTCCCCGTCAGATCGTCGAGCGCGGCCAGCGCCTCGCCGGTCGTCCAGCCGGTCTTCGCGAACAGCCGCCAGTGGAGCCCCGTCTGCGGCGTGAGCTTGCGCACCAGCCTCCCTGACAGGGCGTCGTCCTGCGTGGCGACGCCAACACCGGCTGCCGCCGAATCCCCCAGGATCAGCAAGGACAGGCGGGGGCCAGCGCCAGTGAGGCCCTCGCGGGGGCCCTCCGGCTCGGGCAGCCGCAGGACATCGCGGCGCACGCGCGCGCCCTGCCATAACAGAACCGGGCCCAGCGCCAGTCTGACGATCTGCCTAACCATGCGCTTAGGATGTGGCGGGCGCGGCGGCCCGCAAGCATGACGTCACGTCAGCGCTTTGGCCGGGGCGTCCTCCGCGGGCATCAGGAAATTGCCGCGCAGCATCGCGATGGGCCGGTCCCGTGCATCCTGCCAGGCCTCGACATGGACATGCGCCACGCGCCGCCCCGCTTTCTGGACCCGGGCACGCGCGAAGGTATCGCGCGGACGGCCCGAGCGCAGGTAGTCGATGGTGATGTCGATGGTCTTGGGCAGCGGTGGAAACCGGCCATCCAGAACAGCTTCGGCATGCTCACCACCGGCTTCCAGCAACGTCCATGCCCGATCCCAGGCAAGTTGCGTGATCGCCGTGATCTCAAGGAACGCACCGATCACCCCGCCGTGCAGCGCCGGCAGGAAAGGATTGCCGATCAACGGCTCGGCGAATGGCAGGCGGGCGGTGAGTTCGTCGCCAAGGCGGTCAAAGCTCACCCCGATGAACCGGTTGTAGGGAACCGTATCCGACAGGGTCGCCAGCGCCGCATCACGTCGCGCTTCGGATTTCGCGTCCGCGGCGCTCATGATGAGGCGCTCGGGCGGTTGATGATGAAGGTACCGGAGGCCGATGCGATCGGATCCGAGCGATCATCATGATAGGCAATCGCGCGCGCAAACCCGATCGACCGGGTCATCCGGTAGCATTCGGCCTTTGCAAAGACCGTCTCTCCGGTCGTCGCCGGCCGCATGTAGTCGATCCTGAGGTCCAGCGTCGCGACCGAAGCGATCTTCTCCGGATAGGACATCACGGCTGATCCGCACGCGGTATCCAGAAGTGCCGTGATCACCCCGCCGTGCAGCACGCCCGTCTCCGGGTCACCGATCAGCTTTTCGTGAAACGGCACGGAGAGCAGCGCCTCCCCGTCGACGGAGCGATGCAGGCGCATGCCGATTTCGCGGCTGTGCGGCAGCCCCGACATCAACTCGCCAGGGCTGTTTTCCGCAGCATCCCGGGTGTTTAGCGCGCGCAGATCCTCGGGGTCAGGCATGGGGGCTCCTCTCGACGGACTGTGTCTAACGTGTTCGTGATGGGGGTGCATAGTCGTGATGACAGCGGACGTAGCGTCAAGCGTGAGTTGCCCTTGACGTGAACGTCAAAATAAAACATCTGTTGGCGGCAATTTCATATGGGAGGCGTCAGCATGGTAGAACCCACCTATTCGATCGGCGAAATGAGCGCCGACTTTGATGTTACCGCACGCACGCTGCGGTTTTACGAATACAAAGAGTTGCTGTCGCCGATTCGCGATGGACAGAAGCGGCTGTTCACGACGGCCTGCCGGGCGAGACTCAGCCTGATCCTGCGGGGCAAGCGGTTTGGATTCTCGCTTGATGAGATCAAGGATCTGCTGGATCTCTACGAAGTCGGCGACGGTCAGGTCACCCAGTTGTCGGCGACGCTCGACGTGGCCGAAAAGCACCACGCCCGCCTGATCGCTCAGCGCGACGAGTTGACCGAGGCGATCAAGGATCTTGAGGATCAGATGCGCATGACCCGCGGGCTTCTGGTCGAGAAGGGTGGCGCGCAGGCGGCACAGTGACGCCTCAGGCACAGTGCCCAGCGCCACACACATATTAAAGAGTTCAAGGGGATAACCCCAGACGAGACCGTCAAACGGAGGAACAGATGCCGCAGTTCGACCCCCCGCTTCGCGACTATCGCTTCGTTCTGCACGAGGCGCTGAAGATCCAGGACGAGACCGCGATCGGCGGCTATGACGAGATGACCGAGGATTTCACCGGCGCCGTTCTGGACGAGGCCGGGAAGATCGCGCGGGACGTGATCGCGCCGCTGAACCAGGTCGGCGACAGCCAGGGCTGCCGTCTGGAGAACGGAATTGTCTATACACCTGAGGGGTTTAAGGAGGCGTGGAGCCTGCTGGTCGACGGTGGATGGCCGTCGCTGGAGTGTGATCCCGACTACGGCGGCCAGGGCATGCCGAGCCTTCTGAACCTCTGCGTCGGGACCATGCAGTCGGCCTCGAACATGGCGTTCATGATGTACTCGGGCCTCACGCATGGCGCTTACTCGGCGCTGGCGCACTACGGTACGGAAGAACAGAAAAAGAAATACTTGCCCAATCTTGTCTCCGGCCGCTGGACCGGAACAATGAACCTGACAGAGCCGCATTGTGGAACCGACCTTGGATTGCTGCGCACCAAGGCTGTTCCTAATGGTGACGGCTACAAGATATCCGGGCAGAAAATATTCATCTCGGCCGGTGAGCATGACATGTCCGAGAATATTATCCATCTTGTTCTAGCCCGGCTTCCGGATGCACCGGAAGGCGTCAAGGGTATTAGCTTGTTCGTGGTGCCAAAGTTCCTGGTGAACAACGACGGCTCGCTGGGCGCCCGGAATACGGTTGCCTGCGGCAAGGTCGAAGAAAAGATGGGCATCCATGGCAATTCAACTTGCGTGATGAACTACGACGACGCGCAGGGCTGGCTGGTGGGCGAACCTCACAAGGGCCTGCGCGCGATGTTCGTGATGATGAACGAGGCGCGCCAGCTGGTCGGCATGCAGGGTCTCGGCCAGGCGATGGCGGCCTACCAGGCCTCCGCCGCCTATGCCAAGGATCGCCTTCAGGGCCGCGCCGTCACCGGTGCCGAGAACCCGGATGGCCCCGCCGACCCGCTGATCGTGCACGCCGACGTGCGCCGGATGCTGCTGGAACAGAAGAGCTTCGTCGAAGGCGGCACGGGCTTTCTCTGCTGGGTCGCGATGCTGCTCGATGCCCAGAAACGCCACGACGACCCGGAGATGCGCAAGAAGGCCGAGGGCATGGTCGGCCTGCTGACCCCTGTCCTCAAGGGCTTCCTTACCGAGGAAGGATACCGCACCGCTTCGCTGGGCCAGCAGGTGCTCGGCGGTCACGGCTACATCGAGGAATGGGGCATGTCGCAGTTCGTCCGCGACGCCCGGATCGCCATGATCTACGAAGGAACGACGGGTATCCAAGCCCTTGATCTGGTTGGTAGAAAACTGCCGCAGAACGCCGGACATGCGCTGCGCGATTTCTTCGATTACATCAAGGGATACGTGAAGGACAACGAGGATGATCTGGCGCTGGCCAAGGACTTTCTCGAGCCTCTGAAGGCGGCGTCCAAGGACCTCCAGCAGGCAGCCATGTACTTCATGCAGGCGGGGATGAAGAACCCGAACCACGCGCTGGCGGGGTCGGTGGACTTCATGTTCTTGTTCGGTCACGTCTGCATGGGCCTGAGCTGGGCACGCCAGGCCAAGGCGGCGCAGCGTGCGCTGGAAGCCGGCACCGATGACACGGCGTTCTATGAGGCCAAGCTGATGACCGGGCGCTTCTACATGAAACGGATGCTGCCCGAGACGAAGCTGCGGCTGGCGCGGATCGAGACCGGGGCCGACCCCGTGATGGACCTGCCTGCCGAGGCGTTCTGAGGCGGTACGCGGTTACTTGGCGCGGACTTGCGCGTTAAGCAGGCCGTAACCGCAACGCGGTGCCTGGCGTTCGGATCGATCCCGTATGGCAGGCGTAATGCACGTGTATTGCATCCGTATTGCTCGCGTATTGCAGCTGTATGTACAGACAGTCGACCACCCCAGGGCTGAAAGTCATTGACCGGATGGTAAAATGATCGACCTCAACGGCATCGCGCACATCCAGCTGTCGGTCCGCGACATGGCGGTGAGCCGGGTGCACTACCACGCGCTCTGCGTCGAGACGTTCGGGATGGCGATCCAGTACGACCAGCCGGATTGTTTCTACTGCATCGGCGGGCGGACCGGGATCATGATCACCCCGGCGGAGGAGCCGGAGGCGTTCCACCCCCGGCGCGCGGGCCTGCATCATCTGTGCTTCCGCCTGCGCTCGGAGGCCGATGTCGACACGCTCCACGACAGGCTGGTCGGGATGGGCGCCAAGATCATCCGCCCGCCCGAGCTGGGTTCCTGGGCGAAGGGCTATTATTCGGTCCTGTGGGAGGACCCCGACGGTATCCGGCTGGAGGCGAACTTCGTGCCCGGGCGCGGCAATCTCGATCGTCTGAAGGCGGGGCCGATTGCGGCGCGCTATTCGGAGAGTTGAAGGTGCGTGGTCTCACGGCCCCGATAGCGATTGTCGGCGCGGCCGTCATGGTCGCGGGCGCCTGGCTCTGGTCACAACAGCGACTTTGCGTGCCGGAGTTGAACTGGTTATCCGATGAAGACATGGCAAACGCCATCTACGCACGCCACACCGGCTTTCCGGGCCAGACACTAACCTGGACTGACCGGCAGAGTTGGCGCTTTGTTAGAGGCAGCTCTGAGACCTTTCCCGTCTTAGTTGTTGGTTCTGCAATGGGTGGCGAGATGGCGTTCGCAAAGAGCAGTGCCAACAACACGTTCGGTGCTGGGAGAGGAATGACTTTCTGGGATGGAGATCAGACCGCTTGGGCTGCCGAAGTTGAGCCGTGCGGCGGAGTTATGGAAATTTGGAACTAATGCCCAGGCGCCTGCCCCTGCCGGTGAAGTCCCGCATGAACCTGACCGGTGAGGCCCATGCCCGGCTGCGCGCCCTGAACGAGCGCTACGGGCTGGGTAACAATTACCTGCTCGTGGTTCTGCTCGAGCGGTTGGATGACTACTCTGATCCCGGGCGTCTCGATGCGGCGTTCCAGGAATTCATCGCCGCGTACGGCGCACCAGACCAGAAATCGGGAGGAGCCAAGAATGGCTGAGTACACGCTTCATTGCTTCGCGCAATCGGGGAACGCCTACAAGGTGGCGCTGGCGCTGGAGCTCGCCGGGGCAGATTGGGAGCCCGCTTGGGTCGACTTCTTCAACGGCGGCCACAAGACACCCGAGTATCTTGCCATCAACGAGATGGCCGAAGTGCCGGTGCTGGTCCACGGGGACGTGGTGCTCAGCCAGTCGGGAATGATCCTGCGCTATCTGTCGGACAAGCTGGGGCGGTATGCGCCCTCTGACCCCGATGAGGCCCTGCGCTGGATCCTCTGGGACAATCACAAACTGACGAGCAACGTGGCGACCTGGCGGTTCTTGACGACCTTCGTGCCTGACGACAAGCGTAGCCCAGACGTGATCAGCTTTCTCGAGGGCCGGGCCGTCGCAGCGCTGAAGGTGCTGGATCGCCATCTCGCAGGCCGCGACTGGATCGTGGGGGATGCGCTCTCGGTCGCGGACCTGAGCTGCATCGGCTACATGTACTACACGGACGAAATCCACTTTGACTGGGGCACGGTACCCAACCTGGTCGCCTGGCGCGAGCGGATCGCGGCGCTACCCGGCTGGAAGCATCCACACAACCTGATGCCCGGGCATCCCCTTCCATGAGCGATACGGTCACAGGCGGCTGCCAGTGCGGCGCGATACGCTACCGGGCGACAAGCCTGGGGCGGGCGTCGATCTGTCATTGCCGCATGTGCCAGCGGGCGGTTGGCAACGCGATGACACCGCTTGTCGTCGCGCGGGGCGTGGCATGGGAGGGGACGCCGGCCTGGTTCGCCAGCAGCAACATCTCGGAACGTGGGTTCTGCGCCATTTGCGGGACACCGCTGTTCCTGCGCGACGTCGACGGGCCCGAGGGCGAGATCGAGATCATGATTGCGACGCTCGACGAACCCGAGCAGGCGATCCCCGCCCATCACTACGGCGTCGAGAGCCGCCTCAGTTGGGTGAAGCTGGCCGATGGCCTGCCAGAGTATCAGACCGGCACTGGCGGCGGTACCGACCCTGCCACGATAAGATCCTTTCAGGACCCAGCCGCACTGGCGGCGAAGGAGGAAACATGACCGATGCCTACATCTACGACGCGGTGCGGACGCCGCGGGGCAAGGGGCGCAAGGACGGCAGCCTGCACGAGGTGACCTCGCTGGCGCTGTCAGCCCGGGTGCTGAACGAGCTGAAGGATCGCAACAACCTCGACACCAAGGAAGTCGAGGACGTGATCTGGGGCAATGTCACCCCGGTCGGCGAGCAGGGCGGCGACATCGCGCGCGGCGCGGTCATGTACGCGGGCTGGGACGAGAGCGTGCCGGGCGTGCAGATCAACCGCTTCTGCGCCTCGGGGCTCGAGGCGTTCAACATGGCCGCCAACCAGGTGCGCGGCGGCGCCGGGGATGTCTATGTCGCAGGCGGGGTCGAGATGATGAGCCGGGTGCCCATGGGCTCGGACGGGTTCGCTGTTGGCATCGATCCGAAGGTGGCGTTCGACACCTACTTCACGCCGCAGGGGATCGGGGCCGATGTGATCGCGACGCTCTGGGGCTTCTCCCGCGACGACGTGGACGCCTATGCGGTGGAATCCCAAAAGCGCGCCGCCAAGGCCTGGGAGGAGCGCCGCTTCAAGAACTCGGTCATGACGGTGCGCGATCAGAACGGCATCCCCGTTCTGGACCACGATGAGCACATGCGCCCCGGCACGGACATGCAGAGCCTCGGCGCCCTGAAGGCCAGCTTCAAGGACATGGGCGAGAAGATGCCGGGCTTCGACGCGGTGTCGATCCTGCGCTATCCGGAGCTCGAGCGGGTCAACCACGTCCACCACGCGGGCAACTCGTCGGGCATCTGCGACGGGGCGGCGGCGGTGCTCGTCGGCTCGAAGGAGGCCGGCGAGAAGCTGGGCCTGAAGCCCCGCGCCCGGGTCGTTGCCACATCGAAGGTCGGCTCCGAGCCGTCGATCATGCTGACGGGGCCGCTGCCCGCCACCAGGAAGGTGCTGGCGGCGGCGGGCATGGAGATCGGCGATATCGACGTCCACGAGGTCAACGAGGCCTTCGCGGCGGTTGTCCTGATGTACATGGCCGAGTTCGGCGTCGATCACAGCGAGATCAACGTGAACGGCGGGGCCATCGCCATGGGCCACCCGCTGGGCGCAACCGGGGCGATGATCCTGGGCACCGTGCTGGACGAGCTGGAGCGGTCCGACAAAGAGACCGCGCTGACCACGCTGTGCATCGGCTCGGGCATGGGTGCGGCCACGATCATCGAACGGGTGTGACCCGGTGCGATCGCCCACCACTAAGAGAACGAACGTGACGGCAGAGATCGCCAGACCCGGCCGGGACGGCTTCCTGTGATCGGGCGGCTGGTAGTTGGAGGCGGCGGCCGCGCCATTCTACCCGGGCAGGGTGCGCCCGGCAGCCCTGCCGAGGTGGTGCTCGAACAGGATCACTGCATCGGGCCGGACCATCTGGACATCGCACGGTGGACGGCCACGGTCTTCTTCCCACTGGTCATGGTCAGCAGTACGGGAACGCTGGCCATCGACGACGCGGAGGCGTTTGCGGCCCATCTCGAGGAACTGCGCGATACGGCTGGCCGCGGCCGCGGCATGGCGGGGTTCCGGACCCGGATCACCTCTGAGATCACGCCGGCCGAGAACATCGCGATCGTCGGCTCCTACCGCGATCACGTGGATGCGGCAGGCGACGTCATCACATCCTCGTCGATCACCTGGTCCCTGATCCGCTCGGGCGGGGCCTGGAAGATCAACCAGATCCATTTCAACGACGCGCGCCAGGACCCCTCGGTGGTGTCCGACATCTGCCGCGCCAAGGGAGAACGAGAATGAGCGATATCTTCACCATGGCCGTCGAGGACGGCATTGCGACCATCACCTGGGATCTGCCCGGCGCCTCGATGAACGTGCTCACGATCGAGGGGGTCGAGCAGCTCGATGCCCTGGTCGATCAGGTCATTGCGGACGAGGCCATCAAGGGCGCCGTGATCACCTCGGCCAAGGCCGATTTCGCGGCGGGCATGGATCTGGGCGTCATCGCCTCGACCAAGCAGCGCGCGGCGGCGGCGGGCGGCAATGTCGCCGAGGGGGTGTTCGACATGGTCATGCAGCTCCACGGCGTCTTGCGCAAGATCGAGCGCGGCGGCGCCGACCCCAAGACCGGCACGGGCGGCAAGGTGTTTTGCTGGGCGGCTCCGGGGACCGCTCTGGGCATCGGGCTGGAGATCGGGCTCGCCTGCCACCAGCGGATCGCGGCGGACAACGAGGCGGCGAAGATCGGCCTGCCCGAGATCCTGGTCGGCATCTTTCCCGGTGCGGGCGGCACCACGCGGCTGATCCGGATGCTGGGGCTGATGGGCTCGGCCGAGCCCTTGTTGCAGGGCAAGACCTACGCGCCCAAGCGGGCCAAGGCGCTGATGCTGATTGACAAGGTCGTACCGGGCGATGAGCTTTTGTCCGCGGCGCGGGACTGGGTCACAAACTCAACCGAGGCCGATGCGATCAAGCCCTGGGACAAGAAGGGCTACAAGATCCCCGGTGGCGCGCCCTACACGCCCAAGGGCTTCGAGATGTTCCTGGGCGGCGTCGTGATGACCCATGGTAAGACACAAGGCGCCTACCCCGCACCCAAGGCCATGCTGTCGGCGGCCTATGAGGGCGCGCTGGTCGACTTCGACACTGCGATCCGGATCGAGGCGCGGTGGTTCACCAGCGTCCTGATGAACCCGTCGTCGGAGGCGATGATCCGCAGCCTCTTCCTCAACAAGCAGGCGCTGGAGAAGGGCGCCGTGCGGCCCGCCGGGGTTCCCGACATGAAGGTCGCCAAGGTCGGCGTGCTGGGCGCTGGCATGATGGGTGCCGGGATCGCCTATGTCTCGGCCAATGCGGGGATCGAGGTCGTGCTGATCGACCAGGCGCAGGAGGCCGCGGACAAGGGCAAGGCCTATTCCGAGGGGATCCTGGACAAGGGGATCCAGCGGCGCCGGGTGACCGAGGAGAAGAAGGCCGAGGTACTGGGCCGGATCACGGCGACCACCGACTACGCGGCGCTGGAGGGTTGCGACCTGATCGTCGAGGCGGTGTTCGAGGATCCAGGCATCAAGGCGGAGGTCACCAAACGGACCGAAGCGGTGATCCCCGCGGATGCGATCTTCGCATCCAACACCTCGACCCTGCCGATCACGGAACTGGCCAAGGCATCGGCGCGGCCCGACCGCTTCATCGGCATCCACTTCTTCAGCCCCGTCGACAAGATGATGCTGGTCGAGATCATCAAGGGCGAGGCCACGGGCGACGAGGCGGTGGCCAAGGCGCTGGATTTCGTGCGCCAGATCCGCAAGACGCCGATTGTCGTGAACGATGCGCGCTTCTTCTACGCCAACCGCTGCATCATTCCCTACATCAACGAGGGACTGACCATGGTCACCGAGGGCGTGAAGCCCGCGCTGATCGAGAACGCGGCGCGCCAGTTGGGGATGCCGGTGGGTCCGCTGCAGCTGGTCGACGAGACCTCGCTGGATCTCGGCCTCAAGATCGCCAAGGCCACCAAGGCGGCGATGGGCAATGCCTACCCCCGCTCGGGCGCCGATGATCTGATGGAGGAGATGGCCGAGAAGCGCGGCCGTCTGGGGCGCAAGTCGCTCGCGGGGATGTATGCCTATGGCGAGGACGGCAAGCGGACGGGTCTCTGGCCGGGGCTGGCCGAGATCTGGCCTCCTGCCGAGGAGCAGCCTAACCTTGAAGAGGTGCAGAACCGGCTGATGATGGTGCAGACGCTCGAGGCTGTCCGCGCGCTCGAGGAAGGTGTCCTGATGGATATCCGCGAGGGCGATGTGGGCGCGATCCTGGGGTGGGGGTTCGCGCCGTGGTCAGGCGGGCCTCTGTCATGGCTGGACATCATCGGCGCAGGTGAGGCGAAGGCCATCTGCGATGATCTGACTGCCCGGCACGGGGAGCGTTTCACCGCGCCCAAGCTGCTGGTCGAGATGGCTGCAGGTGACGAGCGGTTCTACACCCGCTTTGCCCCGGCGGAGGCCGCCTGATCGTCAGGCGTCGCGGCGCCCGGACGTCAAGCGGCATGCGGGCGGTGGACACATGTCTCTCGCCCGGGCCGGACCGTCGTCAGTCGATCTTTTTGCTCCCTGTCTCGGCATGGGGCTTGAAGACCGTTCCCCACACATCGAGGTAGTGCTTGGTACTGGGCTGATCGACATAGAAAATGTCGTCGTGATCGTTGATGAAACTGAAACCGAAGACAACGCCAGCTTCCCCGACGACACCGGCGACCGCGGTCACTGATGCAGCGGAAGCTGTGATCCCCTCCGCCTCGAGAGCGTCGGAAACTGGTTCGGCAAGTGCCGCGCACGCCAATTCTCCGTCTTCCGCGTTCGTCGCGAGGCAAGCGAGCGTACCAAGAGCGATCGCAGTTCCCAGCGCTGTCAAGGCCAAGTCCTTGCCAAATTTGCCGCCGTTGACCTTGATCACGGCGTAAGCATCCTGATGCGCAACGCACTTCGAAAGTCCGGCCGTCAGCGTGTTCGTTTCGAACGGCTCACCCTTGTTCGACATCTTGTACTTTTTGTCGAGCGTGATGGAATATTCGATGTCCTTCTCATGGAGCCAGTAGACCTTGACTGAAATCCCTGAGCCGAACTTGTTCTCGACGCACTGCTTTGCCTCAGCCACTGTTGCAGTCGCCATAGTTATCGCCAGCACAGCAATTAAGAATGGGCGAAAGACCATCTTATCCCCTCTTTCGAAACACTGATTTTTATGAGACGCAAATCCGTGATTTACTGCATAACAAAGTAACACACCGAAAACGGTGCACCTTGTGTGGTTGTATTTCAAGAAGAAATGGCGCCAACCCGCGCAAGCGGGAGGCGTATCGCCATTCGCTGGTTCAGCCCACCCGCCGGTGGGTGGCGCTATCTGCAGGCAGGGGTTGCGGCACGTTCTGGCGCTTCGAGGCCCGCTGCGCCCCGGCGGAGGCCGCCTGACCCCAGGGGGTGGGGTAGGACCCACCCTGCACCCAGCAGATCCCGCAGCGCAGAGGCCTAGACGGCGTCTACTTCGCGTCGTCCGCCGTCATCCGCCTGAATTCGGTAAGCTCGCTTTCGGTCGCGATCCCCTGGTGAACCCGCTTGGTGAGCCACCTGATCCTGGCATCGCGGTCGTTGCCCTCCTGCCGCTCCAGGTCGGCGGCCACACGGCGGGCACGGCGCTCGGCGCGGCGGGCCGCCCGGGCTTCGGCCTCGATCCGCGCGCGCTCCTGCGCGGCACGCGCTGCCTGACGTTCGGCACGACGGGCTTCTCGCTGAGCGCGGTCGACGGCCAGGTCTGCATCCCGGTCCACCGCCCGCTGACGCTGGAGTTCCAGACGATCCACATCGCCGCCAATCTGCCGCCTGCGGTCCCGCTCGAGCTGGCGTTCGGCGGCCCGTTCGGCGCGGCGCGCTTCCTGCCGGCGCCAGACGGCCCGCCGTTCCTCGGCCGCAACCCTGTCCAGTCGGACCGCCCGGCGGGCCCGTTGTTGAGCGGACAGCGACCCCGAGAGCCGATACTGCCGCGCCAGTTCTATCTCGTAGAGCTCCTGCTCGACGTCGGCCTGTCGCTGAAGGTAGGCGTCGCGCGCGGCGGCGGTCGCAAAGCCGTTTCCGTCCGCCGTGCGGTAGGGGTACGGGTTGGCCGGAACGATTCGCTCGACGCTGCCGAATTCCGCGGGACCCACAGTGGTCCGGACCGGCACGCAGCCCGCCGCGATCAGCCCCGCAAGGAGGAGCGCCCCTGCCCTCGCTGTCGTTGCAATCGCCATCGCAAAGCTCCCGTCACCTGTTCCACCACGCATGTTAACGCATTCTCAAGGCGATTCCGGTGCCACGTTTCCTCAACTTGGTGTGAGGGACCCCACCAGACGGGCCCGAATCCGACGCCAGATGTCGCTCACAGTGGAGACGCGGGCGTGCTTCCAGAGCCACCAGAGAGGGGTGAACCGTCACAGGGGGCTGCGATGACAGTGTTTCAGTTCGACCTCTCCGAGGTGACCCGCCCGATCAGCGAGGCACACGGCCTGCCGAACGCCTTCTACACCGACGCACAGGTCTTCGAGGCGGAAAAGGAACGCGTGTTCTTCCGCAACTGGGCGGCGCTGGGCTTCATCTCGGACGTGGCCCAACCAGGCGATGCCAAACCCGTGAGCTTCCTGGGCCAGCCCCTGGTCATGGTGCGCGACAAGGACGGGGTGCTGCGGGTCTTCCAGAACATCTGCCGCCACCGGGGCATGATCCTGATCGAGCAACCTGGCAAGATCCAGCGCGCCATCCGCTGCCCCTACCATTCTTGGTGCTACGAGCTCGACGGTCGGTTGCGCACGACACCGCATGTCGGCGGACCGGGCACCAATCGCCATGACGCGATCAAGCGCGAGGAACTGGGCCTGATCGAAGTGCGCAGCCACATCTGGATGGGCGTGGTCTTCGTCAACATCGATGGCCAGGCGCCCGCGTTTGAGGAATACGCAGCCCACGCCATCGCGCGCTATGGCGACTTCGACAAGCCGCTCCATGCATGTGGCGACGAAGGCACCTTCACGATGGAGGTTCAGGCCAACTGGAAGCTCGCGATCGAGAACGGGGCCGAGAGCTACCACCTGCCGTGGGTGCATCCGGGGCTGAACAGCTACTCGCGGCTGGAGGATCACTACCACATCGAGACGGAGGGCCCGTTCAGCGGCCAGGGCACCACGGTCTACAATCCCAGCCTCGATCCAAGCGGGCGGAAATTCCCGGCCTTCCAGGGCCTTGGCGAGAAATGGGGCATGGCGGCCGAGTACCCGATGTTCTTCCCCAACATCATGCTGGGTTTCCAGCGCGATCACTTCTGGGGCTTCATCGTCGAGCCGGTCAGCCACGATCGCTCGCGCGAGCATGTGCAGATATTCTACACCGCGCCGGACGTGGCAGGCGACGACTGGGCGCCGATGCGCCAGAAGAACGCCGACATGTGGTCGGAGGTCTTCGCGGAGGATATCTTCGTGGTGGAAGGCATGCAGCGCGGCCGGGCCGCGCGCGGTTTCGACGGGGGCAAGTTCTCCCCGGTAATGGACAACCCAACGCACGATTTCCACGCCTGGGTCGCCCGGCAGATGAGCGCGTCATGATTACCGTTCCCGGGGGTGGCGGGCGCGCGATCCGGCTATCCGAAGGTGAAGGCGTGCGGCTGGTCAATACGCCCGGAAGCCAGGTGGTCGACACCTGGGCAGTGATGGCCGATGACCCGTCCGAGGTGATGTCGGTCGAGCATACCCGCCGCATGACGGCCCATCTGCACCCGGTCGAGGGCGATGTCTTTGTCTCGAACCGCCGCACACCGATGCTGCGGCTCGAGGAGGATCGGACCGCGGCGACCCATGACACCATCGTCGCCTGCTGCGACTCCTGGCTCTACCGGCACTATGGTGCAGCGGAAGGCCACGCGAACTGCCACGACAACTTCCTCGCGGCACTGGAAGAGATCGGCGTCCAGCCCGACCGCGTGCCCAATCCACTGAACCTCTGGATGAACGTGCCGGTCGAGGGCAACTCGGTTGATCTCACAGCACCGCTGAGCGCCCCGGGAGACTACATCGTGTTGCGCGCGCTCACGGATGTCGTGGTTGTCTTCTCGGCCTGCCCGAACGACCTCACCGAGGTGAACGGGCCGGACATGACGCCCCGGGATGTGCATGCCACCATCCTCGGCCGATGATCGCGGGGCACTGGACCGCGCGCTGCTCGAGGCCCATGCCGCAGGAGACCGGAGTGCCCTCGTGCGCCTCTACGCCGAGGCTGGCGACGGCGCCGAGGCCGATGGCGATCTGGACGCGGCATGCTTTTTCTGGACACACGCCTATGTCTTCGCCCTGCAGGCCGGGGATCCGGCGGCGGCCCGCTTGCACGCCCGGCTGAAGGCACATGGCCGCGAGGAATAGCCATCTGGCTCCACGGCCCCTCCTCTTCATCTGGCCAGAAATACCTCGGGGTCGCCAACGTCGCGCCGTTGCCATTGTTGCTCGAACCAATAGCGCAACCATGGCAACTCCGGGCGACATTGGCGACGAGGGCATCGCCCTCGCCCCGGGCCGGAACGGCCGGCTCTCCCGCAGAACGCCCCGTTCACCCGAACACGACAATCGGCACGAGCAGCGCCAGCGCAAAGAAGCTCAGTTGGACCATCGCCTTGCCTGGTTCGGTTCCAGCCATCGGTGTACGGCGTTCATCCAAGCGGGCGAGCTCGGCCGCGATGATCTCCTGCTGACGGATGGCCTCGTCATAGTGCGGTCCCATGGCGTGTCCTCTCAAGGAATGTTGCGATGGAGAGGTCATAGCCGGTGCCTCCTGACAGCATGGCGTCAGGGGTCGTCGCAGGCTCCTGACATCGTGCTGTCAGGAGAGATCGGGTATGGAGGCGTATGAGACGCGCTGATCGACTGTTCGACATCATCCAACTGCTCCGCAGCCACGACCTGATCCGGGCGCGGGAGCTGGCCGAGATCCTGGAGGTCTCGGAGCGAACGGTCTATCGCGACATTGCAGCACTGATCGCCTCGGGTGTCCCGGTCGAGGGGGAGGCCGGGGTGGGCTATATGCTGCGCGACGGCTTCGATATCCCGCCGCTCATGTTCAACGAGGAAGAGATCGAGGCGATCACCCTGGGATTGAGGTTCGTCCAGTCCTGGGCGGACCATGGTCTCGCCGACGCCTCGCTCAAGGCATGTGCGAAGATCGAGGCCGTGCTGCCGGACCATCTGAAGGACTACATGAGCACCGTGCCCGTCGACGCACCCGCGAACCATTGGCAGGAGCCCATCCTGATCCCGCGCGGGACCCTGCGCTGCGCCATCCGCGAAAAGTGCAAGGTGCGGCTCACCTACTGCTCGAAGTCCGGTGAGCTGAGCGAGCGGATCGTGCGCCCGCTCTTGCTGTCATTCTACGGTTCGGTCTGGAGCCTGTCGGCCTGGTGCGAGCTGCGTCAGGACTTTCGGGTGTTCCGCCTCGATCTGATCGAGGATGCGGAGTTCCTGGCGGATCCGTTCGCGGACGAACCGGGCAAGGGCCTCGCCGACCTTCGCGCGAGGGAGCAGGAGACAGGATACGGCCTCGACGCTGACGGGCAGCGCGCGCCACGCTAGGAGGGGACGGCCAAGCTGCTCGCCCCGATCCTTGGGTGACGCAGGCACCCCCGTCCTGCGCCAACGCGCTTCGTGCTACCTGCGAACCAGCGTCTGGATGTTGGCTGCCAGCGAGAGCATGTCCTGGGCATTCTGAACCATCGTGGTTTCTGCCTTCTGGATCTGAGCCGTCATCAAGTCCATCGCGCGGATTGCCTTCTCGAGGTTCGCCATCAGGTTCTTGAACTCATCGAGATCCGCGATGCACTTCTTCTTGATCGTCGCCTGCAGCTTCTCCTTCTCCTTCTTGAGTTCCCTGAGTTTCGAGTTCTTCTTTGCCGGCCCGCTCAACTGTTGCTGCGCGGCGCCAACCTTCTTGTCGGCATCAATCAGCTGACGCTTGAGTTTCTGATGAGCCAGCTCCAGTTCGCCGAACGAGTTGGAGGCTTCCTGCAGCCGACTGTTTGCCAGCTTCAGCTTCGTCCGGGCATCCTTTCCGTGCGACACGCGCGAGGTCCAGATTTTCTGGATCCCGCTCAACGCTGTGACCGCCGAGCTGACGGTGGCCATGGCCGACATTGCCCCCCCACCATGCGCAGTGGCAACGCCGCCGACCGCCGTACCCGTCACCCCCAGGGTAACGTCCTTGGCGCCCGACTTCACCTTGTCCATGTCGCGGCTGCCTTCGGCCTTGACCTTTCCCATCAGCTTGTCCTTGACGCCTTCGACAAGCTTGTTCGCCTCGGTCTTCAACGCGGTCTTGAACTTTTTGAAGTCCGATTGCAGCCCGCGCGGTTCGGTCTTGTCGCGAATGTCGGTTTTCTGCTGCCACTTCCAGATGAAGTCGCCGGCAACTTTGTCGAAGTGCTTTGTGAAATCGGTCTCCAAGGACTTCTCGAGCTTTTTGACGTAATGCTTCTTCCCGTGGTTCGAGAGTTGCGGATAGACGTCCTGTGCCTTCCACTCTTTCTCGTACACGCCCTTAAGGCCGAAATCGTGCCAGTTGATCGAGGTGATCGCGTACTTGGCCTTGATCTTGAAACCTTGGTCGGTGTCGCTGAAGCTGATCTCCAGACTGGCGCCTTCGGTTTTCATCTTGGTCTCCTCGGCTACGAGCACCCGGCGTGAAATCCGGGCCGGATGACAAACGTTCGCGGGACCTCCCGCGTGGACTGCCAGTTGAGTGCCGTCTCGGCCGTGAAGGGTTCATCCCGACTCGTCGTGCGGGGGCCGGCGCGCGATTCTGGCCCCGCAATGGGCTCGATCGCCACGGCCCAGGTGCGCAACGAGGAGTCCTGTCGCAAACCGGCCTGATCTTGGCGTGAACGCCGCTGGCGTGGCACTCGTTCCGTGGTTTGGTTTGCCCATTGATCGGAGGATGCACCATGAGAACCCAAGCCCGTGTTGTCGTAGTTGGGGGCGGCGTTGTCGGCTGCTCGGTGCTGTATCATCTGACCAAAATGGGCTGGACGGACATCTGTCTGATCGAGCGGTCCGAACTGACGTCCGGCTCCACCTGGCACGCGGCGGGCGGGTTTCACACGCTGAACTCCGACACCAACATGGCGGCGCTGCAGGGCTATACGATCCGTCTCTACCGCGAGCTGGAAGAGCTGACCGGGCAGAGCTGCGGCCTGCACCACGTGGGCGGGGTGACGATCGCGCTGGATCAGGACAGGCTGGACTACCTGACGGCCGAGCGCGCAAAGCACCGCTACATGGGGTTGGATACCGAAATCATCGGGCCCGACGAGATCCAGCGGCGCTCCCCCATCACGAACGTCGAGGGCGTGGTCGGGGGTCTCTATGATCCGCTGGACGGGCATCTGGATCCGTCCGGGACGACCATGGCCTATGCCAAGGCGGCGCAGATGGCCGGGGCCGAGATCATCCTGCGCACGCCGGTGACGGCCATCACGCCCGTGGGTGACGAATGGGATATCGTGACCGAGGCCGGGACGATCCGGGCAGGACATGTGGTCAACGCCGCCGGGCTCTGGGCCCGCGAGGTGGGTGCGATGATGGGGGTCTGGCTGCCGCTCCACCCGATGGAGCACCAGTACTTCATCACCGACGACATCCCCGAGGTCTACGAGCGCGACCAGGAGCTGCCCCATGTGATGGATCCTGCGGGCGAGACCTATCTGCGCCAGGAAGGCCGCGGGCTCTGCATCGGGATCTACGAGCAGAAGGCCGTACCCTGGGCGGTTGATGGCACGCCGTGGGACTTCGGGCACGAGCTGTTGAACGATGACCTCGACCGGGTCGCGGAGCCGCTGGAGGCCAGCTTCCGCCGCTATCCCGTGCTGGGCCGGGCTGGGATCAAGCGCACGATCAACGGGCCTTTCACCTTTGCGCCCGACGGCAATCCCCTGGTCGGGCCGATCCCGGGCAAGCGGGGCCTCTGGGCTGCCTGCGCCGTCATGGCCGGGTTCAGCCAGGGCGGGGGCGTCGGCAAGGCGCTGGCCGAATGGATGGTCGAGGGCGAGACGGAAACCGACGTCTACGCCATGGACGTGGCCCGGTTCGGCGACTGGGCGACCCGGCCCTACACGCGGCTAAAGGTCACCGAAAACTATCAGCGACGCTTTTCGATCAGCTACCCGAACGAGGAACTCCCCGTGGGGCGCCCGCTGGAGACGACGCCGGCCTACGGCATCTGGGATGCTCAAGGAGCCGTCTTCGGCGCCGCCTACGGGATGGAGCATGTGAACTACTTCGCGCCACCGGGCGAGAAGCGCCACGAGGACCCGACCTTCCGGCGCTCGAACGCGTTCGAGGCGGTAGCCGCCGAATGCCGCGCGGTGCGCGAGGCCGTGGGCATCAACGAGATACACAACTTCGGAAAGTACATCGTCTCGGGGCCCAACGCCGTCGACTGGCTGAACCGGATCATGGCGAACCGTGTGCCCGACCCGGGCCGCATGGCGCTGACCCCGATGCTGACCCCTCGGGGCAAGATCATCGGCGATTTCACCATGGCCCGGATCGGCGAGGACCGCGTACAGCTAACCGCGAGCTACGCCGCACAGAACTACCACATGCGCTGGTTCCTCGCGCACGCCGAGACGGGCGTCGAGATCCAGAACGTCTCGAAATCGCTGATCGGGTTCCAGATCGCAGGGCCGAACGCACGTGATCTGCTGAGCCGGGTCACGGGGATGGATACGTCAAACGACGCAATCCGGTTCCTGAGCGTCCGCGAGGCCGAGGTCGGACCGATCCCGGTGCGCATCCAGCGAGTGAGCTATACCGGCGATCTGGGCTACGAGATCTACTGCGCGGCGGACCATCAGGTCGCGCTCTACCAGGCGCTCGCGGCGGCGGGCGCCGACCTGGGTCTGCGGCCCTTCGGGATGCGGGCGATGATGTCGCTCAGGCTGGAGAAGTTCTTCGGCTCGTGGCTGCGCGAGTTCAAACCGGATTACACGCCCGCCGAAACCGGCCTCGACCGGTTCATTTCGTGGAAGAAGAACGATTTTATCGGCCGCGATGTGGTGATGCGCGAGCGGGACACGCCTCCAGCGCGCAAGCTGACGTCGTTCCTGGTGGACGACGATGGTGCCGACGTCGTGGCCTGGGAGCCGATCTTCGACAAGGACGCGGTGACCGGGTTCGTGACCTCCGGCGGCTACGCGCACTATTCCCGGAAGTCTGTTGCGCTCGGCCTGATCCCGCGCGAGCGGGCCGAGGAGGGTGCAACCTTCGATATCGAGATCCTGGGCGCGCGGCGCCAAGCCACGATCCACACCAAGCCGCTGGTCGACGCAGATGGCGCTCGGATGAGGGGCTGATGCCGCGCCGATCACCGTGTTCTCGTGGGGGTTGGGACGGTGGCAATTGCGCGCCGCTCATGTCCCGGGGTCGTGTAGACCGTATCTGGAACCCTGCGCCGCCTTCCGCGACGGATCAGGGGACAGAGGAAAACCAGCTGGAGTTCCCGGGCCTCCCCTCGCGGGGGACCCTTAAGTCTGTGCCGCACGGGGGTGTAAGGCCCGGGCTGCACCCGTCATCTCCTCGGAGGTTGGCCGTTTGCCAGACGGCCCTGCGAACGCGGGGAGAGGTGTAGGCAACTCTAGCTAATTCTTCGTAAATGTCGCACCAGCGCGCGCTCTGTCGGAAATCCGCCGCAAACTGGCGGGAACCGGGCGGCGCGGCGCAGCTATTCTGTTGAGATCGCGGGAGGGCGCCCAGGGTCTGCGCCAATAGGGAGAGCACCATGGAATCCACCGCACGGGTCGTTGTCATCGGGGGCGGCGTCGTCGGCTGCTCGGTGCTCTATCACCTCGCCAAGGCAGGCTGGACGGATGTAATGCTGCTGGAGCGCTCGGAGCTGACCTCGGGCAGTACCTGGCACGCGGCCGGTGGGTGCCACACGATCAACGGCGATCCCAATGTCGCCAAGCTGCAGCAGTACACGATCGACCTCTACAAGGAGATCGAGGAGCTCTCCGGCCAGGCGACCGGGTTCCACATGACCGGCGGGGTCATGCTGGCCTCGACGCCCGAGCGGTTCGACTGGCTGAAGACGACGGTGGCCAAGGGCCGATATCTGGGCATCGAGGCCGAGATCATTACGCCCGAGGAAGCGCATGAGGACATGCCCCTGCTGGACCCCTCGCAATTCGTCGGCGCAGTGCGGACGGTGGTGGACGGGCACCTCGATCCCTCCGGCGTCACCTATGCGTATGCCAAGTCGGCCCGGATCAAGGGGGCCGCGATCCACACGCATACCAAGGTCGAGGACATCAACCGCCTGCCCTCGGGCGAGTGGGAAGTGGTCACCGACAAGGGCAACGTGATCTGTCAGCACGTGGTCAACGCAGGTGGTCTTTGGGCGCGCGAGGTCGGCCGCATGGTCGGGCTGGAGCTACCGATCCTTGCCATGGAGCACATGTATCTGCTGACCGAGGACATGGCCGAGGTCGCAGAAGTCAACGAGAAGACCGGCAAGGAGGTCGTCCACGCGGTCGACTTCGACGGGGAGCTTTACTTGCGTCAGGAACGCGGCGGGATGCTCATGGGCACCTACGAGAAAGCTTGCGTGCCCTGGTCAGAACGCGAGACGCCGTGGGACTTCGGCCACGAGCTGCTGCAGCCGGATATCGACCGGATCGCGCCCAGCCTTGAGGTCGGCTTCCGGCACTTCCCGGCCTTCGAGCGCGCGGGCATCAAGCAGATCATCAACGGGCCGTTCACCTTCGCCCCCGACGGCAACCCACTGATGGGGCCAATCCGGGGGATGCCGGGGCTCTGGTCGGCCTGCGGCGTGATGGCCGGGTTCAGCCAGGGCGGCGGCGTCGGGCTGACGCTCGCGAACTGGATGATCCAGGGTGACCCCGGCTACGATGTCTGGGCCATGGATATCGCACGCTACGGCGACTGGGCGACCATGTCCTACACCAACCACAAGGTGCAGGAGAACTACTCGCGCCGCTTCTCGATCAAGTTCCCGAACGAGGAACTGCAGGCAGCGCGACCCTTCAAGACCACGCCGATCTATGACCGCATGGGGTCCCTGGGGGCGCAGTTCGGCGATGGCTGGGGCATGGAAACACCGCTCTGGTTTGCGCCGGAAGGCGTCAAGGACGTGTTCTCGTGGTACCGCTCGACCGATTTCGATCATGTTGCCGCCGAGGTCCGCGCTGTGCGCGACAGTGTCGGGGTCATGGAGATCTCGGGCTTCTCGAAATTTGCCGTCACGGGGCCGGGCGCGCGCGATTGGCTGGACCGGGTCTTTGCCTGCCGCATCCCCCAGCCGGGCCGCATGACGCTTGCGCCCATGCTGAAGGAGGACGGCAAGCTGATCGGGGATCTCTCGCTCGCGTGCACCGGGCCAGGGAGCTACTATTTGGCAGGCTCCGGCATGGCCGAAGTCTACTACATGCGCTGGTTCGAGCAGCACCTACCCGATGATGGTTCGGTGGATGTCACGGCGCTGGGACTTGGGTTTTTGGGGCTGTCGATCGCCGGGCCGAACGCGCGCAAGGTGCTGCAAAAACTCACTCTTACCGATGTCTCGAACGAGGCTTTCCGCTTCATGGCTGTCCGTGAGATGGAGCTTGGGTATGCCCCGTGCCTCGTCGGCCGCGTCAGCTTCACGGGCGATCTGGGCTATGAGATCTGGATGAAGCCCGAATACCAGCGCCATGTCTTCGAGCGCCTGCTGGAAGCGGGTGAGGAGTTCGGTATCAAGCCCTTCGGCCTGCGCGCGCTCAACGCCATGCGGCTGGAGAAAAACTTTGGCGGCTGGGCGCGGGAGTTCCGGCCGATCTACGGGCCGCTCGAGGCCGGGCTGGAGCGCTTCGTCGCCTACGAGAAGGACGCTGATTTCATCGGCAAGTCGGCTGCCATCAAGGAACGCGAAGAAGGTGGCAAGCTGCGTCTGAAAACCTTCCGTGTCGCGGCAACGAATGCCGACGTGATCGGGGACGAACCGATCTGGCTGAACGGCGAGGTCGTGGGCTGGGTGACATCCGGCGGCTATGCCCACAACTCGGGCACCTCGATGGCCATGGGATATGTCCCCAAGGAACACGCGGGCGCCGAGGACGGCTGGGAGATCGAGCTTCTGGGCGACCGGTTGGTGGCGAATGTCCAGCACGCACCGATCTGGGACGCTAACGCCAGCCGCATGCGCGGTTGAGAGCTCAGGACAGGCAGCTTTCCCACGGCAGGGTGGCCCATCCTGCCGTATCGAACGGGGCCGAGCGATCCGGCCCGCCGCCTGCCTCCAGCACCAGCCACGCACCCGCGATCTCGCCACCGGACACGCGGGTCTGACCATCCCAGCTTTGGGCCAGCGTATCGTCGACGTCGGTGGTGAGCACGACCTTCGCGCCCCCCGGCAGCCCCGCGAAGCGTACCTGCACGCGTTGGTCTCCGTCGGTTACCTGGCTGATCTCGGCCACATAGTCGGCGCCCGAAGCGATCTCCAGCGGCTGGAAGACGCTCACCCCCGCACCACTGCCCGTCGTGTCAAAGATCAACCCCGCCGCCGACCCTGAGAGGTCGATCGTCAGCGTGAGCGGTCCGGTCGGGCAGGATGAGGCGTTGGTAATCGTGAAGAGGTCCTTGGGCGCGCTCTCCTGAAACTGCAACGTAACATCAGCCACAGCCGATGACGCGGTTAGGGCCACTACGGCGATGGTCTGTCGGATCATGCGCGCCTCCTCTTGTCGTTCGGGAAGTAGCCTCTTGGAGCGGTCTATCAACGCGGCGGCCACTGTCCCTTAACGACTAGCGGCTACGAGTTGGCTTTCAGTCGGAATCAAGGGGTAGCGGATGTCGCGCATTGGAATTGGTGGCCGTGTTTTTGCGATCGTTGGACTTGGTCTCGCCTCGCTTATGGTGATGGCGATTGTGATCGGCAGCAGCGTTGCGCGCGAGCAGATGAAGGTGAAACTCGGTGATCTCGAGTCGATGACCGAAGTGGCAATGTCCGTGGTGCGCCATGAACATGCACGGTTCACAGCGGGCGAGATCGACGAGGAGACTGCCAAGGCGACCGCGCTGGAGCGGGTATCGGCCCTGCGCTACGACACGAACAACTACTTTTGGATCAACGACATGCAACATGTCATGTTGGCTCATGGGCTGAAACCAGCCCTCAACGGACGCGACCTCACGGACTTCGCAGACCCCAGCGGTGTGTTACTCTTCCGGGAAATCGTGAACGCCGTGCGGACTGGCGGGAAGGGTATCGTAGAGTACGCGTGGCCACATCCTGATGCAGGTCCTGACAGCCCCCCCGTTCCCAAGATCTCGGCCGTAGAGGCATTTGCGCCCTGGGGTTGGGTGGTCGGCACCGGCATCTACCTCGATGACGTCAACGCCGCACAGGCAGCGGTGAATTCTGAAGTCTACTGGATGCTCGGCATCGCCAGCGGTGTCCTGCTGATAGGTGGCTTCATCATGGCGCAAAGCGTGACGGGGCCGCTGAAGACGCTCTCCGACCGGATGGACAGCGTATCGGATGGGGATCTCGTGTCAAAAGTACCCTACACAGGGACGCCGAACCTGATCGGCAAGATCGCAGATGCGGTCGAGCAGTTCCGCCAATCTCGGATCGAATCGCGCAGTCTGCGCGAGACTGGCGCGAAGGCTTTGGACGAAAGCCGCATGATTATCGACCGCGTCTCGGAGACTGCGACCACGGTCACGAGAAACAGCTCCGAGCTGGATAAGGCGGCACAGTCAATGGACACCGGCACGGCTCGCCAATCCGAAGCGGCGTCCAAGGCCTCGGCCGCCGTCGAGGAGATGTCAGCCAACATTCGCATGACGGCTGAGAACGCAGCGCGCACGCAGGAGATCGCAAGCGCACTGTCGTCTGATGCAACCCGGACCAGCCAAGTCGTCAGCGAGGCGGTCGACGCCATGCGGTCGATTGCCGAGCGGATCACGATCATTCAGGAAATCGCAAGGCAGACTGATCTGCTCGCGCTGAACGCGGCGGTCGAGGCAGCCCGTGCGGGAGAGCATGGCAAAGGCTTTGCGGTCGTTGCCTCGGAAGTACGTAAACTGGCCGAGCGGTCCAGCCTTGCGGCATCCGAAATCTCGGAATCCTCCAGTCGGACCATGGAAATGTCCAGCCGCGCCGGTGAGGATCTGTCCCAGCTCCTTCCCAAGATCCAGTCGACAGCCGACCTGGTGACCGAGATCTCCGGGGCGACCCGCGAGCAAGAGATCGGCGCCGATCAGATTACCCAGGCCCTGCGCGAACTCGACGAGGTCACGAAGTCCTACGCACATACCTCGACGCGCTCGCGCGAGTTGTCGGCAGCGCTCCTTTCAGAAGCAACACGACTTGAAGATATTACACGGGTTCGGCAAAATCCTGGGGTCGCCGCGTAGGTGGCCCTTTTTGCTTGCGCAGGCGATGCTGCGGGCCTATACGACCGCCTTC
>JBCCDA010000005.1:0-87833 GCA_039033215.1 Pseudomonadota bacterium | reverse complement strand
TGGTGCTGCCGGAGAGATTTGAACTCTCGACCTCTCCCTTACCAAGGGAGTGCTCTACCCCTGAGCTACGGCAGCGCTGGGCCTGCGTGTGACCTGCGATCGGCTGGGCAGATAGCGGATCGGGCGCGGGGATGCAACCGCGCCGGTCGGGATTGCAGTGAAGCGTGCGGCGTCTATGCTCGGCGGCCACATAAGGCGGGAGGGGACCATGGAGATCGAAGGCCAGATCGT
This sequence comes from Pseudomonadota bacterium, assembly GCA_039033215.1. Taxonomy (GTDB): domain Bacteria; phylum Pseudomonadota; class Alphaproteobacteria; order Rhodobacterales; family Rhodobacteraceae; genus Thermohalobaculum. Next base: position 87,602 of record JBCCDA010000005.1, on the reverse strand, counting down.
CGTCGTCACAGGCGCGGCGAGCGGGATCGGTCGAGCCTTGGCCGAAGCTTTTGGCAAGGCCGGTGCCAAGCTGGTGGTGAGCGCCGATCGCGACCGGGCAGGGGCCGAGGCGACGGCCGAGGCCACCGGGGGGCTCGCCGTGATGGCGGATGTCTCACGCGAGGCGGACATCGAGGCGCTGATCGAGACCGTAGAGGAGGTGCAAGGCCCCATCGGGATCTTCTGTTCGAACGCCGGGATCATCCACCGCGGCGGAGTTGAGATCCCCAATGAGGATTGGCAGAATATCTGGAATATCAACGTGATGGCCCATGTCTGGGCGGCACGACACGTGATCCCGCGGATGACCTCGCGGGGTGGGGGATACCTGCTCAACACGGCGTCAGCGGCGGGGCTTCTGAATCAGGTCGGGGCCGCGCCCTACGCGGTCACCAAACATGCCGCCGTGGGCCTGGCCGAGTGGCTGTCGCTCACCCATGGAGACGCCGGCATCGGGGTCTCGGTCCTCTGCCCGCAGGCGGTGCGGACGGCCATGACATCCAGCACCGAGTCGGTCGCGGCGGTCGACGGGTTGTTGGAAGCAGGCCCCGTGGCCGAGGCGTGTCTGGACGCCATCAGGGAGGAGCGTTTTCTGGTCCTTCCCCATCCCGAGGTGCTGGACTACATGCGCCGCAAGACCGCCGACTACGACAGGTGGTTGGGGGGCATGCGGCGGCTGAACCGCAAGTTCGGGGGCGACTCGGGGCTCTGATCCGGGGCACCGGCGCCGGGATTCTGCGTGTATGACAAACGTATGACTTGCGTATGCCAAACGTATGCCATTCGTGTCGGCGAAAGTCGACTGAGGGGCTGATGTCTCCGGGCCAAACGGACGCCGCCCCGGCAAAGCCGGTCCGGCGACGACATGCCCCGCGCTCTCGCCTCCGGCTCGATCACGGGCGTGGGCGCCTCGATCAGAGGGCGGGGTTCGGCGGTGACCCCTGTGCTGCTTCGAGGGCAGCGCCGATCCGGAGTGCGAGGTACTCGTCCCCGCCCCGGCAGGCGATCTGGAGCGACGTCGGCAGCCCGTCCGCCGCGAGCCCGGTCGGTACCGAGAGGCCGCACATCGCGAGGTAGTTGAACGTTCGTGTGAAATGGGCGGGCGAGACGCCCTGGTTGATCTCGTCGAGCGGCGGTGCGGTACGGGTCGCCGTCGGTGTCAGGATCGCGTCGAGCCCGGACATCGCCTGGGCCATGCGCGCTTGCTCGGCCCTGCGTGCGTCGAGTATCCCCAGATACTCCGCAGCCGAGATCTTTTCGCCAAAGAGCATGCGCGGGCGCACGTCTTCGTCCATCGGGGCGTCCGGATCGCCATAGAGCGTCTGGTGGTGATACCACGCCTCCGCCGACATCAGGCGACCGATCTTTGAGGCGGTCCTGGCGAAGGGGGTCGGCATATCGAACGGGGCGAGGTGCGCACCGAGACCGCCGAGCCGGGCGCAGGCCGCGTCATAGCCGGCCAGAACCTCCGGGGTGCATGCCTCGCGTTCGGCATCGGTAAGGGTCCCGAGGCGCAGGCCCATGACGCCTTCCGTCAGCACCGCAAACCGGCCTGCTCCGTCAACGAGATCCCTCGCCGTCAGGTGCGCCTCGCGGCCTGCCATGACCTCGTACATCACCAGCGCATCGGCGACCGAGCGGGCAAGCGGCCCCGGCGTGTCGAGCGTATGGCTGAGGGGGATGATCCCGTCAGTGGGCACCTGTCCCTCGGTCGTCTTCAGCCCGGTGATCCCGCAGAAGGCGGCAGGGATACGAACCGAGCCACCGGTATCGGTGCCGACCGCGCAGACGGCGAGGCCGGCGGCGACCGCGGCGCCCGAGCCCGATGACGAGCCCCCCGGTGCGCGGTGGGTCGCCAGATCCCAGGGGTTCTTCGGCGTGCCCATGCGCTGATTGGTGCCCCAGCCGCCATATGCGAATTCGACCGTTTTCGTCTTGCCCAGGAGGATGCCGCCTGCCTGGATCAGCCGCCGCGCGACGGTGCCGGTATGGCTGGAGACCCGGTCCGCCCACGCCGCCGAGCCCGCGGTTGTCACCTGACCTTCGAGCTCGCAGATGTCCTTGAGCGCGAAGGGTATGCCGTGGAAGGGTCCGATCCGGTGGCCCGAGTGGATCGCCTTTGTGGCCGCATCGGCGGCCTCGCGCGCGGTGTCGGCGTGGACGGCCTGATAGGCGCCGATTTCGGGGTCGAGTGCGGCGATGCGGGCGAGATGGGCATCCGTGACCTCGGCCGGGGTGGTCTCTCCGTTCGTGTAGGCGTCGGCGAGGCCGGTCAGGGAGGGATAGGGCTTCATGGAGGTCTCCTTACCGCCCATAGTCGCGGCGGGCGCCCTCGGGCGTGATGTAGCCATCAATGAGGTCCTGGTCGATGGCCTGAGCCTCGCGCTGGCCGGGGTCCCCGAAGCCGCCCGAGCCTGTCGTCAGCATGGTGACTCTTGCACCGCCGGGGACCGGGAAGGCGCCTTTGCCAGACGGGCGGGACATGGTGCCGTCGGGCGCGGTCAGGATGACCTCCGCCGCGCGGCCCGGTCTTCCGCCCAGCAGGCCGAACGGGGGTGACTTCATGCGCTCGACGCAGAGCGTTCCGGTGGCCGGTGCATCCGCCAGCATCTGCCAGACGCGGCGCGAGCCGTTGCCGCCGCGATACTGACCGGGACCGCCCGAGTCGGGCTCGATCGCATACTCGAGGAGGCGCAGCGGGAACGCCATCTCCAGCACTTCGACGGGCGTGTTCATGGTGTTCGAGATGCCCGCGCAGATGGCGTGGATGCCGTCCTTGTTGGGGCGTGCGCCAAAGCCGCCCTTGATGGTCTCGTAGGAGACATAGCGCTGGCCGGTGCGTGGATCGGTGCCGCCGAGGGCGAAGATGCAGGAGGTGCCCTGGCTGCAGGCCATCACCTGCCCGGGCAGGAAGTGGCTGAGCGCGCCCATGACCATGTCTGCGAGGCGATGGCTGATCTCGTGGTTGGCGTAGACCACGGGTGCCGGGAACTGGCAGTTCAGAAGCGAGCCTTCGGGAGCGGTGACCTTGATCGCGCGCCAGCAGCCGGAGTTCGGCGGGATAAGCGAGTTCGGGTCGATGGAGGTCTTGAGACCACAGTAGACACCGGAGGCCGTGACCGAGAGGGGTGCGTTGATCGGGCCTTTGGTCTGGGGATCGGTGCCCTCGAAGTCGACCAGGATCTCATCGGCCTTCTTCGTGATCTTCATGCGGATGTCGATCGTGGCGTCCTCGCCGTCCGGTCCATCGGGGATGCCGTCGCCGTCGAGGAAGTCATGATACGTGCCTTCGCCATCGGGCAGGTCCGCGATCATCGCCCGCATGAGGCGCTCGGAATAGTCCATCACCTCGGCCATTGTCGCGGTCAGGGTCTGGGTGTCGTAGCGCCGGGCCAGGTCCTTCAGGCGCTCGGTCGCGCGCAGTGTTGCGGCAAGCTGGGAGCCGAGGTCGCCGGCGCGTTCCTCGGGCGTGCGGACGTTGGCGAGAATGATGGCCTCGATGTCCTTGTTGAGGGTGCCCCTGGACTGGAGGCGGACCGGGGGGAGGCGCAGACCCTCGCCATAGATCTCGGTCACGGCGCCGTAGGAGCCGGGGGTGGCGGAGCCCACGTCCGGCCAGTGAGCGCGAAGGCAGGAAAAGCCGAGGAGTTCGCCGTCCAGGAACGCGGGGCGTGCGACGTTGATGTCCGGCAGGTGGCTGCCGCCCTGGTAGGGGTCGTTGTGGATGAAGACGTCGCCGTCGTGGATGTCGCCGCGGAAGTGGTCGACGATGGCCGCGACGGCATCGGGCATGGAGCCGAGGTGGATGGGCAGATCCGGGCCCTGGGCCACCATGGCGCCGTCGCGGTCGAAGACGCCGCAGGAGAAGTCTCCCGCCGATTTGAGGATGGGGGAATAGGCCGTCTTGGAGAGCACGACCCGCATCTCCTCGGCGATCTTGTAGAGCGCGTTCTTCATGATCTCGAAGGCGGCGGGATCGGCTTGGGGGGCGGCGGTCATGGGCAGACCTTTCGGATCAAACGGCGATGGCGCGGGGGCGCGCCATCATGCGATACCCCCCACTCCCGGCTCCGCCGGGGGTGGGGCCCCGCCGCGTGTGGCGGGCGTGGGTGCCAGGAGTGGCAAGTGTATCCGCTCTCAGCAGGCCGCGGGAACGGGCTTTGGAGGGTCGGTCGGGACGAGCCCGGCCGGTCTTGGGGCGCGGCGGCGCCGAATTCAGGCCTCTGCCGGTGCTGCGCAGGCGTCTGCTGCGTCCGAATTGCGGCATCGCTCATCGGGCGTGTTCCAGGTGGAGAAAGCCGTCCGCGTCGACGCGGGCCGTCCAGCCAGGGCGCACGAGGGTTGTCGATTCGAGGGATTCGATGATCGCGGGGCCGGTGGTCGTAAAACCTGCGGGCAGGGTTTCGCGGCGGTGGACCGTGGCCGTTGCCGCGCCCTGACCGCGGAACCAGACCTCGCGGGTCTTCGGCACCGGCGGGTCTTCGGTTGGCGGCTCCTGGCGCACGCGCAGACTGGGGATCTCTCCAATCGCGGAGAGGCGCACGTTCACGAACTGCACCGGTTCGTCGCGCCGGGCGTGGCCGTAGGTCTGATCGTGACGATCGTGGAAGGCATCGGCGGCCGCCTTGAGCGTTGCCTCGTTGAAGGGCGGATCGCACACCGCAACTTCCAACTCGTAGCTCTGGCGGGGATAGCGGGCATCAATCGTCCGGCGAAGCCGCCGCTGCCGCTCGGCCACACCCGCGCGGGTGAGCATGGCGGTGCCTTCGGCCTCGAGGTCGGCAAAGGCATCGGCAAGCTGGTCTGGCGTCGCCTGGTCCGCGCGATGGTAGAAGGTGCGGACATAGTCGCGCTTGAGGTCGGACGTCACCAGCCCCAGTGCCGAGAAGGCGCCGGGAATGGGCGGGCAGAGGACGTGGCCCATGCCCAGTTCCTCGGCCAGGGCACAGGCGTGCAGCGGCCCGGCGCCGCCGAAGGCTGCCAGCGTGAAGTCCCGCGGGTCGTGGCCGCGCTGGACGGAGACGATCTTAAGGGCCTCCGCCATCTCGTGGTTCACGACGTCGATCACGGCGGCCGCGGCGGTGCGGGCGTCGACGCCGAGTGCCTCGCCCAGCCTGCCGGCGATGGCCCCTTCGGCTGCGGCCAGGTCGATCTCCATCTCCCCGCCGAGCAGCGACGTGGCGTCGAGGTAGCCCAGCAGCAGGTTGCAGTCCGTCACGGTGGGCTCGGTGCCCCCGCGCCCGTAGCAGACGGGGCCCGGCACGGCGCCCGCCGACTGAGGTCCGACGTGCAGCGCGCCCGCGCGGTCCACCCAGGCGATCGAGCCGCCGCCGGCAGATACCTCGGCGAGATCGATCACCGGCACGCGGATCGGATGGCCCGTGCCGTTCATCCAGCGCGAGGCCGAGGCGCCGCCGCCGACTTCGTATTCGGGTGTGGTCTCGTAGGCGGCGTCGCGGATCAGGGACGCTTTGGCCGTCGTGCCGCCCATGTCGAAGGAGAGGATGTCGCGGTGGCCGGTCTGGTCGGCGACCAGAGCGGCGGCGACCACCCCCGCGGCAGGTCCAGATTCGACCGCCATTGCAGGCATCTTGATGCCTTCGTCCGCCTCGAAGACGCCGCCGTTCGACCCCATGACATAAAGCGGGGGCAGGCCCAGATCGGACAGCGTCCCGGTCAGCCGCGAGAGATAGGCGCCGAGGATCGGGCCGACATAGGCGCAGACTGCCGTGGTCGACGTGCGCTCGAACTCCCGGATCTCGGGGAGGACTTCCGAGGACAGATAGACCGGGATGTCCGGAAAGGCGTCGCGCAGTGCGGTTCCGAGACGGCGTTCATGGTCGGGATTGAGGAAGGAGAACAGGAGCGAGACGCATATCGCCTCGGGCTCGCAGGCACGCAAGGCATCGATCAGCGCCGGCAACTCGTCCTCGGCCAGGGGGGTCACCACCGCCCCATCTGCGCCGATGCGCTCGGTGATCTCCAGCCGGTGGCGGCGCGGGATCAGCGTATGCGGGGCGTCCTGGAAGAGATCGTAGAGGTCCGGACGGGCCGAGCGGCGCAGCTCGAGCACATCCCGGAACCCGAGGGTCGCGACGAGCGCGCAGCGCGCGCCGTTCTGCTCGAGGATGGCATTGGTCACGACGGTTGTCGCGTGGGCCAGCAGCGAGACCTCCGACGGGTCGATCCCGTACTTCGCGATGACGGCCTGCATGCCGTCCAGTACGCCCTGGCCGAAGTCACCGGGGGTCGTGGGGACCTTCGCAACGCCGATGCGGCCCGTGGTCTCCTCGACCAGCGCCACGTCCGTGAACGTCCCTCCGATGTCGATGCCGATACGCCAGGCCATGATGGTCTCCCTGTTTAAGGACTGACCGTAAGGCGCGCGGCGAGGCGATCAAGCAGGTGCTGGCACGGCAGGCAAATGATCCAGATACTGCTGGACGAAGTCGCAGTCGACCATCTCGACATAGGCATCGATCAGGCGCTGGGTGACGGGACCAAAGGGTCCAGCCGGCATCTTGGCGCCGTTGATCGAGGCGACGGGGCAGATGCAGAGCGAGGTCGAGGTAATGAACGCCTCGTCGCAATTGTAGGCATCATAGAGGTCGATATCGGCCTCGCGCAGCGGGATGCCCAGCTTCTCTGCCAGCTCGATCGCTGTGGCCCGCGAGACACCCGGCAGGACGAACTGCTCGCGCGGTGTGACGATCTCGCCGTCGCGGATAAGGAAGATGTTGGATCCCAGCCCTTCGCAGAGGTTTCCGTTGATATCCAGCGTGACGGCCCAGGCGTCGGGGTTCTGGGCGTGGACCTCCATGTCCGCCATGATGAGGTTGAGGTAGTTGTGGCTCTTCGCGCGCGGCGTCAGGCATTGCGGTGGCGTGCGGCGGACCGAGGGCGTCACCACCTCGATGCCGTCGCGGTAGAGCGTGGCTCGTTCGGCCATCGGCATCGGCAGGCATTCGACGATCACCGTGGGACCGTAGTAGTCCCAGTTGTCGCCCTCGACCTGCTTGATCCCGCGCGAGATGCGCTGGCCGACCCAGTAGTCGTCCTTGTCACCCAGCAGGTGGAGGTTCCGCGCGACGACTTCCCGCGTGATGGCCGTCATCTCCTCCGGCGGCATGGTGGCATCCAGATGCAGCGCACGGAGCGAGCGGTAGAGCCGGTCGATATGCTCGTCCAGCTTGAAGATCCGGTGTTCGAACGTCCGCGTCAGATCGAAGGCTCCGTCGCCGAACAGGAAGCTCTTGTCGCGGTAGGGGATCAGCGCCTTGCTCTCTGGCACGTACTCGCCGTTGAACCAGACGATACGCTCGTTTGCGCGGGGGGTCGTGCCGTCCATCGGGGCCTCCTGTCGGGTGCGGGTGGCTCACTGCACACGAAGGGATGGCGCCGCGTCAACGGTCAACCTGTGGCGGGAGGCGTCCTTTGGACGTAGGGTCGCACGAGAGGCTCTGTCGGGAGTGGGAATGGCCGGTGACAGGATGGATACGCTGCGTGCCCGGCTGGGTGCCGCCGGCGTCGACGTTGCCCTGATCACGGACGACGACAGCGTCTACTACCTGACCGGCTACGGCGACTACCTGCACATGGAGTTCGGGCGCCCCACGATCCTGGTCGTCCCGCGCGACGGGCCGTCCCTGCTGATCACGCCGGTCATCGATGCTGTGGCGGCCGAGGCGACGGCGCGGGTCGACCGCATCGCCGCGTGGAACGACGGTGCGGGGGCGGAATGGCGGGCCGAGCTGCCTGGGATGGTGGCAGGGGTTGTCGGGATCGAAAGCGGTCACATGCCACCGATCGTCCGCGCATACGTCGATGATCTGGGCGCCGAGCTGGTCGACATCACGCCCGTGTTGAGCGGGATGCGCATGATCAAGTCGCCCGAGGAGCTGCAACTGGCCCGTCACGCGGGCGAGGTGGCGGGCGCCATGATGGCGGCCGGTCGGGCGGCCATCGCCGACGGCGTGCCGGAGTTCGAGGTTGCGCTGGCCACCTCGCAAGCCGGGACCCGCAGGGCCGCGGACCTGTTGGCCGCTCACTACCCGGGCGCCGGGATGTCACCCAACACGCACTTCCTGCAGATCATGGCCTCGGGGTCCGAGATCACGAAAACGCACCACCGGGCATCAACCCGGATCATGTGCCGGGGCGAGCCGGTGTTCCTCTGCTTTTGCGGCATGACGAACTTTCACCGCTTCAAGCTGGGCTTCGACAGGCTGTTCTGGATCGGCGAGATCACGGATCCCGAGCAGCTGCGGCTCTACGAGGTGGCACTGGCCAGCCAGGCCGCCGCGCTCGAGGCACTGCGCCCAGGGGTGACGGCGGAAAGTGTCCACGCCGCCTATGCCGAGGTGATCCAGGGCGCGGGCTTTGACTATCCCTTCCGCTGCGGGCGCGCGACGGGGTTCAGCTATCTGGAAAGCCCGCAACTGGTGACGGGCGACAGAACAGTGATCCAGCCCGGAATGGTGCTGGCCGTCGACGGCTCGGTCGCCACGGGCACGTTTCGGGCACAGGTCGGTGACAGCTTCATCGTCACCGAGACGGGGTGGGAGCAGATCACCCACCATCCCAAGACGGTGGATGACCTGATCCTGTAGTCCTACTCGGCCGCGTGGGCGTGGCAGGAGGCCTTGTTCACCTCGCGCGGCAGGTCCAGACAGCCGGAGTTGTCCATGAAGCCGACTGGCATCAGCTTGAACCCGCACGTGATCACGGGCTGGACGGGGAAGTCCTCGGGTCGTGGCATGTGGTGCAGGCCGAAGACGTGCCAGGCCACGATGTCGGTGTCCACGATCGGCTTGTCGTCCGCCACGTAGGCCGGCAACCCGTCCGAGCCGTCGCATCCGTTCACGAAATCGCCAGCCGGGAAGCGTTGGTCGGGGTCATATGCCGTCACCCAGAGGTCGTTGTAGGTGTAGCCGCCCCGCCGGCCCGAAGGTCCCTCGGGATTGATGAACGGCGTGACGGTCGACGTCGGCATCAGCTTGTAGCCCGTGGGCGTCCCCATGCCGTTCTTCTTGTCGGTGCTCTGGAACTTCCAGTAGCGGTGGGTCGAGGGATCGGCCTTGCGGCAGGCACACTTCTCGGTCTCTAACACTGTGTCATGCTGGCGGAACGCGTTGAGATAGGGGTTCTCGGGCCCCGCCGGGTCGGCGTAGGTGTTCGCCTCGACCACCCGGTTGGTGTCCCCGTCCACGGCCATGTCCAGCCGCGCACAGAACGTGTGCTGGTGGATCTGACCCATGAGACCGGGCGCGACCTCGGTCCCGTAAGGTGTCGGCTGGCCGGGCATGCACGCAACCGTGTTGATGACCCCGGTCGCCTTCATCTCGAACTCGATCTCACCGTCCAGATGCAGGTACCAGTAGTAGCCGTACTCGTAGTTCCCCACCGTCGCGATGGTAGAGATCACCATGCGGCGCGCCCGCCGGGTCTCGACCCGGTCCAGGCGGAAGTCGTAGTGCTTCCACAGGACCCCCATGTCCTCTTCGTGCAGGCAAATGGCGTTCTTGATGGTCTCGACCTCGCCATCACGGCCCGCGAGGTGACCGTCGATGTACTGGATCGCGCCCAGGCAATCGCAGCCGAGCTCCAGCGAGTTCACCACCCGCCCGATCCCGTACTCACCCACGTCGAAGACGTTCTTGCGTGGGTGGGCGCCGTCGGGCGCGCCGTACGGCACCATCATCTCGGCGATCGAGGCGCGATACATCACCGGGCGCCCCTTGAACGTGATGTCATGGAGCGTCAGGCCCTCGCGCGCGTTGAAGCCAACGACCAGCTCCCAGTCGTGCCAGGTCAACCGGTCGCCATCCATCTTGAAGGACACGCCGTCGGGCTGGATGACGTTGATGGCGCGCAGATCCTCACGCACCACCTTCTGGAAGGTGTGGTCGTAGTTGCCGTCACCCATGGGGACGGGGACGTCGCCGTTGTCCCAGACCTCGATCACCTCGCCCGTGTCGATGTCGACGGTGGCGTTCAGCCCCTCGATCGGGTGGGCGTACTGGTGATCCAGTTCAGACGTCCGCAGCCAGCAGAAGATGTGGGAGATGCGCTTGCCAGCCTCCTCGGGCACCCCGAAATTGCCCGCGGACCAGGGATCGCAGCACACGAGGTCCAGGTTCTCGATCCCCCGGCGCTCGAGCGCTGCGAGGAAGCGCGGATCGGCTTTGACGTGGTTCTCGATTTCCAGGAATTCGACCGGCGCAATCATGGGGATGGCGCCTTCCAGATGCTCGGACGCCAGCAACCGGTCATCGGTCAGCGAGACCTTGCAGCGGGTCACGCCCGCACGCCCCCGGAAATAGGCGTTGACGCGGGCCTCGCGGGACATCGGTCCCCCGGGCGTCCATTTGCGGACGGCGCCTTTGTCCGGTTCGGCCAGCTCGATCATCTCGAACATCGCGTCCGGCCCGCCGGGCAGTTCGCGCCGAACGATGGCGATGGCCTGGGCCAGTTCCTCCGCCGTCAGCGGCGAGAGCGGGTGCAGGATCTTCACGTGGGTCGTGCCGTCCATGGTCTATCTCCTTGTTAGGGGAGCAGGGCCTAGACCTGCTCCTGCTTCATCTGGCCGAAACTCCCTCGGGGTTGTCAGTGTCGCCCCAATGGTCCGAGCGACATTGGCGACGAGGGCAGAGCCCTCGCCCGGGCCCGAAGGGCTCGATCAGCTATTGCTTCAACCGGGTCCAGATCGCGTCGTAGAGCGCCTGGGTTTCCTGATCGCAGACTTCGACGAAGCTGCCCGCTGGAGCGGTCGCAGGCGGGTTCTGCTCGGGCGAGGTCTTCAGATCCTCTGTCAGCAGCTCCGTCACGCCCTTCACACCGGCGGTATACTGCGCGAAGTTCGACACCGCGGCGATGTTCTCGGGCTCCAGCAGGAAGTCCATGAACTTGATCGCGTTGGCCCGGTTCGGAGCATCGGCCAGCAGGACCACGTTGTCCATCCAGACGACATAGCCCTGATCGGGATAGGCGTACTCGACGTTCGCCCCCTCGGCCCGCGCCTTCGCGCCAAAGCCATTCCAGATCATGCCCACGGCCGCATCACCCGAGACCAGCACGTCCTTGGCCCCGTCCGAGTTGAATGACGCCCAGTTGGCCTTCGCCTCGTTGACCGTGGCCGACAGGAGCTTCAGCTGCTCGCGATCCGTGGAACACTGCGGAATGCCGAGGTGCAGTGACGCCAGCGCCAGCAGCTCGCCCTGCGTGTCGAGCACGTTGATCTTGCCCTTCAGCTCATCGGGTGGGTTGAAGATGATGTCGGTCGTGTTGATCTCGCCGCCGTAGACATCGCGGTTGACCATGAAGCTGGTCGAGCCCCACTGGTAGGGGATCGAGTGCTTGCGGCCGGGGTCAAACCCGACGTTCAGCCACTGCTCCTCGATGTTGCCCTTGTTCGTGAGCTCGCCATCCTCGATCGTGTCCAGCATCCCTTCGCCGGCCATGATCTTGACCATGTAGTCGCCGGGCACAGCCACGTCGTACTGGCCCATGCCGCCGGCTTTCAGGGTGGCCAGCATCGACTCGTTGCTGTCGAACGTGTCCATCGTGACTTCGACGCCGTACTCCGCCTCGAACTTCTCGAGCAGCTCTGGCGGGATGTATTCGAACCAGTGGTAGATCGAGAGCTTGCCCTCGGCGGCGGCGCTGCCAGCCATCATCGCGGCGATGGCCGCGCCCAGCATCAGTTTTTTCATGCGGTTGTCCTTTCCCTGTCTGTCCCGAGTTTGCCGATGAAATACGAGAGTGTCACGAAGAGGATCGAGACCCCCAGCATCAGCGTGGAAATGGCCATGATGTTGGGCTTGATGCCCTGTTTCACGGCCCCGAAGATCGCGGTGGGCAGGGTTTCTACCCCGGCCCCCTTCACGAAGTTGGTGATGATGAAATCGTCGAGCGAGATGATGAACGCCAGCAGGAAGCCCGACACGATGCCCGGCATCATCAGCGGCATCAGCACCAGCCGAAAGGCCTGCCAGCGCGAGGCGTAGAGGTCCATGGCGGCCTGTTCATAGGCTGCCTCGATCCCCTGCAGCCGCGCCGCGATGGGCAGGTAGGCAAACGGGATGCAGAAGACGATGTGGGCGAGCAGGATCGTGAGCACCCCGCGCTCGAACCCGATGGTCGAGAAAAAGATGAGCGTCGCCACCGCGGTCACGATCTCGGGCACCATGAGGGGCAGCGAGATCAGGGCGAAGCTGGCGCCCCGCCCCCGGAACCGTCCCGCCCGTATCATGGCAAGAGACGCGCAGGTCGCGATCACCGTGGCCGTGACGCCCGCCGAGATCGCGATCACCAGCGAGTTCCACGCGGCCTCGCGGAACTTCTCGGACTGCACGCCGTAGAAGACCTCGTGGTACCAGGTCAGGGAAAACCCGCCCCAGCGCGTGATCGACTGGCTCTCGTTGAACGAGTAGACCATCACGATGATCAGCGGCGCGTAGAGGAGCGTGAGGCAGAGGATCGTCAGTGGGAAGAACCCGGGGTATCGGCGCAGATCCATCAGCCGGCCTCCGGGACATCGATGCGCGGGGGCGCATTACTGACACTTCTAAGGTATTTTTGGCCAGATGAAGCGGCTTGAACGGACCGAGAGGCGGAGACGGTCATGCCTTTGCCTCCCGTGCCCGGGCCGCATAGTAGAGCAGCACGATCAGCACCATCGACAGCAGGACCATGGCGCAGGCAGCGCCGAACGGCCAGTTGCCGGCCGCCCCCTTGAACTGGTCCTCGATCAGGCTGCCGATCATCCAGTTCTTGGCGCCTCCCAGCAGGTCAGGCGCGAGGAACGCCCCCAAAGACGGAATGAACACCAGGATGCAGCCTGCGACGATCCCCGGTTTCACCGCCGGGATCACGACAAGCCGCAGCACCTGCCAGCGCGACGCGTAAAGATCCGACGCCGCCTCGGAGAGCGCGAAGTTGTAGCGCTCGACCGCCGCATAAATCGGCAGCACCATGAAGGGCAGGTAGGAGTAGAACAGCCCCAGTTGCACGGCGAAGTCGGTGTTGATCATCTTGATCGGCTCGGTAACCAGCCCGATCGCCATCAGTCCTTCGTTCACCGGCCCTGTGTCGCGGATCAGGAACTTCATCGATACCGTTCGGATCAGCAGGTTCACCCAATAGGGCACGGTCACCAGGAACAGCCAGACCGTACGCGTGGAGGGTGGTCGCGTCGCGATGAACCACGCCGTCGGGAACCCGATCAGCAGGCACAGGATCGTCGCCAGACCGGCCTGCCAGATGGAGCGCCAGTAGATCTCAAGGTAGGACCACTGAACGAACGGCCCCTCGTCGCCGAAGAGCCCGCGGTCGAGGAAGAACTTGTCGTAGGATGCCAGCGAGAAGTCCCAGATGACACCGCCCCGGAACTCCTTGGTCAGGAACGAGTAGACCAGCATCAACAGGACCGGCATCAGCATGAAGATGCCGATCACGAGCCAGGACGGCAGCATCAGCCAGGTGCGGACCGGGGCGAACGCCTCGCCCTGGACATCCTGGTTGCCGACCTGTCCTGCCATCAGTCTGCCAGTACGCGCAGAGCGCCCGGGTCGATCCTGACCGCCGCCGCGTCGCCGGGGGCAAAGGCATGGTCGGCGGAGTGGGCGTTCTGGGCGCGCACCACCATCTCGGTCCCGTCGACCAGACGCACGATGTACTGCGTGTCCGTGCCCAGATAGATGAGCCGCTCCACCATGCAGGGAAGCTCGCCGTCCGCGGACAGGCTCAGCCGTTCGGGCCGGATCGAGACATGCGCCTGCCCGTCCGAGGGCGCCGTGCCCGCAGCCGTCAGGACCAGCCCGCCGGGCAGCCGCACCTCGGTCGCGGCGCCGTTCACCGTCAGCACCTCCGCATCCAGAAAGTTTGTCTCGCCGATGAAATCGGCGACGAAGCGGTTGGTCGGGGCCTCGTAGATCTCTTCCGCCTGGCCGATCTGCTGGACCTTGCCCGCCGACATCACCGCGATGCGGTCGGACATGGTCAGCGCCTCTTCCTGGTCGTGCGTGACGAAGATGAAGGTGATCCCGGTTTCCTTCTGGATCTGCTTCAGTTCGATGCGCATCTGTTGGCGAAGCTTCAGGTCCAGCGCGCTGAGAGGCTCGTCCAGCAACAGGACCCGCGGGGCAGGGGCCAGCGCGCGGGCCAGGGCCACCCGCTGTTGCTGACCGCCCGACAGCTGCGATGACCGACGCCCGCCCATGGCCGAAAGCTGGACCAGCGCCAGCATTTCCTCGACCCGTGCGGTGATCTCCGCCTTCGACTTGCCCAGCATGCGCAGCCCGAAGGCGACGTTCTCGGCCACCGTCAGGTGAGGGAACAGCGCGTACTGCTGGAAGACCGTATTGATGGGACGCTTGTTGGGCGGGAGGTTCGCGACACGTTCGCCATAGAGGAAGATCTCCCCGCCGGAGACCTGCTCGAACCCCGCGATCAGGCGCAGGAGCGTCGTCTTCCCGCAACCGGACGGGCCCAGCAGCGTGAAGAACTCGTTGTCCTGGATCGAGAAGCTGACGTTGTCCAACGCCGTGACTGCGCCCGGGCCTGACCCGAAACGCTTGTCGACGCCGACGATTTCAATGGCGGATACGTCCTTCGCCACGTGCTGTCCCCTGCAGAAAGTGAAACGCTGGCAAGGACTCGGATCGGGCGCAACACATTCGTCGCGCACGCTGCGGTTTCTTTGCGCAGCTGACCGTTTGGTGGTCAGGCCGACGCGATGTTGCGCGTTTTCGCAGCAGTCACAGTGACCCCAGCCTGCGCACAGATCGCCTGGAACCCGGGCGGAGGGGGCAGATCCGTGAACACGGCGCTGAGGTCATGGACCGAGCAGACCCGAGCCGGTGCGCGGCGGTCGAACTTTGAGGCGTCCGCGACCAGATAGCTCGCGCGCGCGTTGGCGAGCATGGCCCGCGTTGCCGTGACCTCCCGCCGGTCATAGTCCAGGAGCGCGCCGTCTTCCTCGATCGCCGAGGTGCCGATGACGGCCACATCGACCTTGAACTCGCGGATGAACGCAGCGGCGGCGTCGCCCACGACGCTCATGTCGCTGCGCCGGTATTGCCCGCCCGCGATGTGGATGTCGCAGCGCTCATTGGCCGACAGGATCCGCGCGACGTTCAGGTTGTTTGTCACCACCAGCAGGTCGCGGTGACCCAGGAGCGCACGGGCCACGGCCTCGGTCGTTGTGCCGATATCCAGGAAGAGTGACGAGCCCGATGGGATGGCCTCGGCACAGAGCTCGCCGATCGCGTCCTTGGCGCCGCGGGCCATCCGCTGACGGGCGGAATAGCCGAAGTTCTCCAGTCCGGACGCGAGAACCGCCCCGCCATGCACCCGTGTCAGCAGCCCGGCATCGCAGAGATCGCCGAGGTCACGGCGAATCGTCTGCGGCGTCACCTCGAACTGTTCGGCCAGGCCGTCGACGGTGACCCGCCCTGTCGAGCGCGCGACTTCCAGGATTTCCTGATGTCGGAATGTCAGCGCCATACCAGCCACTGGTCCCCTTCGATTATGTTCGTATGTGATCACGGATCGGTGGAAATGGTCAACACTTGCGGTTGAGCGGTGTTTCCGGGGCGCTGGACGCAGCGCGAGTCTGTGTCTTCGGCGAGTTCTGCCGGCAAGATGTTGACTCTGGTTGCAACATGAACATAAACGAACACAAACGAGCCAAAACGCGCGCCGGGGGGAAATGGCCGACCAAGCAACATCCGCGATTGTCGATCTTGCCGTCATCGGCGGCGGCGTGAACGGGTGCGGTATCGCCCGGGACGCGGTCGGCCGCGGTTTGTCGGTCTTCCTTTGTGAACAGGGCGATCTCGCCCAGGCGACGTCTTCTGCCTCCACAAAGCTCTTCCACGGCGGGCTGCGCTATCTGGAGTACTACGAGTTCCGGCTGGTCCGCGAGGCGCTGATCGAGCGTGAGGTGCTGCTGCGCGCCATGCCCCACATCTCGTGGCCGATGCGCTTCGTGCTGCCCCATCACAAGGGTCTCAGACCCGCTTGGCTGCTTCGTCTGGGCCTCTTCATCTATGACCACCTGGGCGGCCGCAAGATCCTGCCCGCGACCCGCACACTGGATCTCAGGACCGACAAGACAGGGCAGCCGTTGAAGGACGGTTTCACCAAGGGCTTCGAGTACTCGGATTGCTGGGTCCAGGACTCGCGGCTCGTCGTACTGAACGCTCGGGACGCGGCCAACCGGGGTGCCGAGATCGCCGTGCGCACGAAATGCCTGAGCGCCGAGCGCGCGGGCGATCACTGGACGCTGGTCGTCCATGACCTCGCCACGGGCGGCGAACGTCAGGTCCACGCCCGGGCGATCGTCAATGCGGGCGGGCCCTGGGTCGACGAGATCATCCAGAACCGCGTGCGTGCCAACGCCCCCGCGCGGATCCGCCTTGTCCGCGGGTCCCACATCGTCATTCGCCAGAAGTTCGCGCACGACCGCTCCTACATCTTCCAGCAGGGCGACGGGCGCATCATCTTCGCGATCCCCTACGAGGAAGACTTCACCCTGATCGGCACCACCGACCGCGAACACGACGCCAGCCCTGCCGAGGCCGTCTGCACGCCGGAGGAGACGGACTATCTGCGCGATGCCGCCTCGGAGTACTTCAAGGAACCCATCGCACCCGAGGATGTGGTCTGGACCTATTCGGGCGTGCGTCCGCTCTATGACGATGGGGCGAAGTCCGCGACGGCGGCAACGCGCGACTATGTGCTGGATGTCGACACGGCCGATGGCAAGCTACCGATCCTGAACGTCTTCGGGGGCAAGATCACGACCTACCGGAGGCTCGCGGAATCGGCGCTGGAGAAACTGAAGCCCTTCTTCCCGAAGATGGGCGCACCCTGGACGGACACGCCCGCGATGCCGGGCGGGGATTTCCCCGTGGACGGCGTCGCCGCGCTGGAGGCCGAGATACGCGCCCGCTATCCCTTCGTGGATGCGGCCTGGGCCCGGCGAATGGTCCGCCACTACGGGCGTGACACCTTCGACATCTACGGCGACGCCAGCGACGCTGCCGAGCTTGGCCAGGACTTCGGGGCCACGCTGACCGAGGCCGAAGCGGGCTGGCTGATCGATCACGAATGGGCGCGCACGGCACAGGACATCCTGTGGCGGCGTACGAAACTGGGTCTGCGCTTGACGGAGGCCGAAGCAACGGCTCTGGATAACTGGACAAGAGAGAAAGTGGCGCAATGCACGCCACTTGTGGGGAGTGACGCAGATGAGCCTCGGGCTCGAGAACATCTCTAAGCGCGTCGGCGCGGAGGTTCACATCCATCCGACCACGCTGACGCTGGTGCGTGGGACGATGAATGTGCTGCTGGGCCCAACGCTCAGCGGCAAGACCACGCTGATGCGGCTGATGGCGGGGCTGGACCAGCCGACCGAGGGGCGGGTGCTCTGGGACGGCGAGGATGTGACCGGCGCCCGGGTGCAGTCCCGTGACGTCTCGATGGTCTACCAGCAGTTCATCAACTACCCGGGGATGACCGTCTACGACAACATCGCCTCGCCGCTCCGCCTGCAAGGGGTGGCGCGGGCCGAGATCGATAGCCGCGTCCGGGCCGCAGCCGATCTCATGAAGCTGTCCGAGGCGCAACTGGGGCGCAAACCCCTGGAGCTCAGCGGCGGTCAGCAACAGCGCTGCGCGCTTGCGCGTGCTCTGGTCAAGGAGGCGGGGCTCGTGCTGCTGGACGAGCCGCTGGCGAACCTCGACTACAAGCTGCGCGAGGAACTGCGCGCGGAAATCCCCAAGATCTTCGAGGCCTCGGGCGCGATCTTCGTCTATGCCACCACCGAACCGCACGAGGCGCTGCTGCTCGGCGGGAGCACCGCGTGCCTGTGGGAGGGCCGGATCACCCAGTTCGGGCCGACCCCCCAGGTCTACCGCCAGCCTGCCGATGCTGTGACGGCGCGTGTCTTCTCGGACCCGCCCATGAACTTCTGCCGGATCGAGAAGCGCGGCGATCTGGTGAGCTACGCCGGGGGCACGGCGAAGGCGTTCGAGGGCCTTGCGGACGGGACCTATCTGGCAGGGTTCCGGCCCAACCACCTGAGCCTCGGCGCGCACAGGCCCGACGCCATGGACTTTGCCTGCGAGGTGATCGGCACCGAGATCACGGGATCGGAGTCTTACGTCCACGTCACACACGGAACGGACCGCTGGGTTGCGCTGATCCACGGCGTCCACGATCTGCCGGGCGGCGAGCAGCGCACGCTCTGGGTGGACCCGGCGCACGTCTATCTCTTTGGCGAGGACGAAAGCCTGATCTCCGCCGCCGCCTATGCGGAGGCCGCCTGATGGCCAGGATCACGCTGTCGGCACTGGCGCATTCGTACAATCCGGCGCCCCAGGGGCCCGAGGATTACCAGATCAAGCCGCATATCGACCACGAGTGGGAAGACGGTCAGGCCTATGCGCTGCTGGGGCCGTCGGGCTGCGGGAAAACAACGCTTCTGAACATCATCTCGGGGCTGCTGGTGCCGTCCAAGGGGCGGATCCTCTTTGGCGAGCAGGATGTGACCGAGCTTCCGACAGCGGCGCGAAACATCGCGCAGGTCTTCCAGTTCCCGGTCGTTTACGACACGATGACGGTCTACGATAACCTGGCGTTTCCCTTGCGCAACAAGGGGATGGAGCGCGCCTACGTCGACCGCCGCGTCCGCGAGATCGCCAGGATGATCGGCCTCGACGATCGTCTCGATGCCCGCGCCCAGGGCCTGACGGCCGATGCCAAGCAGAAGATCAGCCTCGGCCGCGGCATGGTTCGCGAGGATGTCAGCGCGATCCTCTTCGACGAGCCTCTGACCGTGATCGACCCCCACATGAAGTGGGAGCTGCGCACCCAGCTGAAGGAACTGCACCGCCAGTTCGGCCACACGATGATCTACGTGACCCACGACCAGACCGAGGCGCTGTCCTTTGCCGACAAGGTCGTCGTGATGCTGGACGGTGAGGTCGTGCAACTCGGCACGCCCGAGCAGCTCTTCAACCGGCCGGAGCATACGTTCGTTGGCTACTTCATCGGCTCTCCCGGCATGAACGTCCTGCCCGCCGAGGTCGTCGGCGATCAGGCGCAGGTGAACGGCACGGCGATCCCGCTCGGCCGTGGCTTCTCGAACATTCCTCGTGGCCGGACGGCTATCGGTGTGCGCCCCGAGCACACACGCCTCACGTCGGGGCAGGGGTTGCCCATCCAGATCGACCGGATCGAGGATATCGGGCGGCACAAGATCCTGCGCGCGCGCCACGGCGAGACCGAGGTCAACGCTGTCCTGCCCGAAGGCACCGAGGTGCCGGCCGACGCCAGCCGGCTCTCGTTCGATCCGGAGTCCATCCATGTCTACGTCGACGACCGCATCGTCGACAGCGACCTGCGCGGGACCGTGCCTCAGACGGGAGCCGAGGCATGAACAAGACGGTCAACCAGCGCGCCTGGTTCATGGTGCTGCCGGTGCTCTTTCTGGTCGCGATGAACGCGATCCTGCCGCTGATGACGGTGGTCAACTATTCGGTGCAGGAGGTCTTCTACGGCGACTATTCGTTCGTGGGGCCTGTCTGGTTCGCGGATACGCTGGCGTCCGAGCGGTTCCAGGCAGCCCTCCTGCGACAGCTCACGTTCACTTTCATCATCCTGTCGATCCAGATTCCTCTGGGAGTCGGCATCGCGCTCTGCATGCCGAAGTCGGGCGCCTGGGCGTCGCTGTGCCTTGTCCTGATGGCGCTGCCGCTGCTGATCCCCTGGAACGTGGTCGGCGCGATGTGGAACATCTTCGCGCTGCCGGACATCGGGTTCCTGGGCTACACGCTGAACGCCATCGGGATCGACTACAATTTCACCCGCCAACCGCTGAGCGCCTGGTTCACGGTGATCCTGATGGATGTCTGGCACTGGACCTCGCTGGTGGTGCTGCTGGCCTATGCGGGTCTGCAGTCGATTGACGAGAACTACTACCGCGCCGCCCGCATCGACGGCGCCAGCCGCTGGGCCGTGTTCCGCTACATCCAGTTGCCCAAGATGAAGCACGTGCTGACGATCGCGATCCTGCTGCGCTTCATGGACAGCTTCATGATCTATACCGAGCCGTCGGTCCTGACCGGCGGAGGACCCGGCAACTCGACGACCTTCCTGTCGATCGATCTGGTCAAGATCGCGCTTGGACAGCAGGACCTCGGCAATGCCGCCGCGATGTCGATCATCTATTTCCTGATGACACTGCTGGTCTGCTGGCTGTTCTACACGCTGGTGATGCAGGGGGAGAAGAAATGAAGCTCCGCTGGCTCGTTCCCGCCCTCTACATCCTGTTTCTGATGCTGCCGATCTATTGGCTCGTGAACATGTCGTTCAAGACCACCAACGAGATCCTGGGCGGCTTCAGCCCCTTCCCGGTCACGTTCACCTTCGACAACTACAGCGCGATCCTGTGCGGTGTGCCCGAGATCTGGGGCGGCGCTGTCCGGGCGGGCTGCGATCCGTCATGGGCCTGGGGTTATGTGAATTCGATCCTCTATGTCTGCATCAACACCGTGCTGACCGTGAGTGTGGCGCTGCCTGCCGCCTATGCCTTCAGCCGCTACCGCTTCCTTGGCGACAAGCACCTCTTCTTCTGGCTGCTGACGAACCGGATGGCGCCGCCCGCGGTTTTTGCCGTGCCGTTCATCGAGCTCTATTCGTCGATGCAAATGTTCGACACGGTCTTCGCGGTGGCGCTGGCGCATTGCCTGTTCAGCATTCCGCTGGCGGTCTGGATCCTGGAGGGCTTCATGTCGGGCGTCCCGAAGGAGATCGACGAGACGGCCTATGTCGATGGCTACTCGTTCCCGGCCTTCTTCGTGAAGATCTTCATGCCGCTGATCGCAAGCGGCATCGGGGTCACGGCGTTCTTCTGCTTCATGTTCAGCTGGGTCGAGATGCTGTTGGCGAAGACGCTGACGGCGGTGGACGCCAAACCCATCGTCGCCGTGATGACAAAGACGGCCTCGACCTCCGGGTATGAGCTGGGACTGCTGGCGGCGGCTGGGGTGCTGACGATCATCCCGGGAGCGATCGTTATCTACTTCGTGCGCAACTACATCGCGAAGGGTTTCGCGATGGGGAGGGTGTGATGGTCGACGCTCGATCAGAGAGAGATGTGCGGACACCGACCTTCCAAGGTATTTCGGGCCAGATGAAGAGGAGAGCCTCCCAAGCAGCCTCCGGCGTGCGCGCGCCCAGAATGCTCGGCGGCGCGCTTGCGGTGTTGGCCTGGGCGGTCGTGCCGGGCCTCGCACACGCCCAGAATGCCGTCGACGAGCCCTTGCTCGCCTGGATGGCCTGGACCTGGCAGACGGCGACATTCTTCGGGCTCATCGCCTGCGCCCTGATCACCATGACGATCTGGGAGATCCGCAAGCCGGGCGGCAATCCCCGCACACCGGGTGCTCTCGGCATCGATACGACCCGGGGCGACAGGCTGTTCATCAGCCTGCTCGGCTCTGCCTTCATCCACCTCGGCTGGCTCGGCTTCAGCGATCAGCCGCTCTGGTATGCCACCATCATCTCGGTCCTCTTTGCCCTTTCGGTGTTCCGTTGGGTGTAGAGGCCGGTAAACCGAGCCCGAAAAGGGCTGCAATCTCACGGGAGGAACCATGAGAAGAAATCTGTACGCAACCGCGGCAGCGCTTGCCTTGGTCTGGGGGGCGCCAGCCCACGCAGACATGGCCGCGGCCGAACGATGGATCACCGAGGAGTTCCAACCCTCGGCGCTTTCCGCAGACGAGCAGAAGGCCGAGATGCAGTGGTTCATCGACGCCGCCGCCCCGTTCGCGGGGATGGAGATCAACGTGCTGTCGGAAACCATCCCGACGCACAGCTACGAGTCGGAAGTCCTGACCAAGGCCTTCGAGGAGATCACCGGCATCAAGGTCAACCACCAGTTGCTGGGGGAAGGCGAGGTCGTGCAGGCCGTGCAGACCCAGATGCAGACCAAGCGCAATCTCTACGATGCCTATGTCAACGACTCGGATCTGATCGGCACGCACTCGCGCCTGCAGCTCGCCTACAACCTGACCGAGTTCATGGCCGAGAACCCGGACGTGACGAACCCCGGTCTCGATCTCGATGACTTCATGGGGATCAGCTTCACGACGGGGCCGGACGGCAACCTCTACCAGCTGCCCGACCAGCAGTTCGCCAACCTCTACTGGTTCCGCAAGGACTGGTTCGACAATCCTGACCTGCAGGCGCAGTTCAAGGAGATCTACGGCTACGACCTGGGCGTTCCGGTCAACTGGTCGGCCTATGAGGACATCGCCGAGTTCTTCAGCGTGCATGTCCAGGAGATCGACGGCGTAAAGGTCTATGGCCACATGGACTACGGCAAGCGCGCGCCTGACCTGGGCTGGCGCATGACGGATGCCTGGCTCTCGATGGCGGGCGCCGGTGACGTGGGCGAGCCGAACGGCGTGCCCGTCGACGAATGGGGCATCCGCATGGAAGCCGGCACCTGTAACCCGGTCGGGGCCTCGGTCTCGCGCGGCGGGGCGGCGAACGGCCCGGCTGCGGTCTATGCGATCCGCAAGTGGGACGAGTGGCTGCGGAAGTATGCGCCTCCGGGTGCGGCCAGCTACGACTTCTACCAATCGCTGCCGGCGCTCAGCCAGGGCAACGTGGCCCAGCAGATCTTCTGGTACACCGCCTTCACGGCGTCGATGGTTGCCCCGCAGTCCGAGGGCAACAACACGGTGGATGCCGATGGTGCGCCGCTCTGGCGGATGGCCCCCAGCCCGCATGGTCCCTACTGGACCGAGGGTCAGAAGGTCGGCTACCAGGATGCCGGTTCGTGGACGATCCTGAAGTCGACGCCGATCGATCGCGCCAAGGCCGCATGGCTCTATGCGCAGTTCGTGGTCTCCAAGACCGTCGATGTCCGCAAGTCCCACGTGGGCCTGACGTTCATCCGCGACACGACCGTGAACCACGAGAGCTTCACCGAGCGGGCGCCGAACCTCGGTGGTCTGGTCGAGTTCTACCGCTCTCCCGACCGGGTGCGCTGGTCGCCGACAGGCGTCAACGTGCCGGACTACCCCAAGCTGGCGCAGCTCTGGTGGCAGCAGATCGGGGACGTGAACTCGGGTGCGTTCACGCCGCAGGAAGCCATGGACCGTCTCGCCATGGAGATGGACACCATCATGGCCCGCATGCAGTCGGCTGACGAGCGTGCCCAGGTCTATGGTGGCTGCGGCCCGCGCCTGAACGACGAGCAGGATCCAGAGTTCTGGCTCAGCCAGCCCGGCTCGCCCAAGGCCAAGCTCGAGAACGAGAAACCTCAGGGCGAGACCATCGCCTACGAGGAGATCATCAAGCGCTGGCAGTAATGCCGGGCATGCGGTGGGTTTCAAACCCGCCGTGAGATGAGACCGACCCCGGCGGGTTCCCGCCGGGGTTTTTCTTGTGGGCGGTGGGGCAGCGGGATGGTCTACGGTTGCCCGGTGCGGGTTCTCACGTGCGCAACTTTAGCCAAATCTTAGGGAATCGCCGGTAGACCGCTCGGCATCCTTTGGAGACCGGCATCTCGGGCTGCACCGCGGCGGCCACTTGGCACGGATGCCTGGCGATTGACACCCGCCACGGGGTAGCTCCCGTCACCAGGCAACCCCCTGCCCAGGGTAACAGGGCAGGGTCCCGCAACGGACCCACCGGGCGGCCGCCCGACCTTTGCGACTGCGGCAACGACCCTCCGAGCCCCGGCAAAAGGGGCTACCTGAAAGAGAGATCCCGATCCCGCCTCAGACCAACAGCGCGTCCAGGTCGTAGGTGTTCGCGCAATAGGCGCGTGTCACTTCCATCAGACGTGGGATCACCTTCGGGTCCTCAATCGTCTCGAACCGTCTGACCTCCGCTTCTGTGACCTCGACGCCGGCCGAGCGCAGAGCTGCGTAACCGATCGGAAGGTCGAGTCGCTGGAAGTGGAAGGCTGGCTCCCCGAACAGTGTCTCGCCGTCCAAGGTCCCGATCTCGGAGTTGAGACGCTCCGGCTGAGGGGACTGGCCCATCCACTGCATCATTGTCAGCGCCTGCGCCTCGTTGTCGTTGATCATGCCAAGGAGCGTCTCCTTGGTGATCTGCCAGGGCGGCGCCTTCGCCGCGATCTCGCGGGGCAGGCGGCGGCGGTACGTGCCGGTGCCAACCGACGTGATCGAGAGGTTCGCCACCCCCAGCGGCCACTCCAGCCCGAATGCCTTCGCGCGCGCCAACAGGAGCAGCGCCATCGAGGGGTCGTTGTAGGGGCTCGCGCCGCCATCGACGAAGACGCCTGGCGCCTCGTTCGGGGCGACCTTGATCGTCTGCTGCTGGAACAACGTCGGGGCGGCAGAAGACGCACGCAGCAGTTTTGCCAGCTCGTAGTGCTTGTTGCCGATGAAGCCTTCGGCGGGGTCGTCTTCGAAATAGGGGGCGCTGGGTATGTTCGAGAGGATCCAGGGCGCCCCGGTGTCCAGCCGCTTGGTGACGATCCCCAGATAGGTGCGCAGCTCCGGCGCGCCGAGCGTGAGATCGCCGACCTCCCCCCGGATCTCGTCCTCCAGGATCCGCGAGTCGAAGGCCGGTTTGAAGAGCCGCGCGAGACCGCCGCGCGACTTGCCGAACAACCGCGGCGCCTTCTCGGTGTAGAACCGGGCGATCTCCGAGACCGGTTGGCCGAGCGATATGGCCGTGGCGACCAGCGCCCCGGTCGACGTCCCGCCCACGAGGTCATAGACATCGGCCAGGCTGTCGTGGCCCAGCTTGCGGTAGTGCGCCTCGATCGCCTCGAGGAATGCCACCTCCACGGCACCGCGCACGCCGCCTCCCGATAGTGCCAGGATCCGCTTCATCCTTGCGTCCCCCCGGCTCACCCGTCTCCGGCATCCCGGACACGGGCGCGCCGCATCCGATCAGGCGGGATCGACCAGGTAGTCGGTGTCCTCGACCTTCTCCATCCACTCTATGTGCTTGCCGTCGAGCGCTTCCTGGAACGCGATATGGACCATCGCCGTGTCGGGGGCGGCACCATGCCAGTGCTTCTCTCCCGGTGGGATCCAGACCGTGTCGCCCGCCTTGATCTCGACCGGTTGCTGGCCCAGCGTCTGGAACCGCCCGACGCCCGAGACGACGTGCAGCGTCTGACCCAGCGGATGCGTGTGCCAGGCCGTCCGCGCGCCCGGCTCGAAGCTCACACGCACGGCGCGGATGCGGGCGGGTTCCGGGGCCTCGACGATCGGATCCTGCATCACGGTGCCGGTGAAATACGACTCAGGCCCGTATTTCGTGGGTCGCGTGCCTGCCTTGAAATGCTCCATGGGATTCGCCCCTTCCTCTCCACTTCTGTCCCACCGGAGCTAGCGCATGGCCGTGCTGCGGTCCAATCTTCTCTCGGCGGGTCCGCATGTTGCGGATACTCCGCGCGGCGATACAAGATGTTGACATGGGTGAGAAAAATGGCTTGGTGGGAGGTTATGGGCTTGTGTGGGAGAGAGTGGTGGAGTACACAATGTCCTCAGAGACATCCGCTGGCAGCACAATAATCGAGCGGTTTCATACAGGCTCCAGCGGGTGTCTCCAGGAGAAGAGCAGAGGCGAGAGCACACTGCGCGGCTGAGAGCAGACCCGGCAAATCGGGCAAGTCGCGTGACACTCCGAGGGACGGCGGGCGGATCGGCAGGCTAACGATCCGCCCGTTCCGTTCCAGGCCCTCCCCTCTGGCGGAACAAAAGGGACGCCCGGGGCCGTGGTCAGGCATTTCACAGGGATCCACGACCACAAGCTCGACGACAAGGGTCGCGTCGCGCTTCCCACGGATTTTCGCAAGGTTCTGACGACGCGCGGCTCGGACGGCGCGCTGGTGATCGTCCCCCAACTCGAGGATCCGCGGTCGCATGTCGCCTTCACGGCCGAATCCTACGACAAGCTGATCGAGCGTCACAACACAACCGACTACGGCAGCCGCAAGCGTCAGCGCCAGATGGCCGTCGCGCTGATCAACCGCGCCAATCACGTGCAGGTCGACGACAACGGACGGATCCTGATCTCGAAGGGCCTGCGCGAGGTGATCGGCTTGGTCAAGGACGTGCGCTTCGCGGGCAATGCCTCGTGTTTCGAAATCTGGACGCCTGAAGGTTACAATGCCTTCGAGGCCGAGCTTGGCGACGATGGGGATGACCCCGTCTACATCGACTTGAGGGGGCTGGACGGATGAACGCCGCAGTGGCTCCGGATACGTTCCAGCCACATGTCCCCGTCTTGCTGGACGAGGTGATGGTGGCGTTGGGCACCCTGGACGGGCGCATCGTGGTCGACGGCACCTTCGGGGCAGGCGGCTACAGCCGTGCGATCCTGGAGCGTGGTGCGCGGGTGATCGGGATCGACCGTGACCCGTCCGCGCTGGCATTGGCCGAGCCGGCCGAGGGGCTGGTGCTGATCGAAGGCCGCTTTGGCGATCTCGACAGGCTGGTCGAGGCCGAGGCACCCGACGGGGTCGACGCCGTGGTGCTGGATATCGGGGTCTCTTCGATGCAGCTCGATCAGGCAGTGCGGGGGTTCTCCTTCATGCGCGACGGGCCGCTCGACATGCGCATGTCGGGCGAGGGCCGGTCCGCTGCCGATCTGGTGGCGGGACTGGACGAAGGCCAACTGGCCGATCTGATCTACGGGCTGGGCGAGGAGCGGGCGGCGCGCCGGATCGCCCGCGCCATCGTCAAGGCCCGCGCCGAGACACCGATCGAGACGACGTTGCAGCTGGCCGAGATCGTGGCCTCATGCCTGCCAAGGCCCCGCCCGGGGCAGCTCCATCCGGCGACCCGCACATTCCAGGCGCTCAGGATCGCGGTGAACGACGAACTGGGGGAGCTTGTCCGCGGCCTCGCCGCCGCCGAGCGGATCCTCAGGCCCGGTGGCAGGCTCGTGGTTGTCACGTTCCACTCGCTCGAGGACCGGATCGTGAAGCGGTATCTGCAGACGGGCTCGGCCATCACCGCGGGTGGCTCGCGGCACGGCCCCGACCGCGAGATGCCGCCGCCCCGGTTCGAGCGGCCCGAAAAACCCGTGGCCGCCGGCCCGGCCGAGACCGAGCGCAACCCGCGCGCTCGTTCTGCCCGCCTGCGCTGGGCAGTCCGTACCGATGCCACCCCTGTCGCGCTCGAGGCACGCGTCCTGGGCCTGCCCAAGATCGCGGGAGAGCTCCCATGATCCGGCATGCACTGATCATTGTCTCGGCGGTCGTCGCCATGGCGGTCTGGGCCTACGGGATCAACTACAACACGATGACGGCCTATGACCGGGTCGTCGAACTGCGCAGCGAGATCGCGCAGGAACGCGAGCAGCTTCAGGTGCTGCGCGTCGAATGGGCCTATCTCAACCGGCCCGAGCGTCTGCAGGCGCTGGTTGCTCAGCACAATCACCGGCTGCAGCTTGTGCCGATGACGCCCGAGGTCCTGCAGGATGCCATGGTCGTGCCCTTCCCGGACGCACCGCTGGTGCCCGAGGCGCCGGTCGCGGAGACCGGGCCCGAGATGCCCGTGCCGCGTGGCCGTCCCGTCGGCTGGTTCGTCCAATGACCGAGATCGCCGCCACCCAACGCCCCGTCGGGCGCAATGCGCTTCGCGGCGACTGGCGGCTCATCCTTGTGATGATGGTCTTCCTGCTATGTTACGCGGCGGTCGGGCTGCAGATGGGCCTTCTTGCGCTGACCGAACCGTCCGAGCCCCGCCTCGCGCGGGCACAGGCCGCGGCGAACCCCGTCCGCGCCGAAATTGTCGACCGCAACGGGGCGCTGCTGGCGGCCAACCTGCCGGCCTGGTCGCTCTATGCCCACCCGGCGGTGATCAAGGATCCAGTCTCGGTCGCGGCCGATCTGGCGCGGATCTTCCCCGATCTCGAGGAACCCGCAATTCTGCGCAAACTCACCGATGGACGCCGCTTCGTCTGGATCAAACGTCCGATTTCGCCGCGTGAGAAGCAAGCCGTCCATGACCTTGGCTGGCCTGGTCTGCACTTCGGCAGCCGTGAGGTGCGGCTCTACCCGGCGGGGCGGACCGCGGCGCATATCATGGGTGGGGTCAAGGCCCGGCGCGAGGCTGTCCGCTTTGCGGAGTTTCAGGGTTCGGGCGGGATCGAGGCCGAGTTTGACGCGCGCCTGTCGGATCCTGCCATGGCGGCGGAACCCCTGCGGCTTTCGCTGGACATCCGGTTGCAGCAGGCCATGCGGCAGGTCCTGGCCGAGGGCATCGCCCGCCTCACCGCCAAAGGGGCGGCCGGTGTCCTGATGAAGGCGAAGACGGGCGAGATCCTCGCCATGGTCTCGCTGCCCGATTTCGACCCCAACGCCGAGCGTCAGCCGCACAACGGCCCGTCCTACACCCATCCCCGCTTCAACCGCGCGGCACAGGGGCGCTACGAGCTTGGCTCGACCTTCAAGGTGCTGACGGCCGCCATGGCGCTCGACGTCGGCGCGGCGCGGGTGGAGACCATCATCCAGACCCCGCGCGAGCTGCGCTATGGCCGCCACCGTATTGGCGAGAGCCACCGCATGCCGCCCGAGATGACGCTGGCGGACATCGTAATCAAATCCTCGAACGTCGGGACCGCGAAGCTGGCGATGATGGTGCGCACACCGCGCTTCAAGTCCTACCTCGAGCGGCTGGGATTCTTCGGCCTCTCGGGGATCGAGCTGCCGGAATCCTCGACGCCCATCCGCCACAAGCGCTGGAAGGAGCTGTCGACCATCACGGCGGCCTACGGCCACGGGATCGCGGCCTCGCCGGTGCATCTGGCAGCCGCCTACGGCACGCTGGCCAACGGCGGCGTGCGGGTCTTCCCGACCCTTCTTGCGGACAATCCCCGGACGGGAGAGCGCATTTTTTCCGAGAAGACGGCGCGCCAGATGCTGGACATCATGCGGGCTACCGTCGTGGACGGGACGGCGCGGCGCGCGGATCTGCCGGGTTATGGTATTGGCGGCAAGACCGGCACGGCGAACAAGCCGATCCCGGGCGGCTACGCAAAAGATCGTGTAATTTCCACGTTTGCCGCGGTTTTCCCAACGGATGACCCGGAGTATGTGCTGATCGTGTCGCTGGACGAGCCGACGGACCGCTCCGGTCCCCGGCCGAGCCGCGTGGCGGGGCGCACAGCGGTGCCGGTGGCGCGTGACCTGATCGCCCGCATTGCGCCGATCCTCGGCATGCGGCCGGCACCTGTGGTGGTCGAGACGAACGGCGCGCTAGAGACGGCCTTGGAATGAGCGGATGAGCACGCACACGCTTGAAAATCTGGGTCTGAGCGGGTTGCCCTACGAGGGTGCGCCGCCTGTGCCCTCCGCCGTCGTGACCGGGATTGCCGTTGACAGCCGCGATGTGGGCGACGGCTTCGTCTTCGTGGCCATCAAGGGCGAGAAGCTGGATGGCGCCGAGTTTGCCCAGTACGCCGTGCGCCAGGGTGCGCTGGCGATCGTGGCCACTGCGGATGGGGTGGCGACCATGCGCCGGGATATCGGCGCCTTGCCGGTACCGGTGTTTGTCGTGGCCGAACCCCGCGCGGTGCTCTCGCGTCTGGCCGCCGCCTTCTACCCGGGCCAGCCCCCTGTCATGGCCGCGGTGACGGGCACGAACGGCAAGACCTCGGTCACCTATTTCCTGCGTCAGATCTGGGAGGCGCTGGGCCACCGGGCCGCGGCCTTCGGGACCACCGGGATCACCGGCAAGGGCTTCGATGCGCCGCTGGCGATGACGACGCCCGAGCCGATTGCGCTGCACAAGATCCTGGACGATCTGGCGGCCAACGGCTGCACGCACGGCGCGATGGAGGCCTCGAGCCACGGCCTGGCCCAATACCGCCTGCACGGCGTGCGGCTGACGACGGCGGGGCTGACGAACATCACCCGCGATCACATGGACTACCACCGCGACTTCGACGATTACGTCGGCGCGAAGCTGCGGCTTTTCCACGAGATCCTGGCGCCCGGCGGTACGGCCGTCCTGAATGCGGATGAACCTGTGTTCGCGCTTGCCCGCATGGCGACGCGAGACCGCAACATGATCGCCGTGGGTCGGGATGAGGCCGCGGACCTGCGGCTGGTGGCACGGGCCTTCCACACCGACGGCCAGGACATCGGACTGACCTGGGACGGCAAACGCTATGATGCCCGGTTGCAGCTGATCGGAGAGTTCCAGGCCTGGAACGTGCTGACGGCTGCGGGCATGGCGCTGGCGTGCGGCGACGACCCCGCGGCGATCTTCGCGGCCTTGCCCGGGATCACCGGGGCCAAGGGCCGGATGGAGCTGGTAGCGCGCCGGGCCAATGGGGCTGCGATCTATGTCGACTATGCCCACACGCCCGACGCGCTGGCCACTGCGATCAAGGCACTGCGCCCGCATTGCGAGAGGCGGCTGATCGTCGTCTTCGGCGCGGGCGGCGACCGCGACCCGGGCAAGCGCCCGATGATGGGCAAGGCGGTCGCGGACTACGCCGATGTCGCCATCGTGACGGATGACAACCCCCGGTCCGAGGACCCGGCCCTGATCCGCGCGGCGGTGAAGGAAGGTGCGCCCGAGGCCGATGACATCGGCGACCGCACGCAGGCGATCCTGACAGGTGTGGACGCGCTGACCCGGCCGGGCGATTGCCTGCTGATCGCGGGCAAGGGCCATGAACAGGGCCAGGAGGTTGGCGACGAGATGCGCCCCTTCGACGATGGCGATCAGGCGCGCACCGCCGTCGAGGTACTGGACGGCGAACGCCTCGGGGGGCGGGCATGACGCTCTGGACCGCGCATGATGCCATGGCGGCAACCGGCGGTACGGCGACCGGGTGGGAGGGCGTCTCGGGCGTCTCCATCGACACGCGCGAGCTGGCGCCGGGCGATCTCTTCGTGGCGCTCGAGGGCATCAGCCACGACGGCCACGTCTATGTCGGCCAGGCGCTGGCGGCCGGGGCAGGTGCTGCGATGGTGAGCCACGTGCCCGATGATGTGCCCGAGGGTGCGCCCCTCCTGGTCGTCGGTGACACGCTCGACGCGCTTGGCCGTCTCGGGGCAGCTGGGCGGGCCCGGACCGGGGCGCGGGTGATCGGCGTCACCGGCTCGGTCGGGAAGACATCCACCAAGGACATGCTGGCGAGGATGCTGGCGGGGCAGGGGCGCACCCATGCCGCGACCCGCAGCTTCAACAACCACTGGGGCGTGCCGCTGACGCTGGCGCGGATGCCCGCCGACACCGAGTATGCGGTGATTGAGATTGGCATGAACAACGCCGGCGAGATCACACCACTGTCGCAACTCGCGCGCCCCCATGTCGCGCTGATCACGACGGTCGAAGCCGTGCATCTGGAAAGCCTCGGCACGGTCGAGGCAATCGCCGATGCGAAAGCCGAGATCTTCGACGGGTTGGAGCCCGGCGGCACCGCGGTCCTGAACGCGGACAACCCCTATTTCGGGCGCCTCTCCGAAGCCGCCCACCCCAACCACATCGTGGCCTTCGGCAGGGCGGCGGAGGCGTACCGGCTGGTCGAGGCTGTGCCGACGGCCATGGCGACGGTCATCGCTGCGGAGATCCACGGTGCACCGCTGACCTTCAAGATCGCCTCGCCCGGGGTGCACTTCGCGCTGAACGCGCTGGGTGCCCTTGCCGCAGCCGAGGCGGCAGGCGTCGATCTCGCCCGTGCGGCGCTGGATCTGGCCACCTGGACACCGCCGTCCGGCCGGGGCGCGCGGCTGACGATCGCGCTTGGCCCGGGCGGCACTGACGGCGAGATCACGCTCCTGGACGAAAGCTACAATGCCAACCCGGCCGCACTCGGGGCCGCGCTGGCGGTCCTGGCGGCCGATCGTGCTGCCGACCGTCGGATTGCCGTCCTGGGGGATATGCTCGAGCTCGGCCCGACCGAGAACGATCGCCACGCCAGGATGGCGGGCAATGCAGCCATCGACATGATCGATCGGGTTCACTGCTGCGGGCCGCGCATGCGTCACCTATTCGATGCCTTGCCGGCTGCGCGCCGGGGCATCTGGGCCGAGGACTCGGCGGCGCTGGCCGCCCAAATCGGGAAACAGCTTGACCCGGGCGACACGGTCATGGTCAAGGGCTCGCTCGGCGCCAAAATGGCCGTGGTCGTGGACACGATCAAGCAGTTGGGCGCTGTCTCGGCACAAGATGTAGATGGAGTGGCGTGATGCTGTACGAGTTGCTTGTTCCCTTGTCCGACGGCGGCGACGTCTTCAACCTGTTTCGCTACATCACCTTCCGGGCGGGGGGCGCGTTCCTGACCGCGCTGCTGTTCGCGTTCATCTTCGGACGGCCCCTGATCAACAAGCTGCGCGTCATGGGCGGTGCCCAGCCGATCTACGAGGACGCGCCCGAGCAGCATCAGTCCAAGGCCGGCACCCCCACGATGGGTGGCGTGCTGATCCTGGGCGGGCTCGTGATTTCGTCGCTGATCTGGGCTCGGCTCGACAATGCCTTCGTGGTGTCGGTGCTGGCGGTGACGCTGGGCTTCGGGCTGATCGGTTTCGCCGACGATTTCAACAAGGTGAAGAAGTCCGACAACAAGGGGCTGTCGGGCACGCTGCGTCTTCTGATCGGCTTCGTGATCGCCTTTGCGGCATCGTGGTACATGGCCTCGAACCAGCCTGAAGGGCTGCAGAGCGCCATTGCTGTGCCGATCTTCAAGGACACGCTGATTACGGCCGGTGTGGTGTTCATCCCGTTCGCGATGCTGGTGATCGTCGGCAGTGCCAACGCAGTGAACCTGACTGACGGGCTGGACGGGCTCGCCATCATGCCGGTGATGATCGCCGCCGCGTCGATGGGGTCGATCGCCTATGTCGTCGGGCGCACGGATTTCACCGAATATCTGGGCGTCCACTACGTCCCCGGCACCGGCGAGATCGCCGTGGTCACCGCAGCGCTCATCGGGGCGGGGTTGGGGTTCCTGTGGTACAACGCGCCGCCTGCGATGGTGTTCATGGGCGATACCGGCTCGCTGGCACTTGGGGGCTGTCTGGGCGCGATCGCGGTCGCGACCAAGCACGAGATCGTCTGGGCGATCATCGGCGGGCTCTTCGTCCTGGAAGCGGTCAGCGTGATGGTCCAGGTGGCCTCGTTCAAGCTGACCGGCAAGCGCGTCTTCCGCATGGCGCCGATCCACCACCATTTCGAGAAGAAGGGCTGGGCCGAGCCCACCATCGTGATCCGCTTCTGGATCATCGCATTGATCCTGGCGCTGATCGGTCTGGCAAGCCTGAAGGTAAGATGACCACCGGACCCGCCATTTCGCGCGCGCTGTCGCAGCGACGCGCAGACTGCTCGGTCGCCCCGGCGCGTCTTTCCGGCGGCTGCTGCGACGGGTGCGTTTCGTGATCCCCGTGACCGCATACGAAGGCCAGCGGGTCGGGGTCCTTGGCCTCGGGCGCTCGGGCCTGGCCACGGCCCGGGCTCTGAGGGCTGGCGGGGCCATCCCCGTTTGCTGGGATGACCGCGAGGACAGCCGCAGTGCTGCCGAAGACTTCGAGATCGCTGATCTCACCCGCGAACGGGAGGCTGCCGACCTCGACGCCCTGATCGTCTCGCCCGGGATCCCGCACCTCTACCCCGAACCACACAAGGCCGTGCAGCGCGCCTGGGACAACGGCATCCCCGTCGACAACGACGTGGGGTTGTTCTTCGCGGCGCTCGCGGATGTGGAGCCCGAGGACGACGAGGCCCCTTGGCCGCAGGTCATCGCAGTCACGGGATCGAACGGCAAGTCGACCACCACGGCGCTGATCCACCACATCCTCAGCCACGCCGGGCGGCCCACACAGATGGGCGGCAACATCGGACGTGGCGTGCTGGATCTGGCGCCGCCGGGGGCGGGCGAGATCGTGGTGCTGGAGCTGTCGTCCTACCAGATCGAGCTCGCGCGGACGCTGGCGCCGGACATCGCCGTCTTCCTGAACCTCTCGCTGGATCACCTGGACCGGCATGGTGGCATGGGCGGCTACTTCGCGGCCAAGCGGCGGCTGTTCGAGGCGGGGGCGCCGGAGACGACCATCATCGGTGTCGACGAGACCGAGGGGCGGTATCTTGCCAGCATCGTTGCCCGGCCGACGCTGATCTCCGCGACGACCCGCCTGCGCGGCGATGGCCGGTCGGTCTTCATGAACAAGAGCCACCTGACCGAATGGCGGGGCAAGCAGATCGCCGCCATCGACCTGCGCGATGCCGAGGCGCTGCGCGGTGCGCACAACCACCAGAACGCCTGCGCGGCCTATGCGGCGTGCCGGGCGGTGGGTCTCAACCCGCGCCAGATCGAGCCCGCGCTGACGACCTTCCCGGGCCTTGCGCACCGGATGGAGAAGATCGCCGAGATCGCGGGCGCCGCTTACGTCAACGACTCGAAAGCCACGAATGCAGACGCCGCCGAGAAGGCGCTGCTCAGCTACGACCGCATCCGGTGGATTGCGGGAGGCCTGCCCAAGGAGGGCGGCATTGCGCCGCTTGTACCTCTCCTTGGGCGGGTCGCAAAAACCTACCTGATCGGGGAGGCGGCCGAGGCCTTCGCGGCCACGCTGGGCGATGCGCCCCATCAGGTGACCGGCACGCTGGCGGCAGCGGTGGCCGCGGCCCACGCGGATGCCGAGCCCGGGGAGACTGTGCTGCTCTCGCCCGCCTGCGCCAGCTTCGATCAGTTCCCCAGCTTCGAGGCGCGGGGAGACGCCTTTCGCGCGGCCGTCGAACGCCTCCAGGAGGACGCCCGATGACCGAGATCACCTTCCGCTCGCTGATGATGCAACGCCCCCAGGGCTCGGTCGTGGGCAACTGGTGGGGCTCGGTCGACCGCTGGACACTGGCCGCCATCGTGGCGCTCTTCGCCGTGGGCATCATTCTCGGGCTCGCGGCCTCGCCGCCGCTTGCCGAGAAGAACGGGCTCTGGACGTATCACTATGTCGCCCGCCACCTGGTGTTCGCGGCCATGGCCGTCGGGCTGATCGTGTTCATCTCGATGCTCAGCCTGCCGGTGCTCCGGCGTGCCGGGATCCTGGTGTTCTTCGCCGCACTGGCCGCGACCGCGCTGCTGCCCTGGTTGGGGACCGACTTCGGGAAAGGGGCCGTGCGCTGGTACTCGCTGGGGTTCGCCTCGCTGCAACCGTCCGAGTTCCTGAAGCCAGGGTTCGTCGTCTTCGCCGCCTGGCTGATGGCTGGCGCGATGGAGCGCTCGGGCCCGCCGGGGCGCACGATCTCGGCCATCTTCGTTGCAGGGATCGCAGTCATGCTGGCCATGCAGCCGGACTTCGGACAGGCGATGCTGGTGCTCAGCGTCTGGGCGGTGATGCTGTTCGCCTCCGGTGCGCCGATCCTGCTGCTGGTGGGGTTTGCGGCACTTGTCGCGGGCGCGGGGGCCATGGCCTATACCTCGTCCGAGCACGTCGCGCGGCGCATCGACGGATACCTTGCCGAGGGGGTCGACCCGCACAGCCAGCTCGCCTACGCCCAGTCAGCAATCCGGGAGGGCGGGCTCTTCGGCGTTGGCGCCGCCCAGGGACAGGTCAAATGGGCGCTGCCGGATGCGCATACCGATTTCATCGTCGCGGTCGCGGCCGAGGAGTTCGGGCTGCTGATGACGCTTCTGATCATTGGAATTTATCTCCTCATCACCATCCGGGCGCTCAGCCTTCTGGTCGAGGAGCGCAATCCCTTCATCCGCCTCGCAGGTACGGGGATGGCGACGCTCTTCGGGCTGCAGGCCTTCGTGAACTTTGCGGTTGCGATCCGGCTGCTCCCGGCCAAGGGGATGACGCTGCCCTTCATTTCCTACGGCGGCTCGTCCATGCTGGCGGGGGCCATCGTCATCGGCGCGCTTCTGGTGATGACGCGGCTCAGGTCCTCTGGCGAGATGCCCGGGCGGCAGGTATGAGCACATCCATGAGCCAGCCCCTTCTGGTCATTGCGGCAGGCGGCACGGGCGGGCACATGTTCCCCGCCCAGGCGCTGGCCGAGACGATGCTGACGCGCGGCTGGCGTGTCGCATTGTCGACCGACGATCGCGGCGCGCGCTACGCGGGTGGCTTCCCCGAAAGCGTGCGGCGGCGCGTTGTCGCGGCGGGCACCACCCAGCGGGCGGGCACGCTCTCGAAGATCCTGGCGCCGTTCCAGATCACCGCCGGCGTGATCATGGCGACGTGGACGTTCTGGCGCGACCGCCCGGCCTGCGTGGCAGGCTTTGGCGGTTATCCCGCGTTCCCGGCACTGGCGGCGGCCTATCTGCTGAAGCTGCCCCGCCTGATCCACGAGCAGAACGGGGTGCTGGGCCGGGTGAACGAGCTCTTTGCCACGCGCGTTGATGCCCTGGCCTGTGGCACCTGGCCGACCGCGCTGCCCGAGGAGGTGACCGGCACCCATACCGGCAATCCCTTGCGGGGATCGGTGCTCGAACGTGCGGCCTACGAATACACGCCGCCCGGCGACTGGCCGATGGATGTGCTGGTGATCGGCGGCAGCCAGGGCGCCTCACTCCTGTCGCGGGTGGTGCCCGGAGCACTCGCGGGCCTGCCGGAGGATCTGCGTGGCCGCCTCACCGTTTCACATCAGGCGCGCGATGCCGACCACGATGAGGTCGTCCAGGCCTATGCAAACGCGGGGATCCGGGCGGACGTGCAGCCCTTCTTCCACGACGTCGCCGACCGGATGATGAAGGCGCAGCTGATCGTCTCGCGGTCCGGTGCCTCGTCGGTGGCTGATATTGCGGCGATTGGGCGGCCGTCGATCCTGGTGCCTCTGGCGATCGCCAAGCGTGGCGAGCAGGAGGCGAATGCCAGGGGCCTTGTCGAGCGCGGCGCTGCGATCATGCTCCGCGAGGATGAATTTGATGCGGACACGCTGGGCTCGACCGTCGAGTCGATCCTGAGCGAGCCTGATCTGGCGATCCGCATGGCCGAGGCTGCCTTGTCGCTGGGCATGCCCGATGCGGCGGAGCGGCTTGCCGATCTGGTCGAAGAGGTCGCCCGGCGCTAGGCCGTGGCCGCAGGAAAGTTTGCGTAGGGGCCCCGGCTGTCTTGCCCGTCTGGGCGCTGGCTGATAGCTCCGCGCTCCAAATCCAGGAGGATAGACATGAACGCACCCACCGCTTTGCCGCTCGACATTGGCGCGATCCACTTCGTCGGCATCGGCGGGATCGGCATGTCGGGGATCGCGGAGGTGATGCTCAATCTCGGCTACACGGTCCAGGGCTCGGATCTGCGTGAAAGCCCGATCGTCACCCGCCTGCGCGAACTGGGCGCGACCGTGCATATCGGGCAGACGGCGGACAACCTAGGCGACGCCGAGGTCGTGGTGATCTCGACCGCGATCAAGCGGGGCAACCCGGAGCTGGATGCCGCCCGGGCCAGGGCCCTGCCGGTCGTGCGCCGGGCCGAGATGCTGGCCGAGCTGATGCGGCTCAAGTCCAACATCGCGGTCGCGGGCACGCACGGGAAGACCACGACCACCTCCTTCGTGGCGGCCCTGCTGGATGCGGGCGGCGAGGATCCCACGGTCATCAACGGTGGCATCATCCAGTCCTACGGCTCGAACGCCCGCAAGGGCGAGGGCCGCTGGATGGTGGTCGAGGCCGACGAGAGCGACGGCACCTTCGTCAAGCTGCCCGCAACCGTCGGCATCGTGACCAATATCGACCCCGAGCACATGGACCACTACGGCACCGTCGATGCGCTTTTTGACGGGTTCGAGGCGTTCGCGTCGAACATCCCCTTCTACGGCGCCCTGGTCGCCTGCATCGATCATCCCGGTGTGCAGACGCTGATCGGGCGCGTCACCGACCGCAAGGTCGTGACCTACGGGTTCTCGCGCCAGGCGGACCTGCGGGCCGAGGACGTGCGCTACCAGGACGGGGCGATGCGCTTCGATGTCGTCGTGCGCGGCGACCCAGAGGAGCGGTTCGAGGGCTTCACCCTCGCCATCCCCGGCGAGCACAACGTCCTGAATGCGCTGGCCGCGATCGGGGCGGCGCGTGAGCTCAAGATCCCGATGGAGGTGCTGCGCGACGGGCTCGCCGCCTTCGAAGGGGTCAAGCGGCGCTTCACCAAGGTCGGAGAGTGGAACGGGGCGACCATCATCGATGACTATGGCCACCACCCGGTCGAGATCGCGGCGGTCCTGAAAGCCGCCCGCGCGGCGACGGAAGGCCAAGTGATCGCGGTGCACCAGCCGCACCGATACTCGCGGCTGCACGATCTGTTCGAGGATTTCTGCGCCTGCTTCAACGATGCGGACGTCGTCGCCATCGCGGATGTCTATGCGGCGGGGGAGGAGCCTATCGAGGGCGTGTCGCGGGACGCGCTGGTCGGGGGGTTGCGCGCGCACGGCCACCGCTCGGCGCACGCGCTGAAGGGCGAGGAGCATTTGCCCGCGTTCGTGGCGGCACACGCCCAGCCCGGCGATCTGGTCGTCGGACTTGGCGCGGGCACGATCACGACATGGGTGAACGCGCTGCCCGGGGCGCTGGCGACGCAGGCAGCCGCCGAATGATGATCGTGGCCATCATGGTGGGGATGCTGGCCATCATGCTGGCAGGGCGGCAGATGTTCCCCAAGGCCAAGGGCCGCCCATTGGGGCGCGGCTTTGCCGAGGGTTTGTTCGTCAACGGGGTCGCTGCGGTCCTTGCGATCACCGCGCTCGTGTTGGGTGCGACGATGGTCCAGGTCGCGATCGGCCTGGTGGGCGGGTTCGTCATCTTCCTGCTTGTCGATCGCAAGATGTACCCGCGCACCGAGGACGGGGAGAGTGACAATGATCCGACCTGAAGCGGCGGGCTCGGCGCAGGGACGCGACTGAGCCATGGCGATCATGGCTCTTGGCATCTTCGTGCTGATGTTCGGCATGTCGCGGGTCTTCCCCCCCGGGCGCGAGACCTCCGGTGGCCGGAAACTGATGGAGACCGCCGTCACGGCCGTCCTCGCCGTCGGGATCGCAACTGCCGCTTCGGCCTTTGGTGCAGCGGGACAGGAGATACTGATAGGCGGCGCCATCGGTTTTGGCGTCTTCATCCTGGTCGGTGCGGGAAAGAAGAAGTGATCCGCCGGCTTGTGGTAGAACGGCAACCATGAGCGCGACAGAACCGACGCTGAAGCGACGCCTGGGGTTCGGTTTGCTGACCCTCTACGGGGTCGGCGTGATGATCGGCGCGGGGATCTATGTGCTCGTCGGGCAGGTCGCCGGCCAGACCGGAGAATGGGCGCCGGCGACGTTCCTGCTGGCCGGGTTGATCGCGGCGCCGACGGCGCTGGTCTATGCCGATCTGTCCTCGCGTATCCCGGAAAGTGCCGGGGAGGCGGCTTACGTTCGCGCGGCCTCGGGCTCGGACGCCATCGCGGCGCTGGTCGGGCTGGCGGTGGCCGCCGTCGGCGTGATCTCCGCGGGCGCCGTATTGCAGGGCGGCGCGGGGTATCTGGTGTCGGTCGTCCCGATCCCCCGCGAGCTCGCGATCATCGCGGCGGGCCTGCTGCTGACCGGTGCGGCGATCCTGGGCGTCATCGAGTCCCTGGCGTTCGCGGCGGTCCTGACGGTGATCGAGCTGATCGGCCTGCTGTTGGTCATCGCGGTGGGGCTGGGCGGCGAGGGGCTGGCCGCCAACCCGGTCGAGGGCGTGGGCCTCTCGGCGATCGCGGCAGCCTCGATCCTCGCCTTCTTCGCGTTCATCGGGTTCGAAGACATGGTGAACATGGTCGAGGAGACGAAAGACCCCGCGCGCACGATGCCGCGGGCCATCATCGCGGCGCTTCTGCTGACCACGCTGATCTATGTCCTGGTTGCCTGGGCGGCCTCGCGCACCGTGCCGGCGGCCGAGTTGGGGGCGTCGGACAAGCCCCTGGCGTTGGTCTTCGAGACGGCGACGGGGCAGGGCGCTGCCTTCCTGTCCCTGATCGCGGTTGCCGCCGCGCTCAACGGGGTGCTGGCGCAGATCGTGATGTCGGCCCGGGTGCTCTTCGGCCTCGGCCGGTTCGCACCCGCCTTCCGCGTCTTCCACCGCGCCCACCCCCGGTTCGGGACACCCGTGCTGGGCACGCTGATCCCCGCGGCGCTCACGATCCTGCTGGCGCTGACAGCCCCCCTGGCCACGCTGGCCGAGATCACGTCGCTGGTGCTGCTGGCTGTCTTCGTGGCGATCAACGCGGCCCTGATCGTGCTCCGCCGTCGCGACCCCTCGCATGGCTGGGTCCCCACCTGGGTCCCGTGGTTTGGGGGGCTGCTCTCCCTCGCGGCATTTGGCTGGGGGGTGCTCTCGTGATCAGCGCGCTCCCCCCGACGCGTGGTTCGGTCACGCCGGAACGCCCGCTTGCACCGCTGACGTGGCTCAGGGTCGGGGGACCGGCGGAATGGCTGTTCCAGCCCGCAGATCTCGCGGATCTGGCGGATTTCCTGAAGGCGCTCCCGGCGGAGGTGCCGGTGACCCCGCTTGGGGTATGCTCGAACCTGATCATCCGCGACGGCGGGCTTCCCGGGGTCGCGATCAAGCTGGGTCGCGCGTTCATGGGGGTCGAGATCCTGGAGGGCCACCGGCTGCGCGTCGGCGCCGCGGTTCTGGACTCCGCCGTTGCCAGGAAGGCCGCCGCCGCAGGCATCGCGGGTCTGGAGTTCCTGCGGACCATCCCCGGTGCCATCGGCGGTGCCGTGAAGATGAACGCGGGGTGCTATGGCAGCTACCTCGCGGATGTCTTCCACAGCGTGACCCTGGTCGATCGGCAGGGAACCGTGCACGAGGTGACGGCCGTCGATTTTTCCTACCGCGCCTCGGACATCCCCGACGACAGCGTCATCGTCGCCGCCACGCTGCAGGGCCGTGCCGGGGACCCGGCGACGTCCGAGGCGCTGATGGCCGACTACGTCGCCAAGCGCGAGGCATCGCAGCCGACCAAGGACCGCTCCTGCGGGTCCACGTTCCGCAATCCCGCCGGATACTCCTCGACCGGTGCCACGGACGATCCGATGGACCTCAAGGCCTGGAAACTGATCGAGGACGCAGGATGTAGGGGGCTGACCAAGGGCGGCGCCCAGATGTCGCCCAAGCACGCGAACTTCCTGGTGAACACGGGCGAAGCCACCGCCGCCGACCTCGAAGACCTGGGCGAAGAGGTCCGCGCCCGCGTAAAAGCGCAGTCGGGCCACGAATTGGTTTGGGAAATCCGGCGCATCGGGGTTAAGGTCCCGCACTAGAGGCGCAACAGCGTCCGAAGTCCGAATCACCCGGGCCGGGTCCTCATGCAGCAACGCGGCGGGACACCTAAACCGGGGACGGATAGTGTTGAGAGCGCGGGCATGTCGAGCAGGACAAACCGCGTCGTGGTGCTTAAAGGGGGCCTCTCTGCCGAGCGGGACGTATCGCTCGTGTCGGGGGCCGAATGTGCGGGGGCACTCCGGCGCGCCGGATTTGAGGTGGTGGAGCTGGACGCGGGGCGCGACCTTGCCCAGGCCCTCGGTCACGCGCGCCCGGACGTTGTCTTCAATGCCTTGCATGGCCGCTGGGGCGAGGACGGTTGCGTCCAGGGCCTGCTGGAGTGGATGGGCATCCCCTACACCCACTCGGGCGTGCTGGCATCGTCGCTCGCCATGGACAAGGAACGCACGAAAGCCCTCTACGCCTCGCACGGTCTGCCGATCGCCGAGGGGCTGCTGGCGTCCCGCGAAGATATTCTCCGCGACCATGTCATGGCGCCGCCCTATGTGGTGAAGCCCTACAACGAGGGCTCCTCGGTCGGAATCTACATCGTTGCGGAAGGGGCGAACTCGCCGCCCCAGCTGGCCCCCGAAGCCGCCGACACCCTGATGGTCGAGCGCTTCGTGCCGGGGCGCGAGATGACCGTGGCCGTGATGGGCGACCGCCCCATGGCCGTGACGGACATCATCGCCACCCAGGGCTGGTACGATTACCACGCCAAGTATGCCGACGGCGGCTCGCGCCACGAAGTCCCCGCCGACATCCCTGCCGAAATAGAAAAAGCCTGCCTCGACCACGCCCTCACGGCCCACCAAGCGCTGGGCTGCCGTGGCCTCAGCCGCACGGACTTCCGCTGGGATGACACGAAGGGCCTGGCTGGGCTGATCCTGCTGGAGACAAACACCCAGCCGGGGATGACGCCCACCTCGCTCGCGCCCGAACAGGCGGCGCATCTGGGCATCACTTTCGAAGAGCTTTGCAGTTGGTTGGTGGAGGACGCGTCATGCGGCCGCTGAGTGAGTCCCGCCGGGGTCCCGGTCCCTCGCAGTTCGTCTATCGCATCGAACGCCTCTGGAAGCGGCCCTGGGTCCGTCGCCTGGGCCTGTCGGTGCTGCCCGCGGCGGTCGTCTTGCTGGCGGGTTGGCAGGTTGCGATCAGCCCCCGGGTGCAGGGCTGGATGGTCCAGTCGCACGGTATGGCAATGGA
The DNA here is from genome assembly GCA_039033215.1 of Pseudomonadota bacterium. Classification (GTDB taxonomy): domain Bacteria; phylum Pseudomonadota; class Alphaproteobacteria; order Rhodobacterales; family Rhodobacteraceae; genus Thermohalobaculum. The sequence continues at coordinate 45,128 of JBCCDA010000005.1, read as the reverse complement.
CGCGCTGTCGGCGCGGCCGGAGTTCGCCGTGCGCGGGCTTGCGGTCACCGGCGCGTCGGTCGATCTGACGCGGCGGATCGAGGAGCTGGTGCCGATCACGCCGGGGCTGTCCTCGCTTTCGCTGGATGTCGCCGCGGTCAAGACGGAGGTCGAGGCGCTTGGTCCCGTGAAGACCGCGCATGTGGCCCTCGCCGCAAGCGGCACGTTGCGGATCTCATTGGTCGAGCGGTTACCGGTCGTGCTCTGGCGCGACGCAGAGGACCGGATGTGGCTGATGGGCGATGACGGCGCGGTCGTGGCGCCTGCGGCGACGCGGGCCGGGTACCCGGAGCTCCCGGTTCTTCTGGGCGACGCGGCGCCGGGTCATGTTCCCGAAGCGCTCGCCCTGATTGCGGCTGCGCCTGATATCGCGCCGCGGATGCGCGCACTGGTGTATGTTGGCGCCCGGCGTTGGGACATTGTGCTGGACCGCGGCCAGCGGCTCCTGCTGCCCGAGGACGACCCTGCCCTGGCGCTGGACCGGATCGTCGCCTGGGATCTTTCGACCGAGCTTCTGTCGCGTGATGTCGCATTGGTGGACATGCGTCTGGCCGAGCGGCCCGTGGTGCGCATGACCGAAGAGGGTGCCGAGCTCTACCGTCTTCGCCAGGCCACGCCGGGGGCGGGGGAGCGCACATGAACTTTGCCGCGCTCGACACCTACCGCGCCATGCGGATGCGCCTGCAGGCCGGCATGCGGCGCGGGCGTCTCGCCGTGCTGGACATCGGCTCGACCAAGATCACGTGCCTCGTGCTGCGGCTGGATCCCCAGCGGATCGCCGAGGCCGACCTGCGTGATGGTCGCGGCACCGGCCTCTTCGGTGCGATCGAAATCGTGGGCGCACGCACGGTGCAGGCCCGCGGCGTACGTCGCGGCGAGATCATCGACATGGAGGAGACCTGCCGCGCGATCCGGTTGGCGCTGCTGAATGCCGAGCGGATGGCCGCCCCGCGCATCGACCGTGTCGATCAGGTGATCGTCTCGTTCTCGGGTGGGCGCCAGCAAAGCGCGATGACCGAAGCCGAGGTTGAAACCGAGACCGGGCAGGTGACGGATCGCGATCTCTCGCTGGCCTTCGCCTCGTGCCCCGAACCGCCGATGGGCCCTGGCCGGCGCATCCTGCACGCGCAGCCCTGCGAGATCGCGGTCGACCACAAGGGCGGCATCACCGATCCACGTGGCATGACGGCCCGGACGCTCTCGGTCGCGTGCCATGTGCTCACGGTCGATGCCCAGCCGCTGGCCGATGTGATCGAATGCGTGCGCCGCTGCGATCTGGATCTCGCCGGGGTCGTATCGGCGCCATATGCCTCGGCCATGGCCGCGCTGATCGAGGACGAGCAGCGTGCCGGTGCCGTCTGCATCGATATGGGCGGCGGCGGGACGTCACTGGCAGTCTACCTGCGTGACCACCTGATGTGCATCGACCAGGTGCGCTACGGGGGCGGCCATGTCACCGCCGATATCGCCGCGGGGCTCTCGTGCAGCCACCAGACGGCCGAGCGGATCAAGACGCTGCATGGCGGGGTGATCCCAATGGGCTCGGACGATCGCGAGATGATCGAGGCGCCACGCCTGGGCGAGGAGGACACGCCCGGCGCGCGGCAGATCCCGCGCGGCATGCTGATCGGCGTCATCCGCCCGCGCATGGAGGAGATCCTCGAGATGGTGCGCGCGCGACTGGTCTCCCTGGGCGTCGATGCGATGCCGGGCTCGGGCCTCGTGCTGACGGGGGCGGCAGCCCAGCTGCAAGGTGTGGACGAGATGGCGACCCGCATTCTGGGGCGGCGTCCGCGCATCGGCCGGCCGCTTCGGATCGCGGGCCTGCCCCAGTCGCTGGCAGGCCCCGACTACTCCACTGCCGTCGGCCTGGCCATGTATGCGCTGCGCCGGCACGATGAGCTCTGGGATTTCGAGGCGCCGCCATCGGGCGCGCGGGGCCGGGCGGGCGAGATGTTCCGCTGGTTCAAGCGGGCATGGTGAAATCGCGTGACGAATTGGCCGATTTGCGGTAACCTCTTGGCAATAAATCTAAATCCGGTGATAACAGGCATCAAGAAAGCCGGATAACCTGAGGCAGTTAAACAAGAAACCGGCGAGGCAGAATCCATGGCACTTACTTTGGCGGGACCGACCGAGCACGAGTTGCGTGCGCGTATCACTGTCTTTGGCGTCGGCGGCGCTGGCGGCAATGCTGTGAACAACATGATCGAGAAGAAGCTCGAAGGTGTTGATTTCATCGCGGCAAATACTGACGCGCAGGCGTTGCAGCATAGCCAGGCGCCGCGCGCGATCCAGCTTGGCATCGGAGTCACCCGGGGTCTGGGCGCCGGGAGCAAGCCGGAGGTTGGTCAGCGCGCCGCCGAGGAGACGATCGAGGAGATCGCCTCGCATCTCGACGGCAGCCACATGTGCTTCATCACCGCCGGCATGGGTGGCGGGACCGGCACGGGTGCTGCGCCCACTGTCGCCCGCGTTGCCCGCGAGATGGGTATCCTGACGGTCGGTGTCGTCACCAAGCCCTTCCACTTCGAGGGTGCGCGCCGGATGCAGGTGGCCGAGGACGGTCTCAACGAGATGCAGTCGGTCGTCGATACGCTGATCGTGATCCCGAACCAGAACCTCTTCCAGGTGGCCTCCGAGCGCACGACCTTCGTCGAGGCGTTCCAGATGGCCGATGATGTCCTCTATCAGGGTGTCCAGGGTGTGACGGACCTGATGGTGCGCCCGGGCATGATCAACCTCGACTTCGCCGATGTCCGCTCGGTCATGGAGGAGATGGGCAAGGCGATGATGGGCACCGGCGAGGCCGACGGTGAGACCCGTGCCATCGACGCCGCCGAGAAGGCTATCGCGAACCCGCTGCTCGACGAGGTCTCCCTCAAGGGCGCGCAGGGTGTGCTGATCAACATCACGGGCGGCTATGACCTCACGTTGTTCGAGATGGACGAGGCCGCGAACCGGATCAAGGAAGAGGTCGACTCGAACGCGATGATCAAGTTCGGCTCGGCCATTGATCCGGGCCTGGACGGCAAGATGCGCGTCTCGGTGGTCGCCACGGGCATCGACGCCGAACATGCGGTGGCACGGGAGCCGGTGCGTACGTCGCAGTTCGACACGCCGCGGCGCAAGCCCGTCGAGACCGATCCCGGGATCGTCGCGGCGGTGCGCGGCCAGCGTCGTGCCGAGGAGCAGCCGGAGGTCCGCCCCGAGCCCGTTCAGGCGTTCGCCGAGCCCGAGCAGGAACCGCTGACCTACACCGAGCCCGCGGCCGATCCGGTTTCGCAGCCTGTTGCCGAGGCCGTGGTCGAGCTGCAGCCGGAGCCGGTCACACAGACGGCGCCCGAGCCCGAGCCGGTTCCGTCCGAAGAAGCTCAGTACGCGACTGCCCCCTCCCCGGCGGATATCCGAGCCCGTGCCGATGAAGTCCGCCAACGCGCACTCGCGGCCCGTGCTCGCAAGGAGGACGCCCGCCGTCAGGCCGAAACAAGCGGTGGTCTCGACGAGCCGGCGCTCTTCGATCTTGATGAGCGATCGCTCGACCGGGGGACGCCAAGCACGCCAAGCACGGCCGTGGCATCGGCGGAGACGGAGGAGCAGCCCACCGGCCGCCCCGGGCTCTTCGCGATCAACAAGCTCATCCACCGGGTTTCCGGGACGCAGGGCGAAGAAGAACGCCCGGCGCGGCGCGAGCCCATCACCGGTGCGGATGACGATCCAGGGGACATCCCTGCCTTCCTGCGCCGTCAGGCAAACTGATAGACGAACCCGGCCGCCTCGCTCAGGGGCGGCCTGCCATGCTAGGTGCAATCTCCGCCACAAGGCGCTGGACCCGCACCGAAACGCCCTGATCAGTCATGAACGGCCGGTTAACGCCAAACACCAGGTTCGATCCCGAATACCGTGTTCGCGAGGACGCCCAGCGGGGGGTCCTGCAATGTCTCCAGACGCTTGGCGTCCGGAGTTGTCGTAAACAGTCATAAACGTTGATTTGGTTAGGATTGCCCGAGGGTGTAGAAAGTTTGCAACAGGGACGGAGATCTCTGCGTCAAGGCAGTTGCAGTAAGTGGATCATCTGATGCGCAGGACGGTTAATTCGGCTGTCGAAGTGGCCGGAATAGGTCTCCACGGTGGGCAGCCGGTCCGGATGATTCTGGTACCGGCAGTAGCCGGCACTGGGGTTCATTTCGTGCGCTCCGACGTGGCGGCGGGCACCGGCGACATCGCCGCGCGGTACGATCTCGTCAACGACACCCAGCTTTGCACCAGACTGACGAACATGTACGGGACCTCTGTTGGCACGGTCGAGCATGTGCTCGCGGCGCTGGCGGGGACGGGTATCACGGATTGCACAATCCGGCTGAACGGTCCGGAAGTTCCGATCATGGACGGCTCTTCTGCACCGTTTGTGCGTGCCATCCAGCAAGCCGGGGTGCGCGAGCTGAACGCCCCGATTGACGCGATCCGTATTCTCTCGCCCGTCCGGTTCGAGGACGGCGACAAATGGGCCGAGCTTGTCCCGGCCCGTCGTTTCGAGATTGAGTTCGCCATCGACTTCTCCGATCCGGCAATCGGCCGGCAGGAGCACAGCATGTCGATGGTCAACGGTGCCTTCACGAGCGAGCTGTCGGATTGCCGGACGTTTGGCCATCTGCACGAGGTCGAGTACCTGCGATCGCTGGGGCTGGCGCGCGGTGGCAACCTTCAGAACGCCATCGTTGTCGACGAGGGGCGAGTGCTCAATCCGGGTGGTCTGCGCCGGCCGGATGAATTCGTGCGACACAAGATGCTTGATGCCGTGGGCGATCTGTCCCTGGCCGGTCATCCGATCATTGGGCGCTACCGCGGTTTCAAGGCGGGGCATGGCCTGACGAACCAGCTTCTGCACCAGCTGTTCAGCACGCCCGATGCATGGGCGTTCGAACCGCTGGCGGATGGTCTGGCGCCCGGCGGGCGGATCCCGAGCACGGTCGACGCATCGGCACGGTCCCAGATCGCTGTCTGACAGCCCATCCGGCGCGTCGCCCCTTCCCCTTGTCTGATCGGAACAGTATGGTGTCGGCAGACTGAGAGCCGGCGAACCGGCGGGGTGCGGAGACAGAAAACATGATACGACGTGGCGCGCTTAGAATGCTTGGGCTCGTCCTTGCTTGCGCGGTACTATCAGCCTGCTCCACCGGCTGGTTCGACGACGACGACGAGGTCGTCGTGGAAGAGCGCAGCGCGCAGGAGATCTTCGAAGACGCGGAAGCGCTGCTGGAAGACAACAACCCCCAAGCCGCAGCCCAGACCTATGATGAGCTCGAGCGTCTCTATCCCTTCTCGCAACTGGCCAAGCGCGCCACGATCATGTCGGCTTACTCAAGCTACGAGGCGGGCAACATGCCGGCCGCCAGGGCCTCGGCGGGACGCTATCTCGATCTCTATCCCTCGGACCCCGATGCGGCCTATGCCCAGTATCTGATCGCGCTCACCTACTATGACACGATTGTCGATGTGGAGCGTGACCAGGCGACCACCAAGAACGCGCTGCAGGAACTGACGGAAGTCACACTGCGCTATCCAACGTCGGACTATGCCCGCGACGCCCAGTTGAAGATCGACCTCACGAACAATCACCTTGCCGGCAAGGAGATGACGGTCGGGCGCTACTACCTCAAGCGGGGCCACTACATCGCGGCCGTGAACCGCTTCCGGGTCGTGCTCGAGCAGTACCAGACCACAGCGCACACGCCGGAGGCGCTGCATCGGCTGGTCGAGGCATACCTGTCTCTGGGGCTGGAGGACGAAGCGGTCACGACCGCGGCGGTGCTGGGCGAGAACTTCGTGGGATCGGAGTGGTATGCGGCCTCGTTTGCGTTGCTGACGGATCGTGATCTGCGGCCCGAGCGCGAGCCCGGCGGCTTCTTCAGTGACATCTACCGGCGCGTCTTCCAGGGCAAATGGCTCTAACCCGGGCCGTGCGCCGCTGATGCTCAGTGCGCTCGCGATCCGCGATATCGTGCTCATCGAGACGCTGGATCTCGATTTCGAGCCCGGGCTGAATGTGCTCACCGGCGAGACGGGTGCCGGCAAGTCGATCCTTCTGGATGCATTGGGCTTCGCCCTGGGCGGGCGCCCCGCGCGCGATCTGGTGCGTGCCGGTGCGGGCAAGGGCAGCGTGACCGCCACGTTCGAACCCGGTCCCCGCCATCCTGTGCAAGCGCTGCTGGACGACCTGGATCTCGACGCGAGCGACGGAGAGCTGATCCTGCGCCGCACCGCCTCCGAGGACGGGCCGTCGCGGGCATTCGTCAATGATCAGCGGGTCAGTGCCGAAGTTCTGTCCCGGATCGGTACCTTGCTGGTGGAGGTGCACGGGCAGCATGACGACCGCGGTCTGCTCGCGGCGCGCGGTCACCGGGGCATGCTGGACGCCTTCGGTGGTCATGCGTCAGAACGCGCGGCGGTCCGGGTTGCCTGGACCGAATGGCAGGGGGCTGTGAAGGCGTTGGACGCCGCCCGCGCCCAGTTGGAGAAGGCCGCGGCGGATGCGGACTACTTGCGCCACGCCGTCGAGGAGCTTGAAGCGTTGGCGCCGCAGCCGGGCGAAGACGCCGAGCTTGAGTCCGAGCGCCGCCTGATCCGGCATGCCGCCGAGCTCAAGGGCGAGATCAATCAGGCCCTGTCGGCTTTGGGCGGAGATGGGGCCGAGGGCGCCTTGTCGGGTGCGCTCTCCCGGCTGATGCACATTGCCGAGCGGGCGGAGGGTCGGCTTGAGGAGACGATCGCCGGGATCGACCGGACCCTTGCCGAGCTGGCTGAGGCCGAGGCCGCCTTGCGGCTCGCCGACGAGGCGATGACGGTGGACCCTGGCCGGCTCGACGACGTCGAAGAGCGGTTGTTCGCGATCCGGCGGCTGGCCCGAAAGCATGACGTCTCCGCGGACGGTCTTGCCGATCACGCACGCAGCCTGGCGGCGGATCTCTCGAGCATAGACGCGGGAGAGGCGACCATCGGCGCCCTGCAGGATGCAACCAGTGCCGCCGAGGCCGCCTACACCAGAGCCGCGGCGGCACTGGGCGCCGCGCGGCGCACGGCAGCCACGCAGCTGGATGCAGCGGTGACCGAGGAACTGGCCCCGCTGAAGATGGAGAACGCCCGGTTCGTCACCGAGATCACTGAAGGGGATCCGGGGCCGGAGGGCGCTGAGGATGTCCGGTTTACCGCAGCTATCAATCCGGGCGCACGCCCGGGGCCGATAGACCGCATCGCCTCGGGCGGGGAGCTCTCGCGGTTTCTGCTGGCCCTCAAGGTCCAGCTTGCGAACCGCTCCGACGGGCTGTCGCTGATCTTCGACGAGATTGACCGCGGCGTGGGCGGTGCGACGGCGGATGCCGTCGGGCGTCGCCTATCGCGGTTGGCCGAAGCGGGTCAGGTGCTGGTTGTCACCCACTCACCCCAGGTCGCGGCGCTGGGGCAGCGGCACTTCCAGATTGCCAAAAGCCTCGTTGCCGGCGCCGCACGGACGGATGTCACGCCGCTCTCGCAGGTGGCGCGGCGGGACGAGATCGCGCGCATGCTGTCAGGCGACGCGGTGACGGACGCCGCCCGCGCGGCGGCCGACGCCCTGATCGAACAGGCAAGCTAGGGCAGGCTCGGGTCTCAGAGCCCTTTGGCCTGATAGGTGTCGCGAACACGCTCGACAGCGACGATGTATCCCGCCGTGCGCAGATCCGGCACGTCGTCCCGTGCCCGCCAAACCTCGGCCATCTGTTGGTAGGCAATGCGCATCGTGTCATCGAGGCCGGAGCGCACCAGTTCCAGCTCGCCCGCGCCCTGGATGTACTTCTCCTTGAAGGACTCGGTGACCTTGTTGCCCGTCAGCCGCTCGATCTCGTCGACCAGCAACTGGTGGCGTGCCTCTTCCTGCCGACGCTGCATGCGTCCGAAGCGGATGTGGCTGAGGTTCTTGACCCATTCGAAGTAGGACACCGTCACACCGCCGGCGTTGGCGTAGAGGTCCGGGATGATGATGCAGCCCGCATCGCGCAGGATGTCGTTGGCGCCCGCCGTGATCGGGCCATTCGCCGCCTCGATGATCAGTGGTGCCTTGACGTCGCGGGCGTTGCGCAGATGGATCACGCCTTCCAACGCCGCCGGGATAAGGATGTCGCAATCCTGCTCGAGGACCTTGGCGCCTTCTTCGGCGTACTCGGCCCCGGGATATCCCTTGACGCCCTGGCGCTCCATGATGTGCGCACGGACGGCGTCGATGTCGAAGCCGTCGGGGTTCATGATGGCCCCGTCCCGTTCGCCGATGCCCACGATCTTGCAATCATCTTCGTCGGCCAGGAACTTCGCGGCGTGGTACCCGACGTTGCCGAGCCCCTGGACGACCACGCGCTTGCCGCCGAGGTCACCCGTGAGGCCCGCCTTCTTCACGTCCTCGGGGTTGCGGAAGAACTCGCGCAGCGCGTACTGCACCCCGCGCCCCGTCGCCTCGACCCGCCCGGCGATACCGCCCGCGTTGCGCGGCTTGCCGGTGACGCAGGCGTTGCCATCGATGTCGGTCGTGTGCATGCGCTTATACTGGTCGGCGATCCAGGCCATCTCACGCTCGCCGGTGCCCATGTCGGGTGCAGGCACGTTTTGCGAGGGGTTGATCAGGTCGCGCTTGATCAGCTCGTAGGCGAAGCGCCGGGTGATCCGCTCGAGCTCGTCGCCGTCCCACTGGCGCGGATCGATCCGCAACCCACCCTTCGAGCCGCCAAAAGGCACCTCGACAAGGCTGCACTTGAACGTCATGAGCGCTGCAAGCGCCTCGACCTCGTCCTGGTGCACGTTGTCGGCATAGCGGATGCCACCCTTGACCGGCTCCATATGCTCCGAATGGACGCTGCGGTATCCCGTAAACGTGTGGATCTGCCCGCGCAGCTTCACCCCGAAACGGACCGTGTAGGTAGAGTTGCAGACGCGGATCTTCTCGGCCAGGCCCTCGGGCATGTCGATCAGGTCTGCCGCCTGATTGAACATGATCTCGACCGACTCGCGGAACGTGGGTTCACGGTGACTTTGATAGACGGTGGTGTTCATTCTGAAGCTCCCCAGCGGTTTTGGACGAAGCCTGCGCCCGACTCGGTGCGAGGTCAACGAGAGTTGTCCCATTCCTGAGCAGGTGATCGTTACGATTTCGTTGTTCTTGCGCGTTTTGTCGGCTCGGCCGAGCTGGGATCTTCGGGCCAGGGGTGTCTGGGATAGCGTGCGCGCATGTCCCGGCGGACGTCCGCGTAGCTGCCCGACCAGAAGCCCGGCAGGTCCGAGGTGACCTGGACAGGGCGCTGTGCCGGGGACAGAAGGGATAGCGATAGTGGCACTGGCGGATCACCGATCATCGGGTGATGGGTAAGGCCAAAAACCTCCTGCAGGCGTACGGACAACTGCGGCGTCTCACCGGAATAGTCGACAAGGATCCGGGATCCCAGCGGTGTTTGCCAGTGCGAGGGGGCGAGCCGGTCGGCCTCCTGCGCGGTCTCCCAGTCCAGGGCGCCGCGCAGGATGTTGGTGAAATCCAGCTTGTCGAGTTGTCCGATCCTGGTCTCGCCGTCGAGATGTGGCGCGAGCCAGGTCGCCAGATTTTCGGCAAGCCCGTCGTCCGACCAATCGGGCAGGCGCTGCGCGATCTCACCGCTCAGCGCCCGCAGCCAACCGATTCGTGTTCGCAGAGCCAGCGCGCCCTTGGGCCATGGCAGGGCGGTGATCCCCTTCTCGCGGATCCCATCGAGAAGGGCTGCACCCAGCACATCGGCGGGTGCATCGTCCCAGCGCCGGTCGCTGAGTGCGATGGCGCCCAGCATCTCGCGCCGACGGGCCACGACGGCACTGTCGCGCGACGACCACTCGGCAACCGTTGTCTCGGCAATGAGGCCGCCGTGCACATCGCGAAGCTCCGCCTCGCTCAACGGGATCGCCGCACGGATTCGGGCCTCGCGCCCGTCTTCGAGATCTGTAGCGATGAGCAGACGCTCCCCGGCCAGGGGGTCCCCTGCGGGCAACATCGCGCCGCGCCCGTTCGAGAGCAGGTAGCGCGGCTGGTCCCCCGGGCGCCGCATGGCTATCCGGTCCGGGTAGGCGTGGGCTGTGAGCAGCGCTGACACGCGATGCAGGCGGGCCTTGTCGACGCGGCCTGGGGAGATCCGCCGGGCATCGTCACGGATGCGCTGGATTGTTCCGCGATCAGCCGCCGCTGGCGGGGAGAGGATGGCGTCCAGCCGGGTACGGAGATCGGATGTCGCCGCGCGCAGAGGGTCGCGCTCCGATACCATCGCTGCGAGTAGTGCCGCCTCGGCCGCGGCGCCCTGGGCCACGCCCGCCTGCACCATGTGCGACAGCCGTGGATGCAGCGGTTTGCGGGCCATCTCGCGGCCCTCCGGTGTCACGCGACCGTCGGCGTCCAGCGCGCCGAGGTCCTGCAACAGCCGACGGGCGGCGGTGAGGCCAGCCGCGGGTGGCGGGTCGATGAAGCGCATGGCGGCGAGGTCTGTGGTGCCCCAGACCGCGAGTTCCAGCGCCAGCGGTGCCAGATCGGTTGCGAGGATCTCCGGTGGGGGCTGGGCGGGCAGGGCGCCTTCCACCCCCCTTGTCCACATCCGGTAGCACACGCCCGGCTCCATCCGTCCGGCCCGCCCGCGACGCTGGTCGGCTTCAGCGCGTGAGACGGGCACCGTGACCAGCCGCGAGAGACCCGTGGCGCGGTCGACCTCCGCCCGCCGGGCAAAGCCCGAATCGATCACGACCCGGACCCCCGGCACCGTCAGCGAGGTCTCCGCAATCGAGGTTGCCAGCACCACACGACGGCGATCGGACGGGCGCAGGGCGGCTTGCTGCTCGGCAAAGGGCAGCGCACCGTAAAGGGGTCTGATCTCGGCCTCTGCGTCCTCCAACAGGTTGGCGGTCCGGCGGATCTCCCCCGCGCCGGGGAGGAAGACAAGAACGTCTCCCGGCTGTTCGGACAAGGCAGCGCGGACCTGCGCGGCGATGGCGGCGGGCAGGCCGCGACGGTTGTCCTCCGGTCGGCGCCAGGGGCGCGGCAGCCAACGGGTGTCGACGGGGAAGGCGCGCCCAGCACTTTCGATCACCGCCGCCTCCGGCATGATCCGGCGGAACGCGGCGACGTCCAGGGTCGCTGACATGGCGACGACCTTCAGATCCGGGCGCAGCGTCTCCTGCGCCTCGAGACAAAGCGCGAGGCCGAGGTCCGTATGGATCGAGCGCTCGTGGACCTCGTCAAACAGCACCGCCGAGACCCCCGGCAGTTCCGGATCGGATTGCAACATCCGGGTCAGGATGCCTTCGGTGATCACCTCGACCTTGGTGGCCTTTGAGACCTTGCTCTCGCCCCGGATGCGGTAGCCGATGTGCTGCCCGGTCTTCTCGCCCAGCACCGAGGCCATGCGTTCCGCGGCGGCCCGGGTTGCGAGGCGCCGCGGCTCCAGCACCAGGATCCGCCCCTCGACCCAGCTCTCGTCCAGCAACGCCAGCGGCACGCCGGTCGTCTTGCCCGCGCCCGGTGGGGCGGCGAGGATCAGTTGCGTGCCCCCGCTAAGGGCCGCGCGAACATCCGGAAGGACGGCATCGATGGGCAGGTTCATGGCCTGCGGGAATGTCAGAGCGCGCGCCCGGGGGCAAGGCGTACGCGCCTGGGGCGATCAGCCGTCTACTCGCGCAACAGAACCACCGCGAGGCCGAACATGCTCTCGCCCGCCGCGCGCACCACATGGGCCAGCCCGTCGTCGCGCTCCTCGAACCAGATCGAGAACGGAAACTGTGGATTCTTTGCCATCATCTTGGGCTTGAAGCCCGCGATCCGGCGGTAGACGGCAGGGCACTTGATGCGGCCATGCTCGACGACGGGGGCGCCGAGATCGATCGCATAGCGTCGGCGGCCGTCGAAGACTGGGACACTCTGATTGCAGAGACTTTCTGTCGAGGCGGGTGCCAGGGCCATCAGTGCCGCCGTGATCGGGTCCAGCGCGCCTTTCTGCTCGGTCGGGTCGACCTGCCAGGGTTTGGGGATGAACGCCGGCTCGGCGTTCACCTGCTGCGGCGCGCCATCCCCATAAATCATCTCGACTGATTGGGTCTTGGACTTCATCCGGCTGTCTGCGGCAAACCGTTCGGGCGCCAGCCCGGAGTCCGTCAGCCGGCCCTCAGCCACGGCCTCGAACGACGCGCGGTAGACAAATCCGACGATCCCGGCTGTCCGGAGCACCGACTGCGCGGAATAACCGTCGGCTGTGTAATCGGCGTCGATTGAAAGCTCGCCCGCCTTGATACCCCCGAGATAGAGATCGTAGATCGTGTTGACCCTTGGCGGGGTCGCGGGGTCCGAAGCCACCGGGATCGGCGCCAACCCCACCGCAACCAGGGCGGCCGCCATACACATACGCAAAGCGATCATTCTACACCTCCGTTGCAGCGGGCCTGTACTTCGCCTATTCAGGCGCCCGCGCGGCCCCCGCCTGATCGGCGTAGGGCGATATCCAACCCATACCGGATTCACCGGCCATGTCCCAGCCCGACACTGCCATCGAGACCCTCGCTCAGCGGGTCGTCGCCGGTGAGCGCCGGGCCCTGGCCCAGGCGATCACGCTGGTCGAGTCGACCCGGCCCGACCATCGTTTGCAAGCGCGGGCGCTGCTGGAACGGATCGGGCCCGCGGGTTCCGTCGTCCGGCGAATTGGCCTCTCCGGTACCCCCGGTGTTGGAAAGTCGACGTTCATCGAGACGATGGGGATGCGACTGGTCGACGCCGGCCACCGGGTGGCGGTGCTGGCGGTCGATCCCTCGTCGACGCGCACGGGGGGCTCGATCCTTGGCGACAAGACCCGGATGGAGCGCCTGTCGCGGGCGCCCGGGGCCTTTGTCCGGCCCTCCCCGTCCCTGGGCACCCTGGGCGGCGTTGCCCGGCGCACGCGCGAGGCGATCAGGCTGGTCGAGGCGGCGGGTTACGACACTGTGCTGGTCGAGACGGTGGGTGTCGGTCAGTCCGAGACCATGGTCGCCGAGATGACCGATATCTTCGTTCTGCTCCTGGCGCCCGGCGGCGGGGATGAATTGCAAGGTGTCAAACGCGGCATCATGGAGATTGCCGATCTCATCGTCGTCAACAAGGCGGACGGGGACATGGCGGCGCAAGCGGAGGCGACGCGCAGCGAGTATGCCTCGGCGCTCCATCTCCTGAGGTCGCGGCAGGGCGACGCACCTGGATTTCCCAAGGCGCTTTCTGCCTCGGCTGTCACAGGCACCGGGTTGGACACAGTTTGGGCCGCCGTCCTCGAGCTTCACCGCCACCGCCTCGAGGGCGGGCTGCTGGACCAGACTCGGGCCCGGCAAGCGGTGCAGGCCATGCGCAAGGCGCTGGAGCGTGCCGTGATGGACCTCATCCGGCGCGACAGCGGTTTGCGCGCCTTGCTGGACGATCTGGAGGAGCAGGTCTCCCGCGGCACGCTCGACCCCGAAGAAGCGGCCGAGCGCGTGATCGCCGACCTCCGATCCTGAGACTGAAGGTAATCGACCCGCCCTATCGCCGTACCCTCCGTCATCTGGCCGGAAGTACCTCGAGAGCGCGAGAGCAGCGCTCTCGCCCGGGCCCGCAGGGCCCGTGATCGGCCCGGCCGGCGACGTCGAGTGCCTGACCAAATCTCCATCGGGATGGTGCCGATGCCGATCCCCCGCTAATGTCCATCGCAACGAGGGAGGTCGCCATGCTGGATCATAACAACATTGCAAGCACCTATGACCGGGACGGGTTCGTCTTTCCGATCCGCGTGTTCCCGGAGGCTCAGGCCGAGAGTTACCGCGCGAACCTCGAGCGGGCCGAGCAGATCGCGCGCGGGATACCGGAAGGCGATACGCTGTTCCGGGAGTATTCGAACATCGGGCTGAGCTTCGTGGGCGAGATCCTCGAGAGCCGCGCCGTCACCGACCCGGTCGCCGCCATCCTCGGCGAGGACCTGATCGTCATGGCGTGTTCGTTCTTCATCAAGCCCGCCAGTTCAACCGCCTTCGTCAGCTGGCACCAGGACCTGCACTACTGGGGTCTGGAGGGTGACGATGAGGTAACCGCATGGGTCGCGCTGTCCCCGGCCACGAAAGCCTCGGGCTGCATGAAGTTCGTTCCGGGTTCGCACCGGCAGGTGGCCGAGCACCGCGACACCTTTGCCGAGGACAATCTGCTCACCCGCGGGCAGGAGATCGCGGTTGAGGTCGATGAAGCGGACGCCGTTGCGGTCGAGCTGGCGCCGGGGGAGATGTCGCTGCACCACGGGCGGCTCTTTCATGGCTCCGACCCAAACACATCGGACGACCGGCGGATCGGTCTGGCAATCCGCTACGTCCCGACCCGGATGAAGCAGATGTCGGGGGCGAAGATGTGCGCGACGCTGGCGCGGGGCGAGGACCGGTTCGGGAACTTCGAGCTCGTGCCCTCGGGTGCGGGGCTTCTGGAGCCACGGGATGTTACCCGTCACCGCGAGATTCGCGACCGCCGCCGGGCTGTTCTGATGCGCGATACGTCCTCGTCCTGAGCGGGAGGGTTGACGGCTGCGCTGCCTGCCGCTATGCGGCGCCTCTCCGAACATGATGTGCGCGCGACGGACCGCCGGCGCCGCCAATAGCAGAGAAGGACGCTTCCATGTCGCGTCGTTGCGAACTTACCGGCAAGGGCCCCATGGTGGGCAATCGTGTCAGTCACTCGAACATCAAGTCCAAGCGGCGCTATCTGCCGAACCTGCAGTCCGTGACGTTACACTCGGATGCGCTGGGGCGCGCGTTCCGCTTCAAGATCACGACCGGCGCGCTGCGCACGGTCGATCATCGCGGCGGGTTGGATGCCTTCCTGATCAAGGCGAAGGAGGCCGATCTGTCGGCAAGCGCGCTGAAGGTCAAGAAGGACATTGAGGCCGCGGCCGCCGAGGCCTGAGGCCTCGCAAACCACCTCGAGATTCCAAGGTGTCGGAGGCCCGCCAGGTAACTGGCGGGCCTCCCGCCGTTCGTGGTTGGGCAGTCTGATAATTCTCAAAATCGCAACAAATATTTGTTATCTGCAATCTTTATTGCGATAACGTCGGCAGTTACCTCCTTGGTCAGCAAACAACACGACCTGAGGAGACCGACATGACCGACATCACGACAAACACCCGCCCCGCATCCCTCACACGCACGGTGGACCGCGCTGGTGAGATAGCAACGCCCCTGGCCGAGACTGCGCTCCGCATCGGTGCTGGCCTGTTTCTGGTCCCACATGGTGTTCAAAAACTGTTCGGTTGGATGGGCGGACACGGGCTCGAGGCGACGGGACAGTTCTTCGAGACGCAATTGGGCTTTGCGCATGGCTATCTGGCCGCGCTCGGTGCCGGTTCCGTCGAAACCTTCGGCGGGCTGGCACTGGCACTGGGGCTGGCAACCCGTGCATCGGCGCTAGCCGTCGCAGTGCTGCTGCTGGTCGCGGCTTCCGTCCATGTCCCGGCAGGGTTCTTCTGGACCAACGGCGGATGGGAATATCCGGTGCTCTGGGCGGTGATTGCGTTCTACTTCGTGGCGCGCGGTGGTGGGCAGTATTCGCTCGACCGAGCTATCGGCCGGGTCGTCTAAGGACCAACGGGCTGGCCGGGGTCACCCGGCCAGTACCTCATCGACCCAGGCGGGCACGGTTTCAGTCGCAGGACCAAGGATCTGACGGTGGAACATGCCCGCGGTATCACTGGCGGCGAGATTGATCTCGAGACACTCTGCCCCCGACGCCCGGGCCTCTCCGACGAAGCCAGCCGCCGGGTAGACCGCCCCGGACGTGCCGATCGCGACGAACAGATCGCATTCGGCAAGCGCGGTGTAGATCTCTTCCATCCGGTAGGGCATCTCACCAAACCACACAATATCCGGGCGGACGGTGCCGACGCTGCTGCACCCGGGGCAGAGGTCACGGCGGCTCATGTCCCCCTGCCAGCGCCAGCGGTAGCCACAGGCAGCGCAGAGCGCGCGCAGGATCTGGCCGTGCATGTGCAAAACGTCTTTTGAGCCCCCGCGTTCGTGGAGATCGTCGATGTTCTGGGTCACCAGCATGACTTGCCCGGGCCACTCTCTCTGGAGGCGCGCCAACGCTTCGTGGGCGGCATTGTGCGTAGCCTCGACGCAACCCGCCCGCCGCGCATTGTAGAAGGCCAGCACCTTGTCAGGATCTGCTTGATAACCCTCAGGCGTGGCGACTTCGGACAGGTCGACCCGTGTCCAAAGCCCGTCCTTGTCGCGAAACGTGCCAAGCCCGGACTCCGCGGATATCCCGGCCCCGGTCAGCACGACGATCCGCTTCATTCCCGACCCCTTTTCAAAAATCGATCAATGTGTACCGTATGCTACAGAGAGATGGGCACAGAAGTGACAGATTAATGATGCAAGGCGGTTAGGCCGCACACAGTAACCAGGAGACGAACCAATGAGCGATCCCAAGAACGACAAGCCCGAAGAGGATATTGTGGCAACCGAGGATCAGGAGCCTCAGATCATCGGCGACGAGGCGCTTGACGATGCGAACGGGGGATGGGGTTTTCTCAACACCAATTTCAGCAAGACCAGCATGGTCAACGTCGGAGTCGACGCCGAGACGATCACGGCTACCGCGGCAACCAAGGACATCGTTTCTTCCATGAAGGCCGAGACGATCTATGGCGGAGAGGCATTCCTGCGCACGCGTCCGGGCAGGATCGGGAACCCATACGGCGGCTGATTAATGCCGAACCCCAAGCGACTGAGACCGGACCATCACATCCTTGCCGAGGCGCGAGAGCTGCTTGCCGACGCCGAGGAGGATGGTCTCATCAAGCCCGGGGCGCCCCGCGCGGCCCGTGTGCTGGATGGATCGGTCTATGATGTCGAATGGGCAGATGACGATGCCGAGGCGGCGCTTGCCCGCCGGGGCAGAAAGTTGACGAATGGAGACGAGGGAAAATGAGCGATCAAGACAAGGCAAAGCCGGTTCAAGACACCGATCTCGACGAGGCCCAGGGCGGGTTCAGTCTGCGTGACTTGGGTAACACCGTAACTGGCATCCCGGGCGGAGATCAGTTCGTCATCGCCAACGGCGGCGGGCTGGGTTTTCAGGCGCCAACGGATGTGAGTATCCCCGGCGGCGACCAGTTCATCCCAGGCGGCGATCAGTTCATCCCTGGTGGTGACCAGTTCATCCCCGGTGGTGATCAGTTCAATCCGAACAGGAAGCGTTGATCAGCCATTGTTCTGCGACGGCGGACCCAGACTGTCAGGCTTGGCGGACCATCTCTCTTGCCTGCCTGACGCGCGCAAGTGGTCGCGCGGGCGAAGGTCGCTCGTTGGCCTCAATGCCAGGGAACACGCTTTGCAGTTCCCGCTTGGTCGCCGCATCGCAAGCGTTGGTGACATAGGCACCAGGGTAGAAGCTCTCGGTCCATGCACCGTCCGAGCGCACGACCTCGTGCTGATCAAAGACCAGCTGGATATACGTCACGCGTCGGCGGCTGATCATCACACGCACGCCGGGCAGATCGGTCAGCCCCCTGGCGGGGGCCAGCCACTCCTGCCCATCGTCACGGACGATCAGCATTCTGTGCTGGGGCGAGACCCGCAAGGTCCGCACCGGTAGGTTCGGGCCCAGGCTGCCGGGCTTGAACTCCACAGGTTTGTGCTTGGCGTCGACGCGCCCACCGAAGTGCAGTTCGCGGTGCAGGATCATGCGGATGGGTTGCGGGCCATGATCGAGCGTCTCGACCAGGTCGCCGACCGCGAGATCCTCGACCGGCACTTCTCCGTCGGGCACGGCGATCATCGTTCCGTCGACAAAGCAGGGAACAACGACGTCCTCGTACTCATAGTTACCCGTCGATGCGTCAAACTGATAGGATTCTCCTGCGGTCGGGTCCTCCTGGACCGAGTTCCCATCCACTTCACCGACTGAAACCGTGCCGGGAAACCCTTGCTGGTTCGGCACGTTCGAATCGTTCGGGGACATGTTGAAGACGATGAACTCGCCGGATACTGGATCCACGAGCACAATTGACTCTGGCGCGCCCCCCCCGTTCCCCTCAGTCAGGAAGTTGGTGTTTGGAGATCCGCTGCCTGACTCCACTCCGCCTTCAGAGGCCTCTTGAGCCCAGCTTCCCAGGGTGTCCGTGATCTCGTTGATCACAAACAGTTCCTGACCAGGTTGCAGGATCGTGTCGGCAGGGAAGGTGTGGTAGAGGCCGTCTTGTGGCGAGTCAGGCGCTCCAGAGCCAGTGCTATCCGACCAGATCTGCCAGCCGGATATGTCGACTGCGGTCGCCGAATTGTTCAGGATCGCTACGAACTCATCTTCCTGCGTCGCAGTCCCGTCACCATCGGTATCGAACTCCGGTCCCCCGGAATTGTCAGGATAGATCTGGGAGAAAATAATCCCGTTGAGAGAAGCTACCATGATGCCGGCCCGTGTCAGCGTGTTCTTTGCCCGTAAGTGTGAGGGGGCTGGGCCGGATGTCAACGTTTTGTTAGCGTTTCGGGCAGCGTTGCCGGCAAGATACACAGGGCTTGGTGGTGCAGGGGCCGCGGACGGTTGCCCAGGCATTTTGCCCGTCGTCGGCCAATCGACGGGACACTCGTGCCCGCACCCGTGCGCCGGGTGCGGGCCGCGAACTTACATCATGTCCCGAAGCGATCTCGAAACTGCGCGCAGGCTCTTCTTCTTCTCGAGAAGCGATTTCTGTTCATTCGCAAGCTTCTGCAGGTCGGCATCGCGAGCGACCCGCATTTCCTGATGGGCCTCCATCATGGCCGAGCCGCCGTGCCACGTCATGCCGCCACCCTGAGCCTCGTCGAGCTGCTCGTCACCCAGCGCCACGGCGCTTTCCTTAGTCTTGTCTTTCATCGTGAACCTCCATCCCTGAAACACGAACTAAATCCTGCGCCAGTTTCTCGATTCGGGCTGTAGCGATAGCTACAGTCTGCGCGCTCACGTCGCTTGACGGGCCGAGGCAACCCCCGCATATCCCCGCCATGACAAAGCTCAGCCATATCCGCAATTTTTCGATCGTGGCCCACATCGATCATGGGAAATCCACGCTTGCCGATCGACTGATTCAGTCAACTGGCACCGTGGCAGACCGGGACATGAAGGAGCAGTTGCTCGACTCGATGGATATCGAGCGGGAGCGCGGGATCACCATCAAGGCGCAGACGGTCCGGATCCAGTACCGGGCGAAGGACGGACAAGAGTATACGCTGAACCTGATCGATACGCCCGGCCACGTGGACTTCGCCTATGAGGTGTCGCGGTCCATGCGGGCGGTTGAGGGATCATTGCTGGTGGTGGACGCGAGCCAGGGGGTCGAGGCGCAGACGCTCGCCAACGTCTACCAGGCCATCGACGCGGACCACGAGATTGTCCCTGTTCTCAACAAGATAGACCTACCCGCGGCCGAGCCCGAGCGCGTGGCCGAGCAGATCGAGGACGTCATCGGCATCGACGCCTCCGACGCGGTGCTGATATCCGCCAAGACGGGGCTGGGAATTGAGGATGTGCTCGAGGCGATCGTCACCCGCCTGCCCCCGCCCGAAGGGGAGCGCGATGCGCCCCTGAAGGCGATGCTGGTCGACAGCTGGTACGATGCCTACCTGGGCGTCGTGGTCCTGGTGCGCATCATCGACGGCGTGCTCAAGAAGGGCGACCGCATCAAGATGATGCAGACGGGCGCCATCTATCCCGTTGACCGGGTTGGCATTTTCACGCCCTCGATGCTGCAGACGGATGTGCTGGGCCCAGGGGAGCTGGGCTTTCTGACGGCCTCGATCAAGCAGGTGCGTGACACAAGGGTCGGCGACACGATCACGCACGAGAAGAAGGGGACGGACACGCCGCTACCAGGCTTCCAGCCCGCCCAACCCGTTGTTTTCTGTGGGCTTTTCCCTATCGACAATGCCGAGTTCGAAGATCTGCGCGATGCCGTGGAGAAGCTGGCGCTCAACGATGCATCGTTCAGCCACGAAGTGGAATCGTCCGCCGCGCTGGGGTTCGGGCTTCGGTGTGGGTTCCTGGGACTTCTACACCTCGAAGTAATCAGGGACCGGCTCGAACGCGAATACGATATTGACCTAATCACAACGGCCCCGTCGGTCGTATACCACCTCTACATGAAAGACGGTGAGATGGTCGAGATGCACAATCCGGCCGACATGCCGGATGTGATGAAGATCGATCGCATCGAGGAGCCGTGGATCAAGGCAACGATACTTGTGCCCGATGAATATCTCGGGGACGTGTTGAAGCTATGCCATGATCGGCGGGGTATTCAGCTTGATCTGACCTACGCTGGTACCCGGGCCATGGTGGTCTATAGACTGCCGCTGAACGAGGTGGTCTTCGATTTTTACGATCACCTGAAAAGCGTGACCAAGGGATACGCCAGCTTCGACTACCAGATGGACGGCTACGATGCCGACGCACTGGTGAAGATGCAGATCCTGGTGAATGAAGAGCCCGTGGATGCGCTCAGCGTCATTGTCCACCGTGACAAGGCCGAGGCCCGGGGCCGGGTGATGTGCGAGAAGCTGAAGGGCCTGATTCCGCAGCACCTGTTCAAGATCCCGATCCAGGCGGCGATTGGGGGGCGGGTGATTGCCCGCGAGACCATCAGTGCGCTGCGCAAGGACGTGACCGCCAAGTGCTATGGCGGTGACGCCACTCGTAAGCGCAAACTGTTAGACAAGCAGAAAGCGGGTAAGAAGCGCATGCGCCAGTTCGGGAAAGTCGATATCCCTCAGGAGGCGTTTATTTCAGCGCTTAAGATGGATGGGTGATCTTAACTTCAAATATTTCTTCGATTGCAGCCTTTGATAGCTTCATGAATTCATCCAGGCTGCCTCTTATTGTATCTTTGGAACTGATTTCTGGGGCTTTATACATTGAGAATTCAATCTCACTGCCAATCTCAACCATATGGCGGCTTATTGATGATTGAAGAGAGGTGTGCGCGTACATCGACTGGTATCTGTAGACAGACTTGTACTCTGCGATTCTGCCGGCGCGCCTAAACTTTTCTTCGACCGTAAGAAAGCTACCTCCTTCCCCCCTGATCTTTCTAATTTCGGAACTTCTAGCTGCGATTAGATCATTCAACTCATAAGCCTCTCTGAGTGACGAGAGATATGGATTGCCGCTTTGGGCTTGCTGGAGCAGCTTCTTCCAGTTCTGTTCATGATCTAGAAGTAAGCATCGAAAGTAACCTTCATCGTTCGCTAAGTTCTGCAAATCCACGGAAAGTTCCTGAATAACCCTCATAATCGGATAGATGTCGAAGAGTTTATCTCTTTCCAGCAAAATAATTGCCGAGTCTGTCAGCTCAAGCATCGACGCGAAGTAGGTTATCGGAAGTACGTGCCCCAGATATCGTTGATTAAACTTAATCCGACCCAGAAGGTCTAGGCACTCTTGATGTGAAGTTCGAACATCAGCAAGGTCCGGCACATTTTCCATTGCTACAGCTTGATGACGAAGGAGGTGGTCGTCAATTCCGAGCGTAGTTCGTTGTCCCAGTTAAAGCGCCCGACCCTGGGTGGGCGCTGTGAGATGCCGGGTCTGAGTGCGGACTTCAAAGCATCCGCACCGTGTAAGATGCGTGCGGCATGGCCATGCGCCCTCCCGGGGGGAGGGTCGGGCGCGCTCGCTGCGCTCGCAGAAGGTCGCAACCGGTTTTCCAAAAGTTCTTTCTGACATGTAGCATCTGGTACAGTCGCCGGTTGGCGGGCCAGCTAGTCTATGCTCATCAGATCAGATGGAGGAGACAGATCATGACCAAGCAAGCGCAGACGACCCCGAATGCCATCAGCGACGAGAGCCTCGACGAGATCTCGGGCGGGCCGCATTTCCGGAACTTCCACGGGACCAGCTTCGATTTCCAGGCGATGCCTGAACTGGATGCCAACGTCGCCGATGAGGCGAAGGCCAAGGTCATCTACGACACCTCGTGGAACCTCGAGCCCAACAAGCCGTCCTGATCCCCGTCCAAGCGCGCCCGCGAGAGATCTGCTTGCGATAGCCTGGCAGATGTAGATCTCTCCCCGCGGGAGATATCCGGGCGATGAGGATTTCTCTCAAACTTCTATCAAATTGAATATGCGGTGTAGATCGAGAGAGATCCCAGACGGCCAGTGGGCAGACGCGGGGCCGGGTGTAACAGGCCTCACAGTCCGCGCCGTGGTTCTGCCCTATCATCAGCCGATCTGCGGAGGAGATTGCCATGACGCTCTCGATGCCCTTGTTCATCCTGGCCTCGGCCGGGTGCTACTCGATCGCGATGGTCGCCATGAAGTTCTGGGGGCAGGGGGTGACCCCATTGATCGTCGCGGTCACGGTCGCCGCCGTCATCGTCGGCGTGGGCCTGGAGATCGAGGCGCTGCGGACCGAACGACTGGGCCTGATCTATGTCGGTATCCTGGGGGCGGAGTGCATCATGATCGCGGTCGCCTCATGGTGGCTGTTCGGCGAGAGCTTCAGCCCCAAGGAGGTGGTGGGCGCGGTGCTGATCGTGGTCGGGACGGCAGTGGCCTGGGCCTGAGGTCCGGGGGCTGCACCAGGACGTAGGGGCATTGCATCCCGCGCGGGTTGGCGCTAGCCCGGTGGCGAACTGCCAGAGGAAATCTTGCATGTCCGTTGATGAAGACACCGTCCGCCGGGTCGCCCGGCTTGCCCGCATTGCCGTGGAGGACCATGAGGTTGCGCCGCTGGCGTCCGAGCTGAACTCGATCCTGGATTGGGTCGAGCAGCTGGGCGAGGTGGATGTCGATGGCGTGGAGCCCATGACCTCGGTCACGCCGATGGCGCTGAAGATGCGCGAGGACGCGGTGACGGACGGGGACTGCCAGGACGATGTGCTGGCGAACGCGCCGGATACGCGCGAGGGGTTCTTTGCGGTGCCCAAGGTCGTCGAGTAGGACGGACCGCGACATGACGGCGTGAGGACGGTTGGTGCGAGGCGCCGCGATTTCCTCAGAAAATGCGGGATCCCCAAAGACATCCCGAGGCGTACATGCGGCAATGCGTGACGTGGGGCCCGAGAGGATTGCCCTAGGCGTGGCACACGCGGCCAACGGCGCTTGAAACCACGCCCGCCTTGACGCTACACCGCCCCGGTTGGCCGCATCAGCGGTCTGCCACCACACGGGGCCGCCATGTCCAAGCTGAACACGTTGACGATTGCCGAGGCGCGCGACCGGCTGCGGGCGGGTGACATCACCTCGGCCGATCTGACCGAGGCCTGCCTGGAGGCCGTCGCGGCGGCGGGTGCACTGAATGCGACCTGCCACGAGGTGGCGGACAAAGCGCGCGAGATGGCGGCGGACGCCGACCGGCGCCGGGCGGCAGGGGAGGAACATGACCTCCTCGGCATTCCGATCGCGGTCAAGGACCTCTTCTGCACGGAAGGGGTGGCGAGCCAGGCGGCGTCGAACATCCTGGGTGGGTTCGTGCCGCGCTACGAATCGACGGTGACGGCCAACCTGTGGGCGAAGGGCGCGGTCATGGCCTGCAAGACGTCGATGGACGAGTTCGCGATGGGCTCGTCGACCGAGACGTCGTGCTATGGCCCCGCGGTCAGCCCCTGGCGGCGCGGCAATGACACGGCAGAGATCACGCCGGGCGGGTCCTCGGGCGGGTCCTCCGCCGCGGTGGCGGCCGATCTGGCGCTGGCAGCGCTCGGCACCGATACCGGCGGGTCGATTCGCCAGCCCGCCGCGCTGACCGGCACCGTGGGTCTGAAGCCGACCTACGGGCGCTGCTCGCGCTGGGGGATCGTGGCGTTTGCCTCCTCGCTGGATCAGGCGGGACCAATGACCAAGACCGTGCAGGATGCGGCAATCCTGCTGGGGGGTATGGCGGGGCACGACCCGAAGGATTCGACGTCCGCCGACCTGCCGCTTCCCGACTTCGAGGCTGCGCTGGATCAGGGCGTTGCGGGAAAACGCATCGGCATTCCAAAGGAATATCGTGAGGGCTGCCCCGAAGAGACCGAGCGTTTCTGGCAGGACGGCATCGCCATGCTGCGCGACGCGGGTGCCGAGATCGTGGACATCAGCCTGCCCCACACGAAGTACGCGCTGCCGGCCTACTACATCATCGCGCCGGCCGAGGCGTCCTCGAACCTCGCGCGGTACGACGGTGTGCGCTACGGGCACCGGGCCACGCTGGGCCAGGGCGACGGTATCGTCGACATGTACGAGAAATCCCGCGCCGAAGGGTTTGGCCCGGAGGTCAAGCGGCGGGTGCTGATCGGGACCTATGTGCTTTCGGCCGGATACTATGATGCCTACTATCTGCGGGCCCAGAAGGTGCGGCGCCTGATCCTGAAGGACTTCGAGGACGCCTGGGCGGCATGCGATGCGATCCTGACGCCGACAACGCCCGAGCCGGGCTTTGGGCTGGGCGAGGTGTCGGACCCGCTGTCGATGTATCTGCAGGATGTCTATACGGTCACCGTCAACCTGGCCGGGCTGCCGGGGATTTCGGTACCGATCGGGTTGAGCGCGAACGGGCTGCCGTTGGGGCTGCAACTCATCGGTCAGCCCTGGGGTGAGGCCGATCTCTTGGCCGCTGCGAAGGCTCTTGAGGACAGGGCGGGGTTCGACGCGAAGCCTGCGCGCTGGTGGTAGCGCACCGCGACGGGCGCTGAACACATGGGCAGTGCCGGGTGAAGCGCGGTGTTTGCCGGGGCAGGGGCCTGGCCTCTTGTCCCTTTGGTTGCGACGCGATCGTCGTGGGGCCGCGGATCAGGCGTGCTTAGCTGAACCAGCCCAATGAGGCGGCCGCACTGGCGCGCGCCGCGGCCTCGTCTGCAAACACCTGGTGGTCGTGGTAGCCGATCTGGCGCCAGCCGTGCGGGTCTTCGGGATCGCGGCGGTATTCCTCGAACCCCCATGTGCCATCGGGACGGCGGAAGATGTCGACGCAGACCTGTCCGCCAGGCGCTTCGACCGAGTCGGTGACTGTATGCTTGTGGGCCACGTGCTTGGTTCCTAGTCTCTGAGCAAAACAGGGAGTCTGCGATGCGCTGGGCCATTCACCACGTCAACATCTGTTCGCCCGATGTCGGGAAGACGCGACATTTCCTGGGGGATCTGCTGGGCCTCAACGAGGGGCAGTGGACTTACCCTGACGCTGCCACGATGGGCGAGGTCC
The DNA here is from genome assembly GCA_039033215.1 of Pseudomonadota bacterium. GTDB lineage: Bacteria > Pseudomonadota > Alphaproteobacteria > Rhodobacterales > Rhodobacteraceae > Thermohalobaculum. The sequence goes on along the minus strand of JBCCDA010000005.1, from coordinate 19,879 downwards.
ACCACGCACGCGATACCATTGCCTATTACGGCACGGACAACCGTGGCATCCATGCGGTCAAGCCGATTGCGACCTTCCCGAAGGACAATGGGTTCCTGCACAATCCGACGCTTGGCGGGCATGTCGCGATCCAGGTGGAGGATCTGAACAGGGTGGCCAGCGCGCTGGACCGTGCGTCGATCCCCTACTCGGATGCCGGGGTCTATGCCATGCGGGGTGTCCACCAGATCTATGTCTATGATCCCTCGTGGAATGTCGTCGAGTTCAATCAGGTGGTGGATGAGGTGATCCCGGCGGGCGTGCAGCCCTGGGAGGCATCCTGGGATTGGGGCATCCACCATGTGAACCTGGCAGCGCTGGATGTGCGCGAGTCCGCTGCTTTCTTCAGCGAGATCGCCGGGATGGCGGAGGGAACCTGGGACAGGGGCGGGACCGAGGGCGATTTCTCCATCGATCCTGAGGACCTCACGATCTTCCCGCTGGGCGAGGGGAACCGGGGCCTGCATCTGATCAGACCTGACCCGCTCTTCGGCACGCGCAATGGTTTCACCGTAAACCCCTCGATCGGCGGGCACCCGGCGTTGATGGTGTCAGATCTGGCGGCCGTCATGTCGCGGATGGATGCCGGGGGCTGGCCGTATGACGACGCGGGCGTCTACGCGATGCCGGGCATGCACCAGATCTACACGATGGACCCGGCGATGAACGTCATCGAGATCAACGCCAAGGTCTGACCCCCGGGTTAGTTTTGGCGGCGTAGTGCCTGGACGCGGGCACGGGCGTCGTTCAGCGCTTCTGTGCGCACACTAAGCATCAAGGCCTTGAGCTGGTCGATCTCGTTCGATGCGTGCGGCACGGAGCGGACATCGTCTGGGTCCGTGGTCTCGGCATTGATCATCTCGTCCAGGACCCTGCTTAGGGCCGAGGGTGCCGGGCGAACACCGTGGCGCACACGGTCAATTCCGATGCGTTCATCCTCGATCGAGATGCGCGCGGGAAGGAACTGGCGCAACAACCAGACAGCGGCGAAGGCAAGTGTAAACGCCCACGCCAGATTCAGCAGAACGCCCGTCGCCTGCACAGCCAACTGTGAACCAAGGCTACCCGTTGCGAGCGCCGATGCAGGCACCAGGAGCGGCAGGACCAGTGTCCCAGCGACGCCTGCAAAGCCGTGCACCCCTATTGCACCGACGACATCGTCCACGCGGAACTTGTGCAGCAGGATGTCGTTCGAGACGTGGGCAACCAGGCCGCCGAGCATCCCGACAGCGATTGAAGCGGAGGAATCAAACAGGTTGCATCCGGCGGTGACCGCCACCAGCCCGCCCAGCATGCCGTTCACGATCCGCGACACCGGGAGCCGCGCACCGTCACGGACAAAGGAGTACGCAACCCCGGCGATGAGACCGGCGCCGGCGGCGAGGAACGTGTTGGAGAGCACATCGCCGAGGGTCTCATCGACCGCCATCAGCGAGCCACCGTTGAACCCGACCCAGCCGATCAGCATGCACACACCACCTGCGGCGCTGAGAACGGGATTGGACAGTTCCATGTGTCGCGGTACCCCGGCTTCGTCGAACCTGTCGTGCCGGGGGCCGAGGGCCAACACGACCGCAAGCGCCACCCATGCGCCGGTCGCGTGCACGACCGTCGAGCCCGCGAAGTCCATGAAGCCCCACTCGGCCAGGAGGGGCAGGTTGTCCCCCAGGAACACGTTGCCCCAGGTCATGTGGCCGAACACCGGGTAGATCAACAGCGCCATGACCGTAGAGATGGCCAAATACATGCCGAGGTGACAGCGTTCGGCGACCGCGCCCGAGATGATCGTGATTGCCGTGGCGCAGAACATGGTTTGAAAGATCAGGGCGAGGAGCGCATCGCTGTCCGGTTGCGGTACCTCTGGCAGGAACACGCCAAACCCAAAGGTTCCCGCAAACGATGGGCCGAACATCAGGATTGACCCCACGCACCAGAAAGCGGTCAGAGCGATCGCAAGATCGAGCAGGTTCTTGGCGGCGATGTTGACGGCTGCGCCAGGACGGGTCGCCCCGCTCTCAACCATCAGGAACCCCAATTGCATCAACCCGATCAGGGCGATCGACATGCCAAGCCAAACCTTGTCGACGAGCGAGAGACTCAACGCCGTCGATTCCAGCACCTGAATGCCTGTCTGGACCTGGTCCATGCAAACGCTCCCGATCAACTAGACTGAGGCGGGAACCTACGAAGACAGGATGGAGAAGTCGTGAACGGCTAAGACACGCAGAACCCTGCGTGCCGAAGGCCGATCAACCCGGTGTTGGCGGCGGCGGGGGCGGCGGGGCCACCGTGAAGAGGCGTGCCAGGGCGTCGACCTCGCCCGCGCCAGTCCAGCCCTCGAAGCCCGGTGCCCACACCAGCGTCTCACGGGTCAGCGAGCCATCGGTCACCATCCGGCCAAGATCGGCAAGGCTGAACGGCCCCTTGGTCTGTCCCGCCTCAGCCACATGATAGACGGTCTCGGCTGGCGGTGGGGGCGGCGCTGCGGGCGCCGCCTGGGGCTGACCCCAGGGGCTCGCCTGCGCCATGTTCGCCATCATCCCAAACCCCATGCCGGCGCCGAGGCCTGCGCCCATCGCGCCGCCCTGGCCGGGGTTCTCGGCCGCGGCACGCATGGATTCTGCAGCCTGGAACTGCGCGTACTTTCCCAGATCGCCGATCACGCCCATGGAGGTGCGCCGGTCCATTGCCTTCTCGACCTCCTCGGGCAGTGAGACATTCTCGACGAACAGGGTGGGGATCTCGATCCCGTACTGCGCAATTTCGGGCGCCACGCGGTTCTTGAGATACTCGGCCATCTGGTCGGTGTTGGCCGCAAGGTCCAGCACCGGGATGCCCGAGGACGCCAGCGCGTTTGAGAACCGCGAGACGATCACATTGCGCAGCTGAAACTGCACCTCGTCGATCGTGAACTCGCCATCGGTGCCCACAACCTCCTGCAGGAACAGCCCTGGATCCTTGACCTTGATCGTGTAGGTCCCGAAGGCCCGCATGCGCACGGGCCCGAACTCGGGGTCGCGCATCATGATCGGGTTCTTGGTGCCCCATTTGAGATCCTGGAACCGCCTGGTCGAGACGAAGTAGATCTCGGACTTAAAGGGGCTGGAGAACCCGTGGTCCCAGTGCTGGAGCGTCGTCATGATCGGCATGTTGTTCGTCTCGAGCTGGTAGAGCCCGGGCTGGAACACGTCCGCCAGCTGGCCTTCATGGACGAACACTGCTGCCTGGCCCTCGCGGACCGTCAGTTTCGCACCGTACTTGATGGCGTTGTCGCGGCGCTGGAAGCGCCAGACCAGCGTATCGCGGCTGTCATCGGTCCAGTCGATGACATCGATCAACTCACCGCGGATCATGTCCCAGATCATGTACTTTACTCCGTTGTCTTCGCGCGACCTCTCGGGGTCGTTGCGAGTACCCTACTGCATTGTGTCGTCGGTTTCACGTCTCCGATCGCTGAGTCGCTTGACGGGGCCGGCACCGTCCGGGCGCAGCTCGGCGAGGATGCGCCGGGCAATCGGCATCCCCTCGGCTTCTGTCATCCCCGGGCGCAGGCGGGCGTCGTAGAGGATCCGCAGCAACCACTCGTCATGCTCGGTCAGCAGCGCGAACTCCTCGTCGTCGTTGAAGACCGAGGGGCGAGCGCCATCCCAATCGGCCGATGGACCGAAGGCCTGGCCGATCTCCTCTTCGATACAGCTCTGCCGCATCAGTCCGCGCAGCTCGTCCGGAATGACGATCAGATAGCGCAGGCCGCCTGCGTCGGTATCGTTCGTCAGCGAGTAGGCCACGCAGACCGCACCACCCAAGTCCCCGCGCAACTCATCGGCGACGCCTTGCCAGGTGGGTTTCGTCGACAACGCGTCAGCAAGGCCGCGCCGCCCAACGGCATCCAGCATGCTCACGATGACGCTGGCCTCGTCAAGCTCGGGCGTCTCTGTGATCTGCAGGCCGGTGGCACGGCGCAACCGTGCGAGCATAGTCCCCAACTGGCGCCGGTCCGTCGGGCGGATTGCGTTGCCCTGCAGGCTGACCGTCACCGGGCCCTCGAACTTCTCCAACAGCCTGGGCACCTGGCGCTCTACGAAGCGCCCGTCTTCCAGCGCGTATTCGTCGTAGAACATGATCCGGCGGAAGGCCTCGGCGATATCCGCGTTGTTGAAGGGCGCATCGGCCGGCGCACGTTCGGAGCGGAGCAGTCCGTTGTCCTGCAACAACGCTGCCTGCACGCGCCAATAATCACTATCGGGAAACCCGGGATTGCTGGCGCAGCCCGCGAGAAGAAGCATACCCGCTACGCCAAGAGCCCTCATTGCCCGGGCCTCATCTCCTCCAGCGCCTCTTGGGCGACCAGGATTGCCCGCTCGTAGGGCATGCCCGCCTGCAGGCGCGGATGGTAAAGCAGCCGGAGCAGCCATTCGTCGTGCCGGGTCAGCAGCGCGAACTCCTCGTCATCGTTGAAGATAGAGGGGCGAACGCTGTCGTCGTCATTGCCGAGCCCGGTGGCCTGCACCAGTTCTTCCTCGATGCAGCTCAGACGAAAGAGGTCGCTGAACCCCGTGCGGATCAGGATCAGGGCATAGAGGTGGGCGCCCGCGGGTCCGCCCTCGCCGGGCACCGAACGGGTCAGGATTCGGCCCATGCAGGGGATGTTGCCAAACGTCCGGAAGCTCTCGATCAGGTCTTCCTCCTCGGCGCCGAGCACCTGGCGTGCCCAGGACTTGGCAGGGTCATAGTCGTCGGGGCCAAGGAACCAGATATCGATGTTGGAGATGTCCGCCGAAGACGCCTCGGCAATGTCGAGGCCGGTCGCCGTCGCTATGCGGGCGAAGGTCTCGTTCACTTCGCGGCGGGCAGCGCCCTGCTCCGCGCCATTGGCGAAGAGCCACCAGCGAATGGGTTCTTCCCATCGCTCGACGCGGTCAAGCCGGGTGCGCCCATCGTTGATATCGGGTTCGACCCCGAAGGCGATCAGATCGAAATGGCGCAGCAGGTCGCGATTGGTGTAGGGCGCATCGACGGGATCGCGGTCCGTACGCAGGTTGCCGTTGCTGATCGTCTGGCGCTCCCAGGCGCGCCAGTCCTCACCGGTCATGGTCGGCGCACACCCCGCGAGCGCGAGCAGAGCGACCAGCATCAACGCCCTCATGGCCAGGTGTCCTTGCCAGCGAGCAGCGCCTCGATGATGGGCAGCGCCTCGTCCGGTGCCATGCCGGGGCGAAGGCTTGGGTGGTAGAGCAGACTGAGCAGGGCCTCGTCGTGGGAGGTCAGAAGAACGAACTCCTCGTCGTCGTTGAAGATCGACGGGCGCACCCGGTTATCGTCGTTGGTGAGTCCGATGACCTGGGCCAGTTCCTCCTCGAAGCAGGACTGGCGGTAGAGACGATCCATGCCCTTGCGAACGAGCACCAGCGCATAGGTGATTGTCCCGCGCGGAAGGTCAACGCCCGGGCGTACCCGATAGCTGAACTGGCTGAAGCAGGGAAGGCCGCTCACCCGAAAGTCCCGGATCAGGCTGGCTCTGTTGCGCCCGGGGCGGCTCAACCGGGCCCAGTCCAGGGCGGCGGGAAAGTCGCCCTGCGCCAGCAACCAGATATCCAGATTTGCCGCTGTGCCCGGGGCGGCGGGGGCGATGTCGTGACCGGTCGCGGCCGCGATGCGGGTCGCCGTCGCACTCAGATCCTCGTCTGCAGCAAGTTCGGCGGGATCCCGGGCATGCAAGCGCCAGCGCACGGGGCTTTGCCAGCGGCGCAGGAAATCCGACTGCGTGCTGCCCTTGTTGATCGCAGGCTCCACCCCGAAGGCGATACGGCTGAAGTTTCGAACGAGGTCCGCGCTCGTGTACGGCGCATCGGCCGGTGTGCGGTCTGTCCGGAAAAGACCTTGGCCGCCGGTCCCGGCTGCCGGATCCGCCGTGCCGAGGGCGCAACCGCCGAGCAACGCTAGCGCCGTGAGAAGGGCAGGTGCGCGGATCACGGGGCTGAAGGGCATCGGGGCGGGATCCGGTCCATGAACAACTGTTGTCAGTCTAGTGCGTATGCGGCGCTGGGGAAGCCTTGGCGGGCGATCCGCGGCCTATTGTGTCACTGGGTACAAGGGGATTGCGTTGGCTGCTGTCAATTCGGCAAAGAGGCGCCGCGCAATCGGCACCGCTTCCGCCGCGCTCATCCCGGGCTGCAGGCGGGGGTCATAGAGCACGCGCAGCAACAGCTCGTCGTGCATGGTCAGAAGCGCGAACTCCTGATCGTCATTGAAGATCGACGGCCGCGCGTCGGGGTCGTCATCGGTGAGGCCGAGCGCTTGCACGATCTCTTCGTGCAGACATCCACTGCGGATGATGCCTTTGGCCTCCGCGCCCAGGAAGATGTGGGCATGCATCAGACGGTTGGGGTCGGCGGTCGACACCGATGTGACCGCGCCGCATGTCCAGCCCGGCGAGCGTCGCCAAGTGTCATAGTGCACTCGGTACACGTCCTGCCCGGCGTCCGCGAAGCCCTGGCTTATCTCGCGCCGGCCTTCGGGCGTTGCGATGGAGATCAGCATGTGCTCCCGGGCGGTGACGACGCGGAAAGTGAGTCCCGTCAGCGTCGCGAGCCGGTCAAAGAGCGCCGCGATCTCCAGGCGGTCCGCCTCCCTCACGCCGTCGCCGATCAACCGGTAGCCGACTGTTCCCTGCCAGCGTTTCAGGGGCCGGGCGATCGGCCCCTCGACCTTGCGCCCGTCACGGAACGTGAACTCGTAGGAAAACGCCACCCGTTCGAAAGCCCGGGTCAGGTCCTCGGCGGTGAAGGGGGCATCGGCAGGTGCTGCGTCTGTCCGAAGATGGCCGCGTGCCTCGAGATCCGCGGCGAGATCGCGGTAGACCCCGGACCGGTCGCCATCGGCGCAACCCATCAGCGCGGCCACCCCCGCGACGGCCAACGCCCATGTCTTCGCCATCGCTGCATCCGAATCATCCCTGCCGACGGGCGAGTGTGGCAAGCCGCGGCTCCGTTGGGAAACCTCTTGAGCTGCCCTGGCAGATAGTCAGACGTCCGACCGGTTCGTACGCGTCCCGATCCGGTATGATCCTGGGGTCCGTCTACTCGAACACGGTCTCCAGCCCGCCTGTCCCACCTTCCTTGATCTCGCGGAGGCGGAGATACAGCGCCGATGAGAAGCCTGCGACGATTGCATAGGTCACCCCGGTGACAACTCCTTCGAGGAGGTTGGATGCAAAGGCGATGGTTGTGAACGAGGAGATGCCGTCTCCCCCGACAAGTGCCAATGGCGCCAACGCCACAAGACTGATCACCGCCGTGATCACCATGAACAAGAGAAAGAACACGATGTGGAACCAGAGCAGGGAGAACCGGTACCCCCGCGTCAGATAGACCGATCGGGTGAACGCGCCGAGCAAGCGGCCCTCGACCGCCGCCACTGGAACCGAAACGGCGAAGAAGACCACGATCTGTGCGATGACGACGAGGCTGAGAAGGATCAGCGCCGATGGCAATGTCGACCACAAGATCAGCGGGATCGAAGCGACCGCAAAGACAAACAGCGTCGAGCAGATCAAGACTACCAGGAACACTTGCGGCAGCCGGCGAACGCCCATCTGAAGCGTTGTCGCGATCGCAGGCGATCTGCTGTGTGCCGCGGACACGTAGTGGGTCGTCAAGGCGGCGAGTGCAAATGCGTTGATCAGAGAGTCGACGATGAATACGGCGACGAAGTAACCCGCTGCTTCACCAAAAACGCCGAAGGGTTCTAGCGAGTCCAGCCCACCCGGCAGCGACATGTCCGACGAGGTGTCGCCGAACCTGTCCAACAGCAGCCAAACCGCAGCCGCGTTAAGCAGCGCGTAGACGATGATGACGCTCGACATGGCGCCCAAATGCCGGAACGGCAGAGCGAAGGCCGCGTTCATCACGGTGCCAAACCCCAGGGCCGGGCGCTCCGAGGCGGGGCGCGGTTGGATCAGATCGTCGGCCATAAATCGCTCCATGCTGAAATATGGCGACGCGTTATCCGGCCCGACACACTGCGTCAACGACCCCAGCGCCTATGTCACCGATGCATGAGGCCATGAGAAGGTTCGACTTCTGTCAAAAGCGGCGCCCGAACGCTCCGGGCGCCGGTGGTCCGGTCAGGCGAAGCGCGCTGCGACGTCGCCCGTCGGGTCGGGCCCGAACCGGTTGTCGCCCTCGGTTCCCTTCTGGGTGAACCAGATCAACATCATGATCAGATTCACGAGCGGGATCAGGAAGATCAGGATCCACCAGCCTGACTTGTCCAGATCGTGCAGCCGCCGGATCAGAAGCGCTATGCCCGGGATGATCAGTCCCAGCGAGATGATCATCAGAAGGATCGCCAGAATCGCGCCTATTAGCGGAACGGCTGCTGCAAACAACCCGACAATCAGTTGGCCGCCGAAGCTAAGGATCACGTTGAACAGAAAGAAGAACCAGAACTCGGATCTCCTGGATCGACCCTGGAAGTCCGCATAGCGCTTGAAGATGGCGGTTTTGACGGCTTCTGCAAAACCCATGGTTACTCCCCTCGTGAACTCGTTGCAGATCTGCGCAATTGTGAGGGGTAAGCCCCGAGCACGTCAATGCCCGGGACTTTCTTTGGGTCAGGCCGCGGGTCCTTCCGCCGGCGCTGCCGGCCGGGCGCTGGCGGCGGCGAGGGTTTGCTTGAGCTCCTCCTCCATCTGCACGAGCTCCTTCTCGGCGGCGGCGCGCTTGGCCTTGCCTTCGTCCGCGATCCGCAAGCTGTCCTCGATCGTCGCGATCACCTGTGCGTTGGCCTGTTTGACCGCTTCGATGTCGAAGACACCACGTTCGATCTGTGCGCGCACCTCGGCGTTCGACTGGCGCAGCATGTCCGCGTTCGAGGTCAGCAGGTCGTTCGTGAGGTCGTTTGCTTCCTTGACGACACGCCCCGCTTCGCGTGAGCGGAAGGTGGCCAGCGCGATCGAGAGCTGGTTCTTCCAGAGCGGCACCGTGTTGACCATGGTCGAATTGATCTTGTTGATGAGTGACTTGTCGTTCTCCTGCACCAGCCGGATCGATGGCAGCGACTGCATGGTGACCTGACGGGTCAGCTTCATGTCGTGCACACGGCGTTCAAGCTCGTCGCGGGCGGCCCGGATATCGCGGACCTCCTGCGCCTCGAGGATCGAGTCCTTCGTCTCGTCCTGCACATCCGCCTCTTCCTTGGGGATGACGACGGTGTCGAGTTCGTGCAGCTTCGCCTCGCCCGCGGCGATGTAGAGGCCCAGCTCGTTGTAGAAATTCAGCGTCCGCTCGTAGAGCTTGTCGAGCATCTTGACGTCTTTCAGGAGCACCGTTTCGTGGTCCAGCAATTCGTCGGTGATCGCATCGATCTGACCGCGCACGCCTTCGTACTTGGCCACGAAATCGTGGATCGGGGCCGACATCCCGAAGAGCTTGCGCCACCAGGACTGCTTGGCTCCGGGATCGAGCTCGGACGTATCAAAGCCGCGGATCGTGCCCACCATGTTGCGCAGCGCATCGCCCGCGGGGCCAAGGTCCTTGTTGCGCACACCGTCGAGCATCTGGTCCGACAGCGCGGTCAGTTCCATCTGAGCGCCCGAGCCGAACTTGATGATCGTCTGCGTGTCGGACATGTCCAGCTCGGCGATACGCCGGTCGATCTCGGCCTTCGTTTCGGGAACGGCACCTTCGTAGGGCACGAGGTCGGCCACCGGATCTGCCAAGACCTCGACCAGTTCCTTGCTCTGCTCGGCGAGCGCGGTGGCCTTTTCCTGCGTTGTGTCCATGGGAAGTCCTCCTGTCTGTCGGCGGGCCCGCGTCTGGTGGCGTGGCCTAGCCGGATACCCCCGGGGGGGAGGGTTGGGAGCGGGCGAGCGCGACGCCCACGATGAGGAACGCAACGCCCAGCGCGCGCTTCCAGTCGATTGGGGTGACCTTCTGGCCCAGTAGTCCGAAGTGGTCGATGATCACGGCGGTGAAGATCTGCGCGACGACGACCAGGATAATGGCGTTGGCCAGCCCGATCTTCGGTGCAACGTAAGTGATCGAGACGACGTAGACCGCAAAGAAGCAGCCGGCGGTGTAGTGCCACCATTTGCCCCCGGCCACGGACGACAACGGCGGCAGGCCCGCCACTGCGCCCACGGCGGCGACCGAGATCAACGCGACGACACAGAGTGTCATGCCCGCGAGCCAGACAGAACCGATCTGTTGTCCGTAGGCGGCGTTGATCGAAGCGAGGAACGGCACGGCCGCCCCACCGATCAGCGCGATCAGCGCGTAAGAGAGCTGGGCGCCCGTCATGTTCAGGCCCTTTCCTGGCCCAGCCGGTCGCGCAGCACCTCGATCTCGACTTCGAGATCATTGCGGTCGTCGATCAGCAGGGTCTCGCGGCCCCGCCCGAAGCTGGCCTCGAGGTCGGTGAGCAGATCCAGGTAGTCCGTGCGGATCTGGGGGTCGTTCAGGCGGGCGTGGTTCTCGGCGTACTTGCGCGTCGCGTCCTCGGCCCCCTTGAGGTAGACGCCCAGATAGCGCCGGGCGCGGGAGAGATCGCGCGGGTCCTTCTCGACGATCGAGATCATGTCGCGCACGGTCGCGTTCAGTTTGGTCACACGGGCGTCGATGTCGCGGTCACGCAGCTGGTGCGCCAGGCTCTCGATGTTCTTGAGCTTCTCTTCGGCCCGGTCGAGCGCTTCGGCGACCCGCTCGGCCTCGGCCTGGTGGATCGCGCTGGTCGCCCCCTTCGAGCGCAACGGGTCCAGCCCGAAGGCCATGAGATGGGCGCCCGCCGCGACCAGCCCGAATATGGTTGCCTGGAGGTAGGTGCCGATTGCTGCCCCCAGCCCGTCCGGTGCGTTGCCGAGCCAATAGGCGAGGAAGACGCCGATCCCGGCCAGCACGGCGGCGGTGATCTTGCGGGGGAAAGGCGGGCGGGCGATGGTGCGCTCGTCATAGGCGGCCTGTGCCCGCTGGCCCTCGCGCAGCATCCACGCCCCAAGCATCAGGCTGAGATAGGACAGCAGGAAGCCGACCAGGCGCAAGCCGTTCCCGGACCCCATCGCCCCGAAGGCGGCGAACAGCAGTGGTGTCGGGAGGACAAACATGAGGATCGAGCGCACGTCGACCGACCGCGCCTTGCGGCCGCGGAACTTGTTGGGAGCGGGCTGACCGGGTTTGTCGCCGGTCGGATCTCCACCGGGACTGTGCGCGCCGCCGAACCGTTTGGCGTTCATTGCGCCGTCTCCTGGCCGGTGGACGGTCCGTCAGCACCGCCGAACCCGGCGTTACACGAGGTCACGCCGATCAGCATGGCCAGTACCAGGAACGCCACCCATCCAAGCCACTTCGGTCCCATGGACCCCCCGCTGCTACTCAACTGCACGCCACCATACCGCGCTTGTTTGCGCTCCGCCAGCACCCCCGGGAACTCAGATAGGGGCTTGCGGAGGCGATTTCACGACGCCGGGACGTATTTCAGTGTCAGGGACGGGTCGGCGGCTCAGCCGCCCTTTCGGATGACGAACTCCAGCACCCCGCCTTCCAGATCGGCCTCACACACCAGCGTGTGGCCCTGTTCCAGACAGAAGTGGGGCACGTCCACCCGGGCTGCCGGATCGTCCGCGCGCATCAGCAGGACGGCCCCCTCTGACATGGCCTGCAGTCGCTTGCGCGCCTTCAGGACGGGCAGAGGGCAAAGCAGCCCGCAGGTGTCGATCTCGGCGTCCGGGGTCGGGGTCTCGGTCATGCCATCCAGCTAGCGGCCCGAATGATCCGCTGCAAGCTTGCATCGTCGGGGACACGGGGCTACCCCCGCCGCCATGCGATTTGCAGCCGCCCTGATCGCCGTCTTTCTGGCCATGCCCGCCGTTGCGGAGCCTGTTGCTTACACGATCGTCGATGGCTCGGAGATCCCGGACAGTTTGACCGGCACACCGGGGAGTGCGGAAGATGGCAGGGTTCTCTACTTCGATATGGCGGCGACCGGGTGCTCCGGTTGTCACGGCTCGCCCAGCGGACCCGGGGCGCAGGCAGCGGCTGGAGAGGCCGCGCCTTCTCTGTCAGGTGTCGGCGCGCGGTTGAACGAAGGCGCCATCAGGCTCTGGATCGTGGCGCCCCGGGTGTTGGCGCCCGAGACCACGATGCCCGGTTACTATTCCGCGGGGCAGCGGATGGAACCGGAAGATCCCCGTTTTGGCATGCCACGGCTGACGGCGCGCGAGATCGAGCACCTCGTCGCCTATCTGATGGAGCAGCGCGCGCAGTAGCCGCAGCGCCCGGCCCTCACGTCCTCGTGTATAGGGGTTTCGGCGTTAAGACGCGTTTGCGACATGTGGCACGGCACAGGGTAAATCGGGACGACATGGAAGCGCTGCAGGATCTTGGGATCGAGGCCATCCGCTCGGGCAGTCTGATCGGGATTGCTTTTGCGTTCCTGTTCGGGTTGCTCAGCTTCGCGAGCCCGTGCGTCTTGCCCATGGCGCCGCCCTATCTCGCGTACCTGGGGGGAACCACGCTCGACCGTGTGTCCGGCGAGGGGGATCAGATCGACAAGGCTGCGCAACGGCGCATCATGCTCGCCGCTGTCTTCTTCGTCCTTGGGCTGGGCACGGTCTTCGTGCTTCTGGGCATCGGGATGGCGACGGCGGGCAACGTCTTTCTCGACAACAAGCACTGGCTGGGCATGATTTCCGGCGTGCTGATCTTCATCTTCGGGATCCATTTCTGGGGGCTTCGTGCAGCCCTTGCGATCACGGGCGGGGTGCTGGTCTTGCTGCTCGCGTTCTGGCTCGCGATGGGCCAGCCGGTGCTCGAACGTGCCGAAGCTGTTTGGCCGGGGCTCGTCGGTCTGGCGGTAGCTGGCACCGCGCTTTGGGCCACGGGCTGGGAAAAGATCCCGATCCTGAACCGTGAGGCACGGTTCGAGGGACCACGGAAGGCGGGGTCGGCCGGGGCAAGTTTCCTGATCGGCATGGCGTTTGCGTTCGGCTGGACGCCGTGTCTTGGCCCGATCCTCGGCACGATCCTCACCTTCGCGAGCCAGAGTGACAGCATAACCGGTGGGGCTGTTCTCTTGGGGTTCTACGCGCTGGGGCTCGGTGTGCCGTTTTTGATCGGGGCCATGTTCCTCGGCCCGTTCCTCACTTGGGCACGGGGGTTCCGGCGTCACGTCGGTACGGTCGAACGCGGCATGGGCGCCATGCTGATTCTGGTCGGCGTCATGATGGTTTCTGGCGATTTCGAACGTTTGGCCTATCTGCTCATCGAGACATTTCCCGCACTCGCAACTATTGGTTGATTGTCGGCTCTAGTTACGAGCAAATCAGTAACGTTATCCGCTTAGGCTGTGGGGACAGCAAGGGGAGTAGGCACCGACGTGAACATCTCGCTGGGCACAGAACTGCTGGGCGGACACAAGCTCGATCACGCGCGTTTCGTGCGTCAGGACGTTGCCCGTCGCAAGGTCTTCTACGTCTCTGGTTTTGATCCGCTTGGTCCACGCCGCTATCGTGAGCTCTATCGCAAAGAGGGACCGACGCAAGCTGCGGTGTCGGGATACACGGTCGATGTTTCTGGCCTTCCAAGGACCGACTGCGGCGCCTTCCGCTGGCGCGCCACGCACCACCGTAGTGGCCTGCGCTCGGAAGCCGAGTTCGAGTTTCTGGGCTGGGACGACATCGTCCGCCACTCGTTCCGTCCCAGCCTGGTCTATGTCTATGCGCTGATGTTCCGAACGCTCTGGTGCTATCTGACCTCCGGCGCGATCCAGTCGATGTGGCGGCTTAGGTCCGGTCCGCTTGTGGCAGGTCTCGTCCCAGCTTTCCTGATGATGTTCTATCTGCTCTACGCTGGCCTGATCGGCTCTTCGGCGGGGCTGATTGTAGGTGCCGGGCTCGGCGGGCCCGTTTGGCTTGCGGCCGGCACAGGTCTCGTTGCCGGGACGGCGGCCATGCTTTGCACGCGCATCTTCGAAGAACAGTTGATGATCTACTTCATGGTCAACGACCTTGGGTACACCGCAGCCGGTAACGGGCAGTATCCCGAGGTGTTGAGCGATCGGCTCGATCACTTCGCCGAGCGGATCCATTATGCGGCCACCTCCGGACAGTATGACGAAGTACTTGTGGTCGGCCATTCCTCGGGCGCGCAGTTGGGTGTGAGCGCACTTGCGAGGATGATCCGCCGGCACGGCGTTCCGGATGGGCCACATGTTGGGTTGGTTACCCTGGGCCAGAGCATCGCAATGATCAGCTTTCTGCCTGAAGCACATGACCTTCGGGCCGATCTCGCCCTGCTGGCCGATGAGCCGCGCGTTTTTTGGCTGGACGTGACAGCACCCGGTGACGGGGCGTGCTTCGCATTGACTGACCCGGCGGCAAACTGCCGTGTCGGAGGTCGGCCAGCGACGGCGTTGAATCCGCTGGTAGTGTCTGCCGCCTTCCGGTGCACGATGGATCCAGCACTCCTGCGCCGCAATCGCTGGCGCTTTCTCCGGATGCACTTTCAATATCTCTGTGCTTTCGCAAAGCCAGATGCGTTCGACTACTTCGAGATAACGTCCGGGCCGCTCGCCCTGGCCACGCGCTATGCTGGACGGGACTGTTCGCCGTCCATGCTGGCTGCCCCCGTTTCTCCGTCACTGCACGCTGGTTGAACGGTGGATGGTTCACGCTTTGGACGTCTGAAGGATGCGCCTTCTCGTCCGTGCTTTCGACCGCCGATGCCTCCGTCACGCCCCGATGGGCTCTGGTTCCTGCAGATCTGGGCTCGCGCGCGGCGCAACTTGTTCGCGGCGCTGTCACCTCGGCTCTATCGGGCGTGGCTCGCTGAGGCCCGCACCCCATGGTACAATTCTTACATGCCGAACCAACCGGATCTGGTCCGCCGGGTGTTGGTGGACCGGCCAAAGGACTTCCCGAAATCCGGTGTTGTGCGGGCAATCTTGGGCGATCTGCTAGGTGACAGCGTCTTCGTGACCAACGGAGAGACGTGGGAGCGTCAGCGACGGATCATTGACCCGAGCTTTGAGGGTGGACGTCTGCGCGAGACGTTCAATCCGATGCTGGATGCCGCGGAAGAGATGTCGAACCGCTTGTCGGCGCAGGCGGACGGCACGCCGGTGGAAATGGAGTTCGAGGCATCGCACGCCGCTGCCGATGTCATTTTCCGGACACTATTCTCCCAGCCCATTACATCGGATACGGCGCGCCGGGTCTTCAGCGCCTTTCGTCGATACCAGCAAGCTGCACCGATGCTCTCGCCCGCGGATCTCATGCGCACTCCCGCATGGTTTCCCCGGGTGGGTCCTAAACGCTGGCTCAAGCGGCGCGCTGCCCGCGAGATCCGCCACCTGCTTCGGGAGTTTGTCGAGCACCGCCGCCGCGAAATCGAGGCTGGCAACGCGCCGTGCGATCTTGCCACCGCAATCATGACAACGCGTGATCCGGTCACCGGCGACATGTTCGGAGAGCGCGAGATGGCTGATCAGCTGGCGATCTTCTTTCTGGCGGGGCATGAGACCTCTGCGTCCGCTCTCGCCTGGGCTCTCTACCTCATCGCCAGTTCGCCGGACGTACAGGAGCGGCTCTATGCGGAGGCTGCGCCAGTTTTTGCCTCGCGCCCAACGCTGTCCGACCTCAGGAGCCTCAGCTTCACCCGCGATGTCTTCCGTGAAACCCTGCGCCTCTATCCACCGGTCCCTATGATGATCCGCGAGACGACATGCCCCGAGGAGATGCGCGACAAGCAGATACCTCCAGGGTCGCCCGTCGTCATATCGCCGTGGCATCTTGGCCGCCATGAGCGGATCTGGGATCGCCCGCACGATTTCGACCCGGACCGATGGCAGACCGAGGAGGGACGGCGTTGCGCCCGGGATGCGTTCTTGCCGTTTTCGGCCGGGCCGCGCGTCTGCACCGGGGCAGGGTTCGCCATGCAAGAAGGCGTCCTGATGCTTGGCATGATCGCGGCGCGGTATCAGATTCGTCCGGTCGCCAACCGGATTCCGGTGCCGACCGCGCAGCTCACGGTTCGCTCGGACAATGGTATCTGGTTGACGATCGAGCGGCGCTAGCGTCCCGATTTCAGCTCTTGCAGCACAAACAGGCGGATCGCGGATGCAAGTGATGCTGGCGGTGTGCGCGTTTGATCAAGCTCACTTGCGAGAGCATTGATAGACATGTCGCGCGTCGCTGCCAGACGACGGAACTCTGTCCAAAACGCGGCCTCGAGGCTGACGGAAGTGCGGTGGCCCTGAAGTGTCAGCGAGCGTTTGACCGGCCGGTCACCACTCATCGCCCGGGTGCTCGTTATCCAGACGGTGGCCATCCAGCGCCGCCTCGGCCCGCGTCTGTTCAAGATCGGCTGTTGCTCGTTCCGCCTTCGTGCGTCCATGCTTCGCAGAATTGGAGGTGCCGGCGGCCCGTTTTGCGACTCGGGCCTTCTGCTTCCTAGCGGTCTTCAGGTTGACGATGCGGTTGTTCATGCATCATCCATCCTGCGGCGGCACTGTGGCGTCAAGGGCTCATACTGGATTGGCGGGAGATGGCCTCACTCAACCGAGCATACGGTGCACGTGGTGCAGCGATTGCACTGGCTTTGGCGTCGGTCGTCGGTCTGGTGCATGGGACGATGGCGGCGAGTTTCGACTATCTCGGGGTCAAGATCGGGGTGGGGGTTGCCGGGGCAGTCATGATGATCATCGCTGGCGTGGTGTCTGCACGCCGCAGCGTGCTCGCAGCACTTGCTACCGGCCTCGCTATGGGATGCGTGTTCTTCGTCGTGCGATGGGCGGCTTGGGCAACGATCGTTGGCGGCCCGACCGAGCTGATGACGTTCTTCGGGACGACGCCATGGGGATGGCCCGCATACCTGTCAGCGCGCGGCATCAGCGGCTTCTGGATCGTCGAGGCGACATCGATGACCATTCCTGCATTGGTCGGGTGCATCGCCGGGCAGGAGCGGACGGAGGACCGGCCTAGCTCGGTCCGATCATCTTCTTAGGCTGAACCACGCGGTCGAACGTCGCCTCGTCACAGAAGCCGAGCTTGATGGCTTCCTCCTTGAGAGTGGTGCGGTTCTTGTGCGCGGTCTTGGCGACCTTGGTCGCGTTATCGTAGCCGATCTCGGGTGCCAGAGCTGTGACGAGCATAAGGCTCTCCCACATCAGGGTCGAAATCCTGTCCTCATCCGCTTCGATGCCTGCGACGCAGTTGTCCGTGAATGCCACGGACGCGTCGCCGAGCAACTGCATCGACTGCAGGAGATTGTAAATCATCATCGGTTTGTAGACGTTCAGCTCGAAGTGTCCCTGGCTGCCCGCGAACCCGATGGCGGCGTCGTTGCCCATCACATGCGCACAGACCTGAGTCAGCGCCTCGCACTGCGTCGGATTCACCTTGCCGGGCATGATCGACGAACCCGGTTCATTCTCCGGAAGCAGGAGTTCCCCTAAACCACAACGCGGACCCGAGCCCAGTAGCCGGATGTCATTGGCAATCTTGAAGAGTGACACCGCCACGGTCTTCACGGCCCCGGACATCTCGACAATGGCATCATGCGCTGCAAGCGCCTCGAACTTGTTGGGCGCGGTCTTGAACGGCAGTCCCGTGATCTTGGCGATCTGGCTCGCGACCGCCTTGTCAAAGCCCTTCTTGGTGTTCAGCCCGGTGCCCACCGCCGTCCCGCCCTGGGCGAGGGGGTAGACATTCTTCAACGCCCCTTTGACGCGTGCGATCCCTTGCTTGACCTGAAACGCGTATCCGCCGAACTCCTGGCCCAGGGTCATCGGCGTTGCATCCTGCGTGTGCGTCCGCCCGATCTTGATGATCTGCTTGAAGGCCTTCGCTTTCGCTTCGAGTGCTTCGTGGAGCTTCTCAAGCCCCGGGATCAACACCTCGGTCGCAGTGGTCGCCGCCGCGATATGCATTGCGGTTGGAAACGTGTCGTTCGATGATTGAGAGCGATTCACGTGATCGTTGGGGTGCACCGGCTCTTTCGACCCGATCTCTCCGCCCATAATCTCAATCGCCCGGTTCGCGATCACTTCGTTCGCGTTCATGATGGATTGCGTGCCTGAACCGGTCTGCCAGACGACCAGCGGGAAGTGGTCGTCCAGCTTGCCCTGTGCGACTTCAGAGGCTGCCTTCACGATTGCCTTGCCCACCTTCTTGTCGAGATCACCCATCTTAAGATTCGTCTCTGCCGCCGCTTGCTTGATCACGCCCAGCGCGCGGACAAGCGCCTTTGGCTGCGTTTCCCAACCGATCGGAAAGTTCTTCAGGGAGCGCTGCGTCTGAGCACCCCAGTATCGGTCTGCAGGCACTTTGAGCGGACCAAAGCTGTCGGTTTCAGTGCGGGTCTTGGCCATAGGCTCGATTCCTTCGACGGCGCGGCGGGGTGAGATCCGGCTATAGCGTTTGGTGCCGCGAGCCGTCAATTGGCGTGCCGGCGCCCGATATCAGGCGCGGGTGAGCGTGAAGAACGCCTCCAGGACGTCCTCCAACGGCGTGTAGGTGGCGTTCGGCCCGGAGCGGTGGTTTGCGGGATCTCCAAGGCGTTGAAGCTCATCAGCCGCCGGGTGGTCGTCCGGTGCATTGCACCAGCCCATGTTCCACCCCCCGAACTTTCGCTCCTCGACCTCTCGCTCCAGCACGGTTGTGATCCGGGAGTGACGCTTGTCGGCTGCAATCCGCGACATCGTGGACTTAACTGCCGCAGCATCGCCTTCGAGCACCTGCATGAACATGCCGCGCACATGGATCAGTATGCCGGTAATGTTCTCCGCGGCATTTCGACGACGGGCCGTCGATAGGATCCTATCCACTTCGCTCGCGAAGTCGTCGACTTCTAGAAAACTGATGTAAGCGACTTGATAGACCATCGCTGTGGCGCCTCCTCTGACACAGCGATAGAGTACGAACCCATCGGTGTTCAGAGTCTTAATACGAGCTAGGATTTCCGGAAGCGGTCCAGGCTGACGACATCTGCTCCGGTATCGGTCCCTCCGTGCTGCGGGTCACGCGGGCCGGAAGGCGAATCATCAGGTTCGAGGTCCGGCTCGTGCTCGTCCGGGTCGTGGCCATCGAACTTCAAACCGAACTTCACTGACGGATCGACAAAGGTCTTCACCGCGGCGAATGGGATCACGAGGCTTTGAGGTTGATCAGAGAAGTTCAGCGTCACCGAAAAGCGGTCGGAAGTGACCGTCAGGTCTGCAAACCATTCCTGGAGAACCACGGTCATCTCATCGGGATAAGTCTCACGCAGCCAGATCGGGATATCGACCCCGGGATGCGCCGTCTCGAACGTGATGTAGAAGTGGTGTTCGCCGGGGAGACCTGACTCCGCGACCGCCCCCAAAGCATCCGCCATGACACCGCGCATCGCACGCTGCATCATAAAGCCATAGTCGAGACCGTTGCGGTCGTTCATTCCAGCGCTGCCTTTCTGGGCCTTTCCGGACCATAACCGATTCGTCTCGGCACGAAAGAGCTAGAAGGGAACCCGGTTACAATTCGGCAAAGGGAGGTGCGAAGCGCCGTCCGACCGGCGCCGCCGACAAGACCTTCAGAAATACAGCGGGCAACGGTGGCTTCGAACACTGACCGGAGCAAATCGCTGTCCCGGAATTTGCCGTGGCGATATTTTGAGAAGGTGCTGTGATCCGGTACTTTGCCCTCAATGCCAAGACGACAGAACCACCGATACGCCAGGTTCAGGTGAACTTCATCACACAGGCGTCTCTCAGATCGGATGCCTAGAACATAGCTAATGACCAAAATCCGCACGATCAGCTCCGGATCAATCGAAGGGCGGCCCAGATGGCTATAGTGTGGCGCAAGTTG
>JBCCDA010000004.1:0-88498 GCA_039033215.1 Pseudomonadota bacterium | reverse complement strand
GGCGATCGCAGCGTTCGTACTGAACCAGCCCATGCCCGCAAAGATCAGCGCCAGAATCGCCCCTGTGATGAGAACTTGCAGCAACCCGAGCCCGAAGATCTCGGTTCTCAATCGCCAGAGCCGCGCTGGCTGAAGCTCCAGTCCGATCACAAACAGCAACAGCACGACGCCGAACTCGGCAAAGTGCAGTACCGACGTCACTTCGCTGATGAACTTCAGTCCAAAAGGTCCGATCGCCGCCCCCGCAACCAGATACCCGATCACCGAACCCAGTCCGAGGCGATTGCAGATCGGCACGGCTACAACCGCAGCGCCCAGATAGGTCGCAACGTCCAGCAGAAAGGGGTCGATGCCGGGTGCAGCCATGGAGGATCCTTCTGGGCGTGAGTGCGATGTTGCAGCGCGGTGTGTCGAGACGCAAGCACCAAGGGCGCGAAGGGGTGACGGAGCTGCGCCTACACTATATGACGGGCGGCCCGAGAGACCCTGGAGGACCCATGGCGCGCGTTCTGATCACGTCAGCAATCCCGTACATCAACGGAATCAAGCATCTGGGCAACCTTGTAGGCTCGATGCTTCCTGCCGACGCCTACGCACGCTACATGCGGGCCCGCGGGCACGAAGTGCTGCTGATCTGCGCCACCGATGAGCACGGGACACCTGCCGAGCTGGCCGCGGCCAAGGCGGGTAAGCCTGTTGCTGAGTATTGTACCGAGATGTGGTTGGTCCAGAAGGAACTGGGCGACGGTTTCCGGCTGTCCTTTGATCATTTCGGACGCTCCTCGTCGGCGCGGAACCGCGCGCTGACCCAGCACTTTGCCGGGCGTCTCTACGAAGCAGGACTGATCGAGGAGCGGAGCGAAAACCAAGTGTACTCCAACGCCGACGGGCGTTTCCTTCCCGATCGCTACATCGAGGGGACGTGTCCCAATTGTGGCTATGACAGGGCCCGCGGTGATCAGTGCGAGAACTGTACCAAGCAGCTTAACCCAACGGATCTGATCAATCCCCGGTCAGCGATCTCTGGCTCGACAGATCTGGAGGTGCGGGGGACCAAACACCTCTACCTGAAGCAATCCCAGATGCGGGCGCGGCTGCGCGAGTGGATCGACACCAAGACCGATTGGCCACTCCTATCCACGTCGATCGCCAAGAAATGGCTCGACGACGGCGACGGATTACAAGACCGCGGCATCACACGGGATCTGGACTGGGGTGTGCCGGTCAAGCGTGGCGGCGAGAGTTGGCCAGGCATGGAGGGAAAGGTCTTCTATGTCTGGTTCGACGCGCCGATCGAGTACATCGCTGCCACGGCCGAGTGGGCCGACGCAACGGGCCAGGACGATGCGGCCTGGCAACGCTGGTGGCGCACCGATCTGGGTGCCGAGGACGTGCGCTATCTGCAGTTCATGGGAAAGGACAACGTGCCCTTTCACACGCTCAGCTTCCCCGTGACGATCATGGGCGCCAATCATGACGGCAAGGAACCATGGAAACTCGTCGACTACATCAAGTCGACGAACTGGCTGAACTACGAGGGCGCCCAGTTCTCGACGTCCCAGGGCCGCGGTGTCTTCATGGATGCAGCACTCGAGATCCTCCCGCCCGACTACTGGCGGTGGTGGCTTCTATCGAACATCCCCGAGACCTCGGATACCGAGTTCACGTGGGAGAGTTTCCAGCAAGGTGTGAACAAGGACCTCGCCGACGTCTTGGGTAATTTCGTCAGCCGCGCGACGAAGTTCGCCGAAAAACGCTTTGGGCTTACCGTCCCAGACGGTCCTTACAACGCCCCCGAACACGCGCTGATCGCAGATCTCGAGCGCCGTGTGAGGGCCTATGAGGGACACTGGGAAGCAGTCGAGATTCGCAAGGCCGCATCCGAGCTACGCGCCATCTGGGTGGCGGGAAACGAGTACTTCCAGGCACGCGCCCCTTGGACAGTCATCAAGGAGGACGAGGCGGAGGCGCGCGGCATCCTCCGGTTCACGCTGAACCTTGTCCGTCTCTATGCGATCCTGTCGCGACCGTTCATCCCGGATGCCTCGGACACCATGCTCGGCGCGCTCGGGATTTCGGATCAGACGGATGCTTGGCCGGGGCCATTGACCGAGGCAATGGAGGCGCTGCCGCCCGGCCATCCGTTCGAGGTCCCGAACAACCTGTTCACCAAGATCGAGGACACGCGACGCGAGGATCTGGCGACCCGGTTCGCCGGTGCCAGTGCTTGAACTCAACGACCCTCGAAAGAAGACTGGTGTCGATCCAGCATCGATCCATGTCGGCTACCATTGCCCCAGGGAACGCGGTCACCCGGGCGTTGCCCATTCTGGCGAAGACCGGAGGGGACTTCTGCCACGCACGTGCATGGTTCCAATATCGTGGATGTCACGTCTGGCGGATTCGAACGGGGCCCAATCCGGATACGACCTAGCGCGCTAGGTCACTCACTGCGTGTCCTCACTCCGCACTGAGATCCTAAGGTGACTACGCAACTGCGTGAAGGGACCGGGCGGCCGAGGTAAGACAGTACAAACCACCAGACACCAGTGTAACGTTTGTCGCATCCGTCGACCCGCCGGTCTGCCAAGGTCATCCGACGAACAAGAAGGACGACTCGGATGCCAGACTATCTGAACCAACTTGGCCTGACAGACTGGGCGTTCCTCGTGCATGTTGCCGCAATTACCCAAGTCATCGGCTACCTCATACGCAACCAGTTGATGCTCCGCATGTTGCTCCTCGCCGGGACGGGCTTCTACGTCGCCTACTACTGGCTCTACCCGGCCGAGCCGCTTTGGCACGCGATCTACTGGGGCGTCGCGCTTGGCTTGGCAAACTTCCTCTCGATCCTGCTGATCCTAAAGGAGCAAGCCCGATTTCGGATGTCGCTGGAGGAAGAACTGCTCTACCGCGCCTTCGACCGCATGCCGCCTGGCCAGTTCCGTCGTCTGATGAGCGTGGCAGAGTTTCGCACCGCCGATCCCGAGACCGTGCTCACAACCCAGGGTGAGCATCCTGACGAGCTCTACTACGTCGTCTACGGCGACATCCTGATCGACAAGGGAGACAGGCAGATCACGTATCCGGCAGCGTCCTTCATCGGTGAACTCGCCATGATCACCTCAGAGCCCGCAAGCGCGACAGTCCGTCTCAAGCCCGGCAGCACCTACGTGGCTTGGGACCGTCAGAAGCTGTCCAAGCTTGTGCGGCGCCGACCGGGCATACAGCTCGCGTTCGACAAATTGTTAACAAACGACGTCGCCGCTAAACTGCAACGCGCCTGAACGTGGCCTTCCTGCACTGGCGAAGCGCGGTGCGCCGCCATATCTTGCTCTGATGTCACATGCGACCCTCATAGCCGAAATCGAAGATTGGCTGCTCTCCAAGGCGCTCGGCGATCCCGATATACGCGCCTTGTTCGAAAGCCTCTGCGAACGGCTGCATGCGGCAGGCATTCCGCTGGCGCGTGCAGCGCTTTCGTGGCCGACGCTGCATCCGCTGTTCCGGACTGAGCAGGTCTTCTGGCGGATCGGCGAGGGGGCGGTGCTCGAGCAGTACTACCACTCCTCGACAGGCAGTGAATACTGGATGAAGAGCCCCTTCTATCACATGCTGCAGCACGGCCTCGGGCAGTTGCGGCGGCGTCTGATCGGTGACGGGGCAATGCTGGACTTTGAAGTTCTGGAGGAGTTCCGCGAGAAAGGTTTCACGGACTACCTTCTGATTGCAACGGGCTTCACCATCGCTGATGTGAGGCAGTTCGAAGGTGGGCGATCCGGCATCATGGCGAGTTTCATGACGAAGCGTGACACCGGCTTCACTGATGACGACCTAGATGCTCTGCGCCGCGTCCAACGATTCTTCGCTGTCGCTTGCCGGGCGTCTATCCAGCGCCGGGTTATGGACAATCTGGCGACAGCGTACCTGGGGCCAACGGCCGGGCGCAGAGTGCAGGCCGGCGACATCAAGCGTGGTGATGGAGAGCGGATCCCAGCGGTAGTATGGTTCTCGGATCTCCGGGGTTCAACACGGCTCTCAGACACCATGGACCCCGACAGCTACCTGCAGCTTCTGAACCAGTACTTCGAGTGCACGGCAGCGCAGGTGATCGAGCATGGCGGAGAGATCCTGAACTTCGTAGGCGATGGCGTTCTTGCGATCTTTCCAATTGAAGCGGCGTGTCCGCGCGATGCCTCCGCCGCGGCCGAAGCAGCGGTGCGCGCATCAATGGCCGCCGCCGAGGCCTGTACCGCCTCCGGCACGCCGGGAGGCGCGCCACTTCGGTTCGGGATCGGAATTGCTATCGGCGAGGTGATGTTCGGGAACATCGGTGTGCCGGACCGGCTCGCGTTCTCAGGGATCGGGCGCGTCGTCAACAAGGTTCAGCGCATTGAGGCGCATACTAAGGTGCTCGGCAACCCCGTCCTTGCAAGCAAGGAGTTCGCCGAGGCGGCCCCGGGTGAATGGGAATCCGCAGGCGAAATGGATATCCCGGATTTCGACCGTCGGCACGAAGTCTATACGTTACCCGAGTTTGCTCCGGCAAAGCCGAAATCCAAGATCAACAAGCAGCCGTCGACTGCGGCGGAGTAGCGTCGGCTCGCCCAGGGCGTGGAGCCGTTGCCGGACACTTTGGTGCGTCGACGTCCCTCCAGGCTCCCGCCCACATGCAAGCTCAAACACGCTCAATGGCAAGAGCTATCCCCTGCCCGCCCCCGATACACATCGTGATCAGGCCCTTCGTGCCGCCCGTGCGTTCGAGTTCGGCAAGGCACTTCAAGGTGATGATCGCCCCGGTCGCACCGATGGGGTGGCCCAGGGCAATCGCACCGCCATTCGGGTTGACCTTGGCGGCGTCCAGCCCCAGCCCCTTGTTGACCGCGCACGCCTGCGCAGCGAACGCCTCATTCGACTCGATCACGTCGAATTCGTCCACCGAAAGCCCCGTGCGCTCCAGAAGCTTGGTCACCGCCGGGATCGGGCCAAGCCCCATGACCTCGGGGCGGACCCCCGCATGGGCATAGCCCAGCACCCGGGCCCTCGGCTTCAGTCCGGCGCTTTCGGCTGCATCAGCAGACGCCAGCACGATCGCGGCAGCCCCATCGTTGATACCCGAGGCGTTGCCTGCCGTCACCGTGCCGTCCTTCTTGAAGACGGCCCGCAGCTTCGCCAGATCCTCGGCGGTGGTCGACGGCTTGGCGTGCTCATCGGTGTCGAAGACCACATCACCCTTGCGCGTCTTGATCGTGAAGGGCGTGATCTGACCCGAGAATCTGCCCTCCTCCTGCGCGACGCCGACGCGGCGCTGGCTCTCCAGCGCGAAGGCATCTTGCTGTTCCCGCGAGATCTGGTGTTCTGCCGCGACGTTCTCTGCCGTCACGCCCATATGGCCGGTACCGAACGGGCAGTTCAGGGCACCGATCATCATGTCAACGATCTTGGTGTCACCCATTTTCTGGCCGAAGCGGGCCGTCTGCATGGCATGCGGGCTCTTGGACATGCTTTCCGCACCGCCGGCCAGGGCATAGTCCGCATCGCCCAAGGCAACCGATTGAATGCAAGACACGATGGCCTGCGCCCCCGATCCGCAGAGCCTGTTGACGTTCATTGCCGGGGTTGTGTCCGGGATACCCGCCTCGATGGCTGCGACGCGGCTCAGGTACATGTCGCGTGGTTCGGTATTGATCACGTGCCCGAAGACCACGTGGCCAATCTGGCCGCCCTCGACGCCCGACCGCGACAGCGCCTCCTTCGAGACATGGACGGCGAGGTCGATGGGCGCGGTGGCAGCAAGCGTGCCCCCGAAGGTGCCGATGGCGGTGCGCGCGCCGTCGAGGATGACAATTTCACGGGTCATGGCGAGTCTCCTTATCTGATGCGCTCCGGCTGAAGAGGCGCTGCACGCCGCGCTCTGGCCTGCGACGACACGGACGTTTTGGCGAACAGACCCAGCAACGAGAGCCGGGTCAATGACTAATGTCACCCGACCCAAACGGCGAATGTCGCAAAATGGCTGCAAGCGATGCGCGGACACCTTCGCCAAGGCCCAGTCACCGCCATATGGGCGTTATCAGGTCGCTTCACCAGTTGGTGAGGCCTTGTTGTTAGGCTTCTGCGTGAAACCGATGTCTAGCCCTCGCTTTAGAGAGCGTTTGGGAGAATTGAGTTGAACGACGCCGCAAGCACAGGACCTGGCCGAAACCTCGTCTTTCTGTGCGATGGCACGTTGTCGTCCATCTCGCGGGGGGAGGAGACAAACGTCGGCCTGATCTATCGCCTGCTGACCGAAGGCGGCGATCTTCCCCAGCAGCGCGTCGACTACGATCGCGGCGTTCAGGGAACCGGTTGGCGCAAATGGCTGACGGCTGCAACTGGCGAGGGCATCAACCGCTCGATTCTCGCCGGCTACCGATTTCTCGCGTCTCGCTACAGACCCGGCGATCGGATTTTCCTTCTTGGTTACTCCCGCGGGGCATATGCCATGCGCTCGCTTGCCGGAATGATAGGGCAAGTCGGCCTGCTGCGCGCACCATATGCCAGCAGGCGAGGAACCCGGCTCGCATTTCACTACTACGAACGCGGTACCGGATCGACGGCGCGTCGTGCCTTCACCTCGAAGCGTTGCCATCCCACCGTCGAGATCGAGATGGTGGGACTCTTCGATACCGTAAAGTCGCTTGGGCTACCCTATCCCGTGCTCAGCCGTCTCGCCCCCTTCGCGACGGAGTTCCACGACGATCAGCTTGGCGCCCATATCCGCCACGGGTACCACGCTTTGGCGCTTGATGAGGACCGCACCGCCTACGAGCCGCTGCTGTGGCAGGCAAGCCCGGACTGGCGAGGCCGGGTCGAGCAGGCGTGGTTCCCCGGCGCCCATGGCGATGTCGGCGGCGAGGTGCGCGCTTGTCCGTCGGCGCGGCCTCTTGCGAATGTCGCCCTCAATTGGATGCTGCGCCGGGCAGCACGACATGGGTTGTCGCTGCCCGACGGTTGGGAAATCCTTTTCCCCGAAGATGCAGCGGCGCCTGCAATGGGACCTAGGCGCGGGATCGCCCGGCTGTTCCTGTCGCGCGCAAGACGGCAGTCTGGAATTGCCGATGGCGAAACCGTACACCTCAGTGTGCGTGACCGGATGGCGAGGGTACGCCGCTATCGGCCCCGTGCGGTGGCGCCAGAGTTCACTGAAAGCCCAGCCTGAGGGCCGGTCACTAAGCGCCTATGTCACCTCGAGTTAGGCGATCAAATGTGAAGATCCAGAACGATGTCACTCAGATAGAGTTAGCAAGTCACTACCGCAACGAGATTTCCTGGGCATTCACCCGGACAATCACCTCATCAATCATCCGGCCGGCGCCCGCTCAGGCCGCCCCATGGCAATGCTTGTACTTCTTTCCGGATCCACACGGACAAGGTTCATTGCGACCGACCTTGCCCCACGTAGACGGGTCCTCTGGATCAATCAAAGCGACCGCCTGCGCCGCTGAGCGCTGGGCGAGCGTTGCCGATTGCTGCACTGCCTGCTCCGCCTCGGTCGATCCAGCCAGTGCCGCCGCGCCCACCGCAGCCGCAGCTTGCTGTTGCGCCTGCTGCATCTCGAGCTGTTGCTTCATGCGCGCTTCCAGTTCCGCCATCTGGCGCTGACGCTCAGCCATCTCTTCTTCGGTCATCGGCCGCATGTGACCCAGCAGCCGCGTGACGTCGACGCGAAGCTGGTTGAGCAAGCCGTTGAACAGTTCAAACGCCTCACGCTTAAACTCGTTCAGCGGGTCGCGCTGTGCATAGCCACGCAGACCGACAACCGAGCGCAGGTGCTCCAGCATCACAAGGTGCTCACGCCAATGGTGATCAAGCACCTGCAAAAGCTGGCTTTTTTCGATCTCGCGCATATCTCGCGGCCCGATCTTGTCTTCCTTCTCGGCCATGGCAGCGTCTGACGCTTCATAGAGCCGCTCGCGGATGGTCTCGTCGTCAACGCCTTCTTCCGCAGCCCATTCCTTGACCGGCAGATCAAGGCCGAGGCCGGTGGCGACGGCCTCCTGCAATTCCTCGGTTTCCCACTGATCCGCGTAGGCACGTTCGGGAATATGCTGCGAGACAAGGGTGTCGATCACATCGTGGCGCATGTCGCGGATCGATTCCGAGAGATCATCCGCCTCCATGAATTCGCGGCGTTGGCCGAAGATGGCCTTTCGCTGATCATTCATGACGTCATCGAACTTCAGGATCTGCTTGCGGGCATCAAAGTGGAAGGTCTCGACCTTGCCCTGCGCCTTCTCGATCGCCTTGTTGACCCAGGGATGGATGATCGCTTCGCCTTCTTCCAGACCCAGACGCTGGAGCATCCCATCGATGCGGTCCGAGCCGAAACGGCGCATGAGATCGTCCTGCAAGCTCAGGAAAAAGCTTGTTCTTCCCGGATCGCCCTGACGGCCCGACCGTCCGCGAAGCTGGTTATCTATGCGCCGGCTCTCGTGGCGTTCGGAGGCGATCACCCAAAGTCCGCCTGCGCCTAGCGCCTTCTGACGGCCTGCCTCAACCTCGGCCTCGATCTTCGCGGTCAACTCGGCAAGCTTCGCCTCATCCTCGATGCCCTGGGTCTCCTCGGCGACCCGAAACTCGGCATTCCCGCCCAGTTTGATGTCCGTACCCCGACCTGCCATGTTCGTCGCAATGGTCACGGAGCCCGGGACGCCCGCCTGTGCAATGATCCCTGCCTCCTGCTCGTGGAAGCGCGCGTTCAGCACTTGGTGCTCTACCCCTTCGCGCTTGAGCATCGCAGCCAGCATCTCGGACTTCTCGATCGACGTGGTGCCCACCAGGATCGGCTGGCCGCGGGTCTGCCCGTCCCGGATGGCCTCGACTATGGCTTTGTCCTTCTCAGGGACCGTGCGGAAGACTTGGTCGTCCTCGTCCACGCGGATCACTGGCATGTTCGTTGGAACTTCGACCACGTCGAGACCATAGATCTCCATGAACTCCGAGGCCTCGGTCAGCGCCGTCCCGGTCATACCGGCCAGCTTGTCGTAGAGTCGGAAGTAGTTCTGGAAGGTAACCGAAGCCATCGTGACGTTCTCGGGCTGGATGTCAGCACCCTCTTTCGCCTCAAGTGCCTGGTGAAGGCCGTCACCGTAACGCCGTCCCTCCATCATCCGACCCGTGAACTCGTCGATGATGATGACGCGCCCGCCCTTGACGATGTAGTCGCGGTCTTTCTGGAACAGCTTGTGAGCACGCAAAGCCTGGTTGACGTGGTGCACCTGGCTCACGTTCTGCGCATCATAGAGGGATGTCCCCTCCTCGATCAGGCCTTGTTCGAGAAGCAGCTGCTCCATCGTCTCGTTGCCGTCCTCGTTCAGCGAAACGGTGCGCATCTTCTCGTCGATGTCGTAGTCTTCCGCGGTCAGCGAGGGGATCAGCTTGTCGATCCCTACGTACAACTGGGTCTGGTCCTGGACAGGGCCTGAGATGATCAGGGGCGTTCGCGCCTCGTCAATCAGGATCGAGTCGACTTCGTCAACGATCGCAAATCGGTGACCGCGCTGCGCCATGTCATCCAGGCGGAACTTCATGTTGTCGCGCAGATAGTCGAAGCCGAGTTCGTTGTTCGTGGCGTACGTCACGTCGCAGGCATACGCTTCCTTGCGCCCTGCATCGTCCAGACCGGGGACGACCACCCCGACCGTCAGGCCTAAGAACTTGTAAATCGCCCCCATCCAGTCGGCATCGCGCCGGGCGAGGTAGTCGTTTACCGTTACAACATGGACACCCTTCTGCTCGATTGCGTTAAGGTAGACCGGCATGGTGGCGACAAGGGTCTTGCCCTCACCGGTCTTCATCTCCGCGATCTTGCCCTGGTGGAGCACCATGCCGCCGATGATCTGCACATCGAACGGACGCAAACCGAGCGTACGCTTGGATGCCTCGCGCACAACGGCAAAGGCTTCCGGGAGCAGATCGTCAAGGGTCTCGCCCTGCACGAAGCGCTCACGAAACTCGATGGTCTTGGCCGCCAACGCCTCGTCCGACAGCGCCTCCATCTCCGGCTCCAGCGCATTGACTGCGTCAACGGTCTTGCGCATCGGCTTGACCTTGCGGTCATTGGTGGTGCCAAAGAACTTCTTCGCCGCCCAATTCATCCCCAACATGAGGCCCAGTCTCCTGTACCAGCCGCGGATCGCGGCCCGCGGCCCGTGCAGCGCGATCCGGGAAGGGGCGCGCGGGGCCGTGAAAAATCCCGACGGCGCTTGCCCGACCCGAATCCAGGTCGTATGTGGACGGCGCCGGACGTCCTGTCCGTGGTGATGTATTGAGGGCCGTATGGCGTGTCAACGCCACCGCCCGGAGATGCTGAGGGAGCCTCATATGTGGCGTCAATTGGTGCCTACCTTTGCGACCTGCTTCTTAGCCGCTGCAGTAGGCGCGGGAGCCAGCGCTCAGAACGTCCAGCAGGTGGGACCAGAAACCAACATTCAGACTCAGCCGGAGGTTGGAGTGGCCACGGCGGACACGGTCGCGGTAACGGTGAACGGCGTTGCGATCACCCTTGGTGAAGTGATCTCAGCCCGGCGGCAGCTTCCGGAAGAGCTTCAGCGCTACCCGGATGAGTTTCTGCTCGGCGCACTGGTCGAACAGCTGCGCGATCAGCAACTGTTGGCCGAGGCGGCGCGTGACCGTGGTCTGGATGAGACTCGGCTGTTGGCGCTCGCACTTACAAACATGGAACGCGCCGCGCTCGCAGACGCCTACATGGCCGACGAGCTGATCCGCCGTGTGAGTGAGGAAGAGATCCAGCGGGTCTACGAGGAACGATATGTGGACGCGGAGCCCGTCGAAGAAGTCCGTGCAGCCCATATCCTGGTGGGCACCGAAGACGAGGCAAAAGCGGTCAAGGCCGAGATTGAGGGCGGAGCGGATTTCGCGGCGGTTGCGGGGCGCGCAAGCCTGGACGACACCGGCAGCCAAGGCGGGGCGTTGGGTTGGTTCGCGCGGGCGGAGATGGCGCCCGCGTTCGCGGACGCCGCGTTTGATCTCTCCGATGGTGCCATTTCAGAACCAGTGAAGTCACCCTACGGCTGGCATCTCATAAAGTTGGACGGACGAAGAAGCCGACCAGTCCCGCCCCTGTCCGAAGTACAGGGAGAGATCATTGGCGAGTTGTCCGAGGCGGCACAGGCCGCTGTTCTCGCCGAACTGCGCGCGGCCGCAGACATCGAGACACACGAAGAGGCCATCCCGCCTGCTGCGATCCGCGATGACAAGCTGTTAGGCGACTGAGGCGCAACGACGATGTCCCAATCCGATCACCATGCGCAGATCGCGGCGAAACGGGCCCAGATCGCGGAGCTGGAAGCCGAGATTGACGCTCATCGCAGAGCGCTCGGCCAGGTGCCAGGCCGTTCGCCGTTTGCACCGGAGCGGTTTCCAGAATTACCTCTGATCGATGGTGTGCGCTTTGCGGCTGTGTCGGCTGGCGTCAGATACAAGACGGGCAGGCTCGATGTCATGTTGGCCGAGATCGCGGCGGGATCCACGATGGCCGGGACGTTCACAAAATCGGGAACGCGCTCGGCACCGGTACTCTGGTGCCAGGACCGGATTGCGGCTCTCTCTGGCCCATCCGAGACGCCGGTCGCGGTCGTGGTGAACGCTGGCAACGCCAATGCATTCACGGGTGACTCTGGACGAACATCTGTTGAGACAGTGATGCAGGCAGCGGGTAAGACTCTCGGAATTCCGGCTGAAATGTGCTTCATGGCCTCAACGGGAGTGATCGGCGAACCGCTGCCCGCCGAGCGTATCACCGATAAACTGGCCGAACTCCGCAACGCGCTGGATCCCGCTGGCCTCTCACGCGCCGCCGATGCCATCATGACGACTGACACCTTTCCCAAGGGGTCCTCTGCCGAAGCCGCTCTGGATGGCACGACAATTCGGGTCGCAGGGATCGCCAAAGGCTCGGGCATGATTGCCCCCGACATGGCGACAATGCTGGTCTTCGTCTTCACAGATGCCCCGGTTGCACAAGCATTGTTACAACAGACAGTTGCGGCTCTGACCGATCAGACGTTCAATGCGATCACAGTCGACAGTGATACGTCGACATCAGACACGTTGCTCGTTGCGGCAACGGGGCGTGCAGGCGGACCACCGATCGAGACAATCTCAGATTCGCGCTATCCCGGGTTCCGAGACGCACTACGCCATGTGATGCACGATCTGGCGATCCAGGTCGTCAAAGACGGCGAAGGCGCCACAAAGTTCGCCACTATCCGCGTGACCGGGGCAGAGGACGATAAAGCCGCCCGCCGCCTTGGGCTCGCCATCGCAAACTCGCCGCTTGTGAAGACGGCACTTGCCGGAGAGGATCCGAATTGGGGCCGGATCGTCATGGCAGTCGGCAAGTCCGGCGAACGGGCAGATCGGGACAAGCTGTCGATAACCTTCGGTGAGATTCTGGTCGCCGAGAACGGTTGGGTCTCCCAGAGTTACACAGAAGATGCGGGTGCCGAATACATGAAGCGCGCCGAAGTTGAGATCGGCGTCGACGTCGGCGTTGGCCACGGACACAGTACTGTCTGGACCTGTGATTTGTCGCACGGCTACGTGACGATCAACGCGGACTATCGCTCATGAGTTGGAGCCGATCTTGGCGGCCGAACCGATGAACATCGTACTGGTAGCTGCGGTTGCCCTTATCGACCCAGATGGCCGTGTGCTGCTCGCCCAGCGTCCCGAAGGAAAATCGATGGCAGGGCTATGGGAGTTCCCCGGCGGCAAAGTCGAACCGACTGAAACGCCAGAGGCATGCCTGATCCGGGAACTCCAGGAGGAACTGGGCATCGACACGTGGGAAAGCTGCCTGGCACCCCTCACTTTCGCGAGCCATAGCTACGACGATTTCCACCTGCTGATGCCTCTGTATGCCTGCAGGAAGTGGGAAGGTATCGTCCAGGGACGAGAGGGGCAGGCATTGGACTGGGTCACCCCTGTTCGCTTGCGGGACTATCCGATGCCGGCGGCCGATTTACCGCTCATACCGGTTCTGCGCGATTGGCTGTGAGGTCGTTCGGTTAACGCCGGCCTAAGCGGCACTCGCCTTGCGTTTCCGGGCACTCCGCGTCCGAGCGGCATCACCAAACTGCGTGAAAAGCACTTTGCTCACCGGGTCCTTGTCGGCTTCGAACTCGGCATGCCATTGAACGCCGATGGCGAAAGATCGGGCACCAGAGATCGAAATCGCCTCGACCGTATCGTCAGCCGCCCACCCTTCCAGCACAACGCGCTCGCCCGGATCACGCACGGCCTGTCCATGGAGAGAGTTGGTCATGATGCTCTCGGCACCCAACATACGGGCCAGGACGCCGCCCGGGCGAAGCTGCACGTCTTCACGGAGCTCAAAGATGATCTCAGGGTCCTTGCAGCCCTTCGGCATTCGGTGACGATGACGGCCCGGGAGGCTGCCTACTTCGTGGTAAAGGGTTCCGCCAAACGCCACGTTCATTTCCTGTATGCCCCGGCAGAGCCCAAGGATCGGAATGCCGAGATCGACACAGGCCCGGATCAGCGGCAGCATCACAGCGTCGCGATCCTCGTCCATCGCACCGTGTGCGTCGGTTAGCACTTCACCGTAATACTTGGGGTGTACGTTCGCACGGCCGCCAGTCAGCACCACCCCGTCCAGCGTCTGGCAGAGGTCCCCGATATCCACAGCGCTGGGCAATCCAGGGATCAGCATCGGAAGGCAATTCGCAACCTCGCCAACCGAGTCGATCGTGCGGCGGCCGGTCATCTGCACCTCGTAGGTGTCCTCGGCCAAGTGATGACTACAGGCGATGCCGATCAGCGGGCGGGTCATCGGACCTCCGTTCAAACGTATCGTTCAGTCTTCGCAGGCCAGAGCGCGGGAGATTGTCCCGATATCAGTGGTCGACGCTATGACGTACGCCGCCAGCCCGTTTGACTTCCAACGCACCATCATTAGCTGCGTCCAGTTGAAATTCGGTAACACAAGCTCGGGTCCATCGCCACAGTCGCGCACACCGCCTGTGATGAAGTCTTCGCCAATACGGTGGTTTGAGAAGTTATGCATGCTCGCAATTTGGGCAAGTGTGCCGTTGCGCATCGTCCAGACCCTAAGAATCCCTCCGATATGGGGAGTCTCCACATAGGCGACATCGTTCTGACCGTCCCCATCGAAGTCCGCGATCCCAGCAGGCGCAAGCCAGCGGAACCCCTGCCCGATTGGTGGCGTCTCGATCGCATTACGTGGGCCGTTCAGATAGACTGCCAGCCGGGCACCACCGACAGCGTCGGAAATAACAGTGACGACATCTTGATCGCCGTCGTCGTCGAGGTCACCACAACGCGGAGCGACGTCTTCGTAAACCATTCCCGACGGCAGTTCGCTCATCGACGGGATCGCGCCCAATGCCGTCGGACGCATGATCAGGAGAACCGTGTACTCCAGATCATCGCCGAGCACGCCATGGGCATACTCGGTCGTTGGGCTGTAGTAACCGGCCCAGCCACCGCATCCCCAAACGATCTCGTCAGGAGCCGGTCTTGATTGTGCGACCGAGTTGGTGGACGCGTTCGTGCAACAGACCAGCATTGCGGCTAGGACAAACCGTGCTGTCAAATCTGTTTTTCAGGCAGTTGAACAACCAGACCTTCAAGACCAGCCGTCACCTTCAATTGGCAGGTTAGGCGCGATCGCTCCTCATCCGGCTCGTACGCGAAGTCGAGCATGTCAATCTCCATGTCCTCCTTCGCAGGCAGCTTCTCGACCCACGCCGGATCGACATAGACGTGACAGGTCGAGCATGCACAGGCGCCGCCGCAATCTGCGTCAATGCCGGGAATGTTGTTCGAGACGGCGCCTTCCATGACAGTCAGGCCTTCGGAGACCTCAACCTCATGCTTAGTCCCGTTGTGCTCGATATAGGTGATCTTCGGCATCTGCTCGCTCTCGGCTGGGAATCGTGTTCGACGCGGGGTATCTAGCCGTTCGCGCAGGCGGATTCCAGCCCGTCCGATCAGAACGCCATAGGTATCGCTACTGTTCATAGAACTCCGAGCGCGCACCCATGTACCCGTCCCAAGCAAACCAGTAGGCGATGTGGCCGGCAACTCGCGGGAGGCGTTGCCCATTGGGACCAATCAGGTGCTCTTCAGTGACGGTCCAAACCTCACCGTTTTGGCTCAGTCTGTCCGGTCGGGCAACGACCTCGAACGCCAGATCGCCCCGCTCATACGCCCGAACTGTGCGGCCCAGGCGATCTCCAACCAGCACGACACTCAGTGCTGCCACCTGATCATTGATAACCTTACCGCCTTCGAAGGCGGAAACGGGCCACGCTTTGGCGCCCCCAAATGTCCTGATTCCGAAAACATAGTCTTTCTGCTTCAGACGGCTTTGATCGACCACGGTCGGGAACATAAGTTTGGGGCTGGAAAAGTACTTATCGTAGACAACACCGGAACCATAGTTGCGATCGTATCCTGTCGTCAGCGACAGAACCTGGCTGTCAGGGTTTCGCGCGGCCCAGCGTATCCATGGCTCGATCACAACGGGGCGCTGACGGAGTGTGATGCCGGAGTCCACCAGGGGCCCAACGACCGGCTGTCCCGTGAACTGGTTCCAAAGACTGTTCGTCTCCCGATCAAACATCAGCTTGTTCGAACGATACAAGAACCCTGACGACCCGAAAACGAATGGCTGTTCGCGGCCCGCATCCGTCTCGAACACGATGCCGGACCCGCAAAGCGTGCAATAGGCCAAGGCCAGGGGCACCCCAGCCACGACATCGTTGAACATCTCGTGCCAACCCATGATGCGGAGCGGGTAGGCCCGGATATCACCGTCAATCGCAACCCCGAAGACCAAATCAGAACCCACGAGGTAGTCCGCCTCGGACGCTGGGATCATGTTGGGACCATCAAGAGAGGGGATGCCGTCCTTGCGCACCCCGCCCCAGGTAATCTCCTCAAACCGGATCTTCATCCGCTCTCGCGCCATCCACTTGTCCCGCATGAACACAGAGAAGTTTGGATCAATGCTGAGAAAAAGATCACGCTTTAGGTGAAGATAGCTCGGATGGGGAATGACTTCCGGATGTCGCTCTTGCCAGACCATCCAGTCGAACCAGTTTTGGTTTCCCGTCTCGCCCGTGATGTGCTTGAGCACGTCCCCGATAGGACCTTCCTGCCAGTGCGCGAAGCGCATGGCGAAGATCAAGCCGGGGGCGAGATCCGTTCCGCCACGGGCCAGCAGCCAGTCCAGTGCCGTAGTCTGCTCGTCCTCTTCACCGTAGAGCAGGCTTCGAAAGTTCGTACCAACCGAGTCCTCAGCGGCGACAGCCGGATGGCTCGCGGCCGCAAGTGCAGTAGCGCCCAGAAGCGTTTGGCGGCGGGTAAACATGGCGGACCTCCGTATCGCGATCCCCCAAGATAGGAGAGGTGGCCGTTCAACTGCCAATCAAGCCCTCTTGATCGGACCGCGATCATCCGTTGCCGCATCGACGGTGAGGCCCTGCGCCACCCGGCCCGAGGCGAACGCCGGGACCACGGGCGTCTCGACAACCTCCTGACGAACCGGCCGCGCGGCCAGACGAGGCACCGTGCGGAGCGCCAGGAGGCACACACAGCTGCCGACAAGTACGCCCGCAATCGCCTGGATATAGACGGCGTCCGCCGGACCGGACACGCCCGTGAGGACGAAGGCCAGGACAGGGATCACCGCGGCATCTCGCGACCAATTGCAAAGCGTGGACCAAAGCGGTCGCCCGAGGTTGTTGAAGCAAGCGTTCGTCGCGAACAGCGCACCGGAAAACGCATAGGCAGCGGCGCCCAGGTGGGTGAAGGCACGAACCACCTCGGCTCCTGCTCCGGTGAGGTCAAAACCGGCAATGATCAGATCCGTGGCGAGCCATAGACCCATCCAGGCAACGGCTACGTAGATCAAGATGACCAGCAGCGCATCGCGATACGTGCGAACAACCCTGTCAGCCAAACCCGCCCCGTAGTTCTGCCCGACGATCGGACCCACCGCCCCGGAGAGCGCAAAGAGGCCGCCGAACGCGAGCGCCGTCAACCTGCCCACAACGGCCCAGCCGGCGACTGCCGCCTCGCCATGCGCCGCGACGGTTTCGGTCAGATAGGCCATCCCGAACGGGGTGGAGAGCTGCGTCGCAATTGCGGGGCCCGAGATCATGAACAGAGGCCGCAGATCTCCCACAAACTCAAACAGCTTCGGCGTGGCGAGCATGTCGTGCCGGCGGATTACGAACCACAGGCCCAAGGCCGCAATGGCCGTGCGGGTGAAGACCAGGGCCAGCGCCGCCCCAGTCAGTCTGAGGTCGAGCGCGAAGATCAGGATCGGGTCCAGAACGGCCGCAATCAACCCACCGCCCAAGGTGACCCACATCGCGCGCCGTGCTTCTCCGATCGCACGCAGAATGCCGCCGCATGCCATGCCGATGCCGATCATCGGCACCGACGGCAGGGCAATCGCAAGGAAATCGGCAGCTTCCTCCAGCGCGGGTCCACGGGCGCCCAACAGCTCCAGCGCCTCGACCCGCCACACCCACACAAGCGCCGCGACGAAGCCGAGTGCGACGACAGAAACGACCACCGACGTCGTCGCAAGATGGCACGCTTTGGCCCGATCACCCTGTCCAATCGCACGACTGACCATGGCAGCACCGCCGACAGCCAGCCCGATCGAGACGGAGATGATGAAGAACTGGATCGTACCGGCGAAACCGATGGCCGCGGCCAGTTCGGTCACGCCAAGCATCGAGATGTAGAGGAGGTTGACGGCGTCGACGAAGAAGAGCGCCAGCAGCCCCATTGCCGACGTGCTTGTCATCACGACGACGTGGCGAAGCGTCGACCCTTGGGTGAAACGCGCCTCGGACACCGGCCTATTCGGCAGGGGTTGGCGCCGTGGCGCGGACCAGCGTCGTCTCGTTCCCGTCGCGCGGATGGCGTGGAATCAGGAAAGACAACGCAAGCGATATGAGGGACATGCCCACCGCGAGCGTGAAGACCGCCGCAGGGGATGTCAGCCAAAGATAGCCGAGTGCGGCTGGCAGGAACACTGCCGCGATGTGGTTGATCGTGAAGGCCACCGCCGCTGTGGGCGCCTGATCCTCCGGGTCCGCAATCTTCTGAAAGTAGGTCTTCTGCGCGAACGCCATGGCGAACAGGAGATGGTCGATGACATAGAGTGTCGCTGCCACTTCCCATGACCAGTCAAAATAGTAGACGCCGACATAGAGCGAGAAGACGCCAAACAATCCTACGTACTCGATGATCAGGCTCAGCCGCTCACCAAATCGCTGGATGAACCGCCCGATCAACGGCCCGAAGATCATGTTGGCGATGTAGTTGATGATGAAAATCGCGGCGAGGCCCTCGACCTCCATGCCAAACTTCTCGACCATCATGAAGGGTGCGAAGACGATGAAGATCTGCCGCCGCGCACCGCCCATGAAGACCAACGCGTAGTACAGCCAGTAGCGCCACTTCAGCACCATATCGGTGCGTTGACGCGTGCGGCCCTCGAACTGCGGGTAAACAAACCAGCACCAGAGCGCCATGATCACGCCCACCGCACCGCCGGCGACGAACATCGGATCGAAACCCCAGTCCAGCACCTCTCGCGCGGCAAGGACAGCGGAGTAAGCGATCAACGAGCCCGCCGAGGAGGCAGCGACGATCCATCCAAGCTTGCGCGGCGCGTCTTCCTTGCTGAGCCATTGCAACTGCAGGGACTGGTTGACTGTCTCGAAATAGTGAAAGCCCAACGAGCCGACGTAGGTGGTGAACAACAACCCCCAGAACGATGGGAAGTTCGACGTCACCATCGTTGCAGCGCCGAGCAGGAAGATCGAGAAGATCGCCAAAGTCTGCTCGCGGATGAAGCGGATAATGAACACGACCAGAAAGGCCAGAAAGCCCGGAATCTCGCGAACGCTCTCGCGCCAGCCCGTGTCCGATCCATCGAAGTTTACGACCTCGACCGCGAAGTTGTTGATCAGCACCATCCACAGCGACAGGCCGAACCAGACCGTCCCGGACATGACCAGCAGCATCGCCTCGGGCCGCCGCCAGCGGGGCAGATGATCCACGTCGTCGATGCTGACAGGTGTTCGGGCCATGGCCACTCCTCTGCCCGGCGTTTAGCGCGGTTCGGGTTATCCAGACCAGCCCGAAGATCTCGCCGGCAGATCCATCAGCCGGTTGACGCGCACAGCGCAGCGGCGACGGGCAGCGGTGCAGGTCAGGCGTAGGGCTGACGACCCATCGGGCGTTGCCCATCTACGACCTGAGTTTGCCGTTTCCTGACCAGCAGACACCACGCACCAGCGACACAGTTTATCCAAAGGGAGCATGTCATGAATCAGCATTTCTCTGATGCCCGCAAGATCGACCCGACGCGCAAACCAGACGGCTCGCCCATGGATCCGGACCGAGGGGAGATCGGACCAACCCCGCTGGCCTTTGCAGAATGGGCGGCGGCGGGGATCGAGGCGCCGGATCTCGCCGCGATGCGGGCGTACAGGCTGCAGCGACTCGTCGACGGGATCAACAAGCGCGGCTATGGTGGGGCCCTGCTGTTCGATCCGTTGAACATCCGCTATGCGACTGATTCCACTAACATGCAGCTTTGGAACATGCACAACCCGTTCAGGGCGGTCTTCGTCGGTGCTGACGGTCACATGGTGCTCTTCGACTACAAATGCCCGGCAACGCACGCCCTATCGGGTTTCAATCCCCTGGTGCGGGAGGTGCGGGGCGGCGCCTCGATGTTCTATTTCGTAAACGGCGACGGGACGGACCGGGATGCACACGAGTTCATCGGCCAAGTCGCCGAACTGATTGACCACCATGGGGGCGGCAATCGCCGACTGGCCGTCGACAAGATCATGATCCATGGCTACCGCGCGCTGGTCAACGCGGGCTTCACGATCGAGGAAGGTGAGGAACTGACCGAGAAGGCCCGTGTCATCAAGGGCCCCGACGAGATCAAGGCGATGCGCTGCTGCATGCATGCCTGCGAGGCTTCGATGGCGGCGATGGAAAAGGCAGCTCGCGAGAACGCGGGCGGTGGCATGACCGAAGACGACGTCTGGGCAGTCCTGCACGCCGAGAACATCCGCCGAGGCGGGGAGTGGATCGAGACCCGGCTGCTGGCGTCCGGGCCGCGCACCAACCCGTGGTTCCAGGAGTGCGGGCCGCGTGTCCTCAAGAACAACGAGATCCTGGCCTTCGATACGGACCTGGTCGGCTGCTACGGTATGTGCTCGGACATCAGCCGGACCTGGTGGATCGGTGACGACGAAGCCCCCGCCGAAATGCGGCGCCAGTTCCAGATCGGGGTTGAGCACATCGAGACGAACATGGAGCTGCTGCGCCCCGGCGTTTCATTCAGGGAACTGACGTTCGGCGGGCACCAACTTGCGGACGAGTTCGTCGAGAACCGCTACTCCTGCCGGATGCACGGCGTCGGCCTTTGCGATGAGTGGCCGATGATCAGGTATCCCCAGGACTGGCGTGAGGGCGATTTCGACTACGAGATCGAAGCTGGGATGATGCTGTGCGTCGAGGCCGTGGTCGCCCACAAGGACGGTGATTTCTCAATAAAGCTAGAGGACCAGGTGCTGGTCACCGAGGATGGTTACGAGAACCTCACCAACTACCCATGGGAACCTCGGCTTATGCGCTGAGGCTGGCAGTCGCGTTTCAGGAACCGCGCTTTCTCCAGTTACTCTGAAGCGCCAGTTCTCAGACAAGTCCATCTCGCAAAGTTCAGTGACAGTACGCCCTTCGGCACACACTGACGACACGCCTAACCCTAGGTCAAGCCGAGCCATCCGGAAGCGTTACAACAACGCCCCCGGGATTCGGCTCAGTGGATCTCGGCGGCATCTGCCATTGCATCCCTGAGCGCTGCGAAATCGAATCCCGGGGCACGAGCTGCCGTCAGGATCTTAGCTTCACGCCGGGCAATCAGCTCGATTGCGGAAGGTAACTCGCGCACAAGATGGACTGGCACAATCACCGCCCCGTGGACATCCGCGTGGAGGATATCTCCGTCGCGCACAGACATGCCGTGCACCTCCACCGGATCGGCATGGGACGTGATGTGGACCCAGGCATGGCTCGGTCCCACCTGCCCCGCCAGTGCCTGAAAGCCGGGCGCGCTGTCCGCCAGATCGCGGATAGAGCCGTTGGTCACGACACCCAACGCGCCGAGGCCTTTGTGTATCGTGGTATTGACCTCGCCCCAAAACGCTCCTCGAGCTGGCCCGGTGTCCAGGTCCTGGATGACCACAATCGAGGGCTTCGGCCCCTCGTCCACGTACTGATAATAGCTCTGGCGTAATTCCAGCACCTTTTCAGGTGACATCGCAGGCTTCGCAGAGGCACGGATCGTCGCTGTCCTTGCGTAGCCCACCATTGGCTTTGCCTCAGGGCGCAGGCACGTGAAGGCCTTTGTCGTGTAGCCAGAAAGCCGCCAGGCTGGATCCAGCGCCTCCAACCCGTTGCAAATCGTCGGCGTATCCCATTCGGCCAGCTTTTCCAGATCGTCGGCGCTCACATCAGTCATTGTTCTCTCCAACCCTCTACGCAGTGCTTCGGAGCTTGCGCCGAGGTGGGTGTCTACGCGGCACAAGCTCCCGGGCGCCGCACGAAATGGACTACGGCGCCTCCCAGGGACGCTCTCCCCGGTCGATCTCCGCTTCGGCCTCGGATGTCATGGCGCCATAGTCTGGCGCCGGTCCCGTCCCAATTTG
The DNA here is from genome assembly GCA_039033215.1 of Pseudomonadota bacterium. Classification (GTDB taxonomy): domain Bacteria; phylum Pseudomonadota; class Alphaproteobacteria; order Rhodobacterales; family Rhodobacteraceae; genus Thermohalobaculum. Next base: position 66,692 of record JBCCDA010000004.1, on the reverse strand, counting down.
CGCCGCATGAGCCCGCCCCCGTGCGAGCGCTGTCACGATCTTGTTGACAGGCGCTGCCATGCCCATTGCTTCGGCCTCGCGGACCAGCCAGCCATTGATCGCATCGATCTCGATCGCCCGACCCTGTTCGACGTGTTGCAGCATCGACGGCTTGGTGAACTTTCGCCAGACATGCACCTGCATCAGTTGCACTGGGTCTGGGTACTCGAGCGAGATCCCTTTGGCGCGCGCCACAGCAAGTGCTTCCTCAGCGATCTCCCAGCGCAGCGGTGCCAGGTCGCGGATCCTGGTCACCTCGCCCATGCGCAGCCCCGTAATGGCCGACACTGCGTTGATGCAGCAGTTGTGAATGAACTTTGACCAGAGCACACCGGTGATGTTCTGGGTTACCGAGGTCGGCATACCACCCCGCGTCAGTGCGTCGGCAAACCATGCCGCGCGCTCTGATGTCTCCCCCGAAAACTCGCCCACCGTCGTCGGGTCCATTTTAGTCACCCTTGGGCAACCCGGCGCAGGGCGATCCGCTGAGGCGCGGGTCGAGCCCATGAAGACCCGTCCTTCCCCAAGCACGTCAATCAACGATTCCGCATTACCCAACCCATTCTGCAAGGAAACGGCTGAGCCATCGGGTTTCAACACAGCTTTCGCAGTCTGCGCCGCCCGATGGGTCTCGAAGGCGGGTGTCATGACTACCGCAAGATCGCCGACCCCGACCAGGTCAGTGGACGCGGGCACCTCGACATCGCCGAGTCCGGAAACGCGTAAACCCGCCGTCGAGATTGCCGCGACATGCGCGCCATCGGTATCAATAATCGAGACTCTCGCACCGCCCAACGCCAGCGCCGCGGCCATCGTGCCGCCCATGGCGCCCGCGCCTACGACAACAACAGACGGATCTGTAGTCGTCTTCATCTTCCCTCCCAGCGTGTTCTCTGTTTGGGTGCGACAAAAGCACAGAGCCTTCGGGGAGGAAAGCGTGAGCACCGATACATCGAGACCTATCATCACCGTGAAACGGAACTGGGTGCGGCCCGATCCGGCCCTTGTCGCCAGGTTCGAGGGTGCGCCGTCCGGCAACGTTTCGGATTCCGCAGGTCGCGCGGGCTCGCTCGACCCTGCCATCAAGCCCGTCACTCCAAACTTCCGCTTCTGCGGGACGGCGCTACCGGTGGACTGCGGGAAACACGACAACCTAGCCTTCTGGGCAGCGCTTGAAGGCGTGCAACCCGGCGATGTCATGGTGGTGGCCACGCATGGCCACCGCGACTGCGCCGTCATCGGCGATCTCATCGTCAGCTTTGCGCGCAACCGCGGCGCGATTGCCTGTGTCACCGATGGGATGATCCGCGATGTCGAGGCGCTGGAGGATGTGGGCCTGCCGGTGTATGCGGCCGGCGTCCGCTCATCGGGCCCGACCAAGCGTGGTCCTGGCACCGTCGGTCTACCCGTATGGGTCGGCGGACAACGCATCGAGGCAGGGGACATCCTCGTAGGCGATCGTGATGGTGTGGTCGTCGTACCCCGCCTCATGGCCGAAGAAGCCGCGACACTACTTGACCAGATCGCAGAGAAGGAGGCGGGCATGGAGGAGGACGGTAAAGCCGGGCTGCCCTACCCGCGGAACGTGGACAGTTTTCTGGGTGGTGTCGACATCGTCCACGTCGATTGAAGGCATCGCCGCAAACGCACCCGAACTGTTCCAACTGCGACATTCTGGCACAACGTGCGCGACCGCTGTTTCATCATCAAAGTGTCTTACCATTTACGTAGGGTAAAGCACTTCACATGTGGCCAGCAACCGGGAGGAAAGGCCACAAACACAGGGAGAGAACGACATGAAGATGCCAGTTAATCCCGTCACGGCCGCCGCGACAGGCATGATGACACTTTCCAGTCACTGGTTTGCCGCCATGAACAAGATCGCGCGGAAGAACGAAGAACTGCTGAAGGACTCGCGTTCGCTCAAGCGCCGCCCGTCATCAGCCAAAAAGCGCCCGTCAGCACGGCAAGCGACAGCAGGGTAAACCCGCTGTTCCAACGATAAGTGAGCCGCGTGCCGGACACTCCGGTTATGCGGCTCATCATCAGAACGACCGACGCGAAGGGCGCACACGTCATCGAGACGGCCCAACCGCACGAAATCGCGAGCGCAGTGAGAGTCGGGCTGGCCGGCAGGCTGGGCAGTGCGCCAAGAATTGCGCCGAAGAACACCGCCATCATGATCGGTGAGAGGGCGAGTTGCGCCAGCGCCGCCACGGCGACCGTGATCGCGATCATGAATACCCAGGCGGGCAACGCGTCCAGCCCGATCCACTCGGCAGCAGCATCTGCCGGTATCAATGCTGCGCCCGCAATCCCGACGAAACCCGAGCAGGCCAGGGTGACGGCCGCGGGGGCGGAGGCGGGGAGACCTCGTCCGGCAACGCGCTGAAGCTGAACACCGATGTTCGCGCCTTGCGCAAGCAGCCAGCCCACCATCAAGATCGGGGCGGCGGCCATCAGGCTTGGTGGCACCCCGAGGCCCGATGCCCACATGATGGCGCCTGTCAAACCTATGAACGAGAGGCATACGCCAAGAAACCGCAGCAGCTCCATGCCCGGCATGGGCGCGCGTACAACTGGCGGAAGACCCAACGCCGCGGCGGTGTGGTTACGCCAGCGCCAGCGATCCTCGGCCCAGCCGATGACCAGCATTGCGACCGCAAGCAAGACACCAAGCACCATCCATCGACCCCGATCGATCCCCTCGATGAGCGTCAGCAAGGCCAATGGCGCGACGGCGGTCGGCGACCAGACAACACACCAGGCGAAACCGCGCAGCACCGCAGAGAGCTGCCGACGCTCCCGCACCGGTGTCAGGGGGTCATCCGGGGCCGCCTCTGCCGCACGGCGGACAACCGGGGCGATCAACGTGACCGTGCCCAGATTGAAGATTACCGCCATCATATTGGTGCCACCGTAAAGCCCTATGAATCGCCGCCCTCCGGGCTGCTTGGCGAGGTAGGTGCCGACCATCGCAACCGACGGCGAGGTCATCGCGGCCTCCTGTACAAGTGACAGGAGCAGGATGAAGCTCATCAAAAAGACAGCCTGGTCGAGCGCATTGCGCGCCGCCGCGGATGGTTCAGGGTGAAGCCACCATAGCAGCGCGATCAGAACGCCAGACAGGGTCAGAAGGTACGCTTCGCGAAGGCCCAGCCGAGGGGCCGCCACCAGGATGACCCCGACAAGGGCGATATGGGCACCGTCACGAAGCCAGGGAACGCCCAGGAACAGGTGTCCGAGCTCAAGCCCCATGACGGCCAGCAGGGCGAGCGACAGGGCCTTAGACATGCACGCCCAGGCCAACCAGTCGCACGAGCCGGCCATCACGCATCCGATTTCTCCCCTCTCAGGTCCCAGCCGATTGCGAGGCAGGCCCGCGCTCGTCTATCCCTGTCTTGCGGACGGGCATGAACCTGTCCAGCCAGGGGCGCTCAAGACGCCCCGGTCATCACAAGGGAGGAGAGCCGTTGGCCAAGCACCGCATGACGATCCTGGGCGCGGTTCATCCAGATGCCATGGGTCTGGTCGAAGCCCGCGATGACATTGAATTCACCGTCGTGGATGCAGCGCTCGCGCCACGCGACGAGATCGCCGCTGCGATCGAAGGCACGCACGGGATCGAGGTCAGGACAGCCAAGCTGGATGCCGAGCTTCTGGGGGCGGTGCCCGACCTGAAGATCGTCTCTCGCCACGGTGTTGGAACGGACTCGGTCGCTGTCGATCACATGACAGCACGCGGCCTACCAGTTGCCATCGCAGTCGGTGGCAACGACCGATCGGTGGCCGAGCACACGCTGACCATGATGCTCTGGTTTGCCCGCGACATGCCCTTGCAACACGAGCTCGGCGTGGCTGGCGACTGGACCCGGCGCGAGAAACTGAAGGCCTATGATCTGGAAGGCCGCACCCTGCTGATCATCGGGCATGGGCGGATCGGCCGACGTGTCGGCGAACTGGCGCTTGCGTTCGGGATGCGGGTACTGGCCTATGACCCCTACATCAGCGGCGTTCCCGACGGCATCGAGCGGGTGAGCGATTTGGAGGCCGCATTGGCGGATGCCGACATCGTCACGGTTCACGTCCCAAAATACGCCGAGACGACCCCCCTGATCGGCAAGTCGACCGTCGATGCCATGCGACCGGACACGGTCCTGATCAACAATGCGCGCGGCGGCATTTGTGACGAGGATGCCGTTGCCGCCGCACTGCACGCCGGTCATCTTCGGGGCTATGGCTGCGATGTCTTCTCGACCGAGCCAACGCCCCCCGAGAACCCTATCCTCTCGGCCCCCCGCACGCTGCTCTCGCCGCACTCCGCCGCCATGACGCCGCAGGGAATGCGCCGGATGGGCATGATTGCGGTGCAAAACGTCTTGGACTGCTTCGATGGCCGCCTCGACCCCGAGATGGTCTTTAACCGCAAGGAGCTGGGCTGGTGAAAGAAGTCTCGCTGGATGTCGAGGGACTGACCGACGTATTGACCCGCATCTTCACGGCGGCGGGCGGAGAGGGAGACGAGCCCGCCATCATCGCCCGCAACCTGGTCGGTGCCAACCTCGCAGGTCACGACAGCCACGGCGTGGTGCGTACTCAGCGTTATTGCGAGTGGGTCCGCGATGGCGTGTGCCACTGGGGGCGCCACCTCGAGACCGTTATCGACGCCGACGCCTTCGCGCTCGTCGATGGACAGATGGGCTTCGGACAGTCGCTCGGGATTGAGACGGTCGCCCTCGGGCTCGAGAAGGCCCGCAAGGCCGGGGTCTCGATCATCGCTCTGCGCAACGCGGGCCACCTGGGGCGCATCGGCGAATGGGCCGAGCGTGCCTGCGCCGAAGGCTTCGTGTCGATCCATTTCGTCAACTGCTACCACTCGCAACTGGTCGCTCCCTTCGGCGGCGTCGGACGCGCCATGGGCACCAACCCCGTCGCGATCGGCATGCCGGTCGAGGGCGGGGACTTCATCCTGGACTTCGCAACATCGACGGTGGCCGAGGGCAAGGTCCTGGTCGCAAAAAAGGGCGGCAAACCCCTACCCGACGGCGCGCTGGTCGGCCCCGACGGCGGCCTGACAACGGATCCCGACGTGCTCTACGGGCCGCTCGGACCGGGCGAGTTGCCGAACCCTTCCAAGGGCCCGGGCGCCATCACGGCGATGGGCCTGCACAAAGGCTCCGGGCTGTCACTCGCGTGCGAGATGCTGGCGGGCGCCCTCACGGGCGGAGGCACCTGCGGGCCGGGCTATGCCTTCAAGAACGGCATGCTGTCGATCTACATCGACCCCGCACGTCTGGATGACGGACACGGCTGGGCGCAGTCGGCAAAGGAATACGTCAGCTTCGTCCACTCGATCAAACCCCGCGATCCCGAGAGCCCCGTCCTGGTCCCCGGCGAACCCGAGCGCGCCCGCCGGCGGGAACGCACGCCGACGATGCCGCTGCCGGCGGAGGCCTGGGAGTCGATCCTTGCCTCCGGCACAAATCTCGGCCTCGATCGCACGGCGCTGGCCGCCCTTGCCGAACGATAGGAGACAACAATGACACCCGATGGCCTCAGAGCCCGCATCCTCCGCGCCGAGCCACTGGTCGGTACTTTCGTCAAGACACCCGCCTACGAGATCATCGAGGTTCTGGCGATGTCCGGGCTCGACTTCGTGTGCATCGACGCCGAGCACGCCCCCCAGGACCGGCGCGGTATGGACGGCTGTCTGGCAATGGCAAAGGCACTCGGATTGCCCGCCCTGGTCCGCGTGCCCGAAGGCACGCCGGCCCAGATCCTGATGGCACTCGACTCAGGCGCGATCGGCGTCGTCGTCCCCCATGTCGACAGCGTCGCCAAGGCGCAAGCAATCGCGAAATCGGCCCATTTCGGCCACGGCGGGCGCGGCTTTGCGGGCTCCACCCGCTGGGCCGGCCAGGGGTCCAAGACCATGCCAGAGGTGCTGGCGATGGACGACGAGACCATAGTCCTCGCCCAGATCGAGGAACCGGAAGGCGTCGACGCAGCCGGGGGCATTGCGGCGACTGAAGGAATCGACGGCCTTTTCGTCGGCCCCGCGGACATGGCTGTCTGTCTGGGCAAGACCGACGCCGCCGATCCTGCGGTCCGCGAGGCCATGCGCACTGTCGGCACCGCTGCCAAGACCAACGGCAAGGCCGGCGTCACTTTCGTGCCCTCGCTGGACAGCGTGCCGGCGATCCGCGACCTCGGCATCTCAATGTTCTTCGTTGGCTCCGAGCACAGCTTCATGCTTGGGGCAGCCCGCGAGGTCGCCACCGGCTTCAAGGCATGAAGCAAAGGCGCTGCCACCGCCACCTGCGTCCCCTCCCCATGGGAGGGCCAGGGAGGGGCAACGTCAGGGAAGCCGAGCGGCCACCAGGCCGCAAGGACCGCGTGGCATGACAGATACCGTCTGGATCGGAGGCGCGGCCGGGTTCATGGGCGATCGCTTCGATGCCTCCCTGCCGATCCTGCGTCAGATGCAGACGTTCGACGGACCGAAGTACCTTATGTTCGAGGTACTGGCCGAACGCACGCTGGCTGTTGCGCAAAACGTCCGCCGGAACGACCCGTCAAAGGGGTACTCGCCCTACCTCGACCACTACATTCGTCCGGCGCTCGCCCGCGCGAAGACCGATGGCGTCACCATCATCTCGAACATGGGCGCGGCAAACCCGACGGGCGCTGCCCACCGGGTGCGCGAGATTGCGCACGAACTCGGGCTCGCAAATCTGACGGTCGCAGTCCTTCTCGGTGATGACCTGACCGAGCACATTGCGACCGCCGAGATCGCCGCCATGGACACTGTCGAAGGGATCGGGATCGATGGCCGCCCGATCCTCGCCGCGAACGCCTATCTCGGTGCCCGGGCTGTCGCTGAGGGTGTCGCGACCGGCGCGGACGTGGTGCTAGTGGGCCGCACGACAGACTCGGCCCTCGCACTCGGCCCCCTGATCCATGAGTTCAACTGGAAAGCACACGATCTCGACTATCTCGCCCAAGGGACAGTCGCCGGGCACCTGCTCGAATGCGGTGGCCAGGTCACCGGATGCTACTTCGCCGACCCTGGCTTCAAGGACGTGCCCCGCCTGAGCGAGGCCGGATTCCCAATCGCCAAGATCTCGGCTGACGGCACGTTCACCATCACCAAGCCAGATGACACCGGCGGTCTGGTGGATCGCCGCACAGTCACCGAACAACTGCTCTACGAAATGCACGATCCTGCTGCCTACCTGGTGCCGGACGTCACCTTGGACTGCACCACGCTTAAGCTCGACGAGACCGGACCGGACCAAGTCCACGTCTCCGGCGCAAAGGGCCACACGCCGCCGCCGACCCTGAAGGCAACCATCAGCGTCGATGGCGGATGGCTGGGTGAGGCCTTCATGACCTATTCGGGCCCCAACGCCCTCGCGCGGGCCGATCTGGCCGGACAGGTCGTACGCGAACGCCTCGCCGCCCGCGGCCTCAACGAACCCGTCCGGGTCGAGACCCTCGGTACGCTCGCCACATTGGACGGCGGCAACGAGACCAGGCGTGCAGCCCGCGCCCTGCCGACTGACGGCGAGTATACCGTGCGCATCGCCACCCAAAGCCTGGACCGCGACCGCGCCCAGATGGTCTGCGACGAACTGATGATGCTCTATTGCTCCGGCCCGGCCGCAGGCGGCGGCTATCGCTCCTCGGTCACGCCGCAAATCCACACAGCGTCGGTCCTGATCCCCCGTGAACGGATCGAACCTCACGTCCGTGTCGAGGTCTTCGAATGACGACGCTGCACCTTCCGCTTCACGCCATCGCCCATGGCCGGGCGGGCGACAAGGGCGACACATCCAACGTCTCGGTCATCGCGTATAAGCCCGAGGCTTGGCGCCATCTGCTGGAGCAGGCCACCGAAGAACGCGTGCTTGAAACCTTCGCCCATCTGGGCGCCACCATGTGCCGACGCTATGAGCTACCGAACCTCCACGCCCTGAACTTTGTCATCGAGAATGCGCTCCAGGGCGGTGTCAACGCTTCTCTTGGCTTGGACCGGCACGGGAAGACGCTATCCTTTCTGCTGCTGGGCGAGCTTATGGTGAACGTGCCGCGCGACGCGGTGCCGGATTGCTCGTCCTACCTGAACAACATCTGAGGCGCCTCTGCGCCCGCGACGAGGAGAGACCCATGCCCGTGATCGACCGCATCGCCGAGTTCGCCGACGACATCACCGCCATCCGCCGCGACTTCCACGAGCATCCGGAACTGGGCATGCAGGAGGTCCGCACCTCGGGCATCGTCGCCGACCTGCTGAAAAGCTGGGGGATCGAGACGCACACACATGTCGGCAACACGGGCGTCGTGGGCATCCTGCAGGGGGACAAGGGCCCAGGCCGCCGCATCGGCCTGCGCGCCGATATGGACGCGCTGCCGATCGACGAGAAGACCAACCTGCCCTATGCCTCGAAGACGCCAGGTGTGATGCATGCCTGCGGGCACGACGCGCACACGGCAATGCTGCTGGGCGCGGCGCGCTACCTGGCGGAAACCAAGGACTTCTCCGGCACGGCCGTCTTCATCTTCCAGCCTGCCGAGGAAGGGCTGGGCGGGGCGCGGGCCATGCTGGCCGATGATCTCTTCCAGCGTTTCCCCTGCGACGAGATCTACGGCATGCACAACTCGCCCTACCACGAGCCCCTGAAGGTCGGCTGCAAGCCGGGTGAGGCGATGGCGGGGGCGGATTTCTTCGACTTCATCATCCGCGGCTTCGGCAGCCATGCGGCCATGCCAGAGAAAGCGCGCGACCCGATCCTGATCGCCACGAGCTTCGTCCAACAGTTGCAGTCGATCGTCGCCCGCAACGTGCCACCGACCGAACCGCTGGTGCTCTCAGTCACTCAAATCCACGCAGGCGCCGCCTATAACGTGATCCCGTCCGACTGCACGATCTCGGGCACCATGCGGTACTTCGATACCGACGTCGCCAACATGGTGCGCGGGCGCATGGCGGACCTCGCCAAGGGTATCGGTCAGGCGTACGGTGTTGAGATCGAGTACAAGAACCAGGAGATCTTCGACGTTCTGGTGAACGACGATCAGCTCTCCCGCGAGATGCTGAAGATCGCGGCCGAGGTGGTGGGCGCGCAGAACACCGAGGTGACACCCAAGGTCAAGACGGGCTCGGAGGACTTCGCCGACATGCTGCGCGTCGTGCCGGGCGCCTACTGCACCCTTGGCCATGCGGGCGACGTGCCGCTCCACAACGATGGGTTCTACATCGACGATACCATGCTACCCGTCGGCGCTTCGATCTACGCCAAGATGGTCCAGCGCCGCGCAGCCGCCTGAGGAGAGAGTCTCATGGATTTCAATGCCCTGCCCTTCGATGATGATGCGATGGTTCGTGGCTTGAAGCCCTGGGTGGAGTGCGAAAGCCCGACCCATGACGCCGCCGCCGTCGACCGCATGATCGACCTGGCAGCCTATGACCTGGCCGCCTTGGGCGCCACGATCGAGCGTATTCCAGGGCGGCTGGGCTGCGGGGGCTGCGTGCGCGCGACCTTCCCGCACCCCAAGATGGGGCAACCAGGCATCCTGATCGCCGGGCACATGGACACGGTGCATCCTCTTGGAACGCTTGACGTAAATCCGTTCAGGCATGAAGACGGCAAAGCGTGGGGGCCCGGCATTCAAGACATGAAATCGGGCAATTACATCTCCATGGAAGCGATCCGCCAGCTGGCCAAGGCCGGCATTGAGACGCCGCTGCCGATCACCGTGCTCTTCACCCCGGACGAGGAGATCGGAACCCCGTCGACACGCGAAGTCATTGAGGCATCTGCGAAGAACCAGCGGTACGTGCTGGTGCCGGAACCTTCCTGGGACAACGGCCGCGTTGTCTGGGGCCGCTATGCGATCGCCCGCTTCAACCTAGAATGCCGGGGCGTGCCGAACCATGCTGGCGTCGACCCCCGCAAGGGTGTCTCGGCGCTCCGCGAGATGGCCAAGCAGCTCCTGGCAATTGAGCAGATGACGACCGACGACGCCACCTATTCGGTTGGTTGCCTCCAGTCCGAGCAGCTGCACGTCAACTGTGTGCCCTCTGGCGCCACGGCTCAGGCAATCTGCATGGCCAAACGCCAGGACGACCTGGACGCCGCCGTCGAGAAGATGCTGGGACTATCCTACACCTCCGACGACCTGACCTTCACCGTCACCCGCGGTGTCACCCGACCGGTCTGGGAGCCCAGCGACCAGGACAAGGCGCTCTACGAACATGCAAGCCGGCTGGCCAAGGACCTCGGCTACGAGATCCCGGCAGAGATGGCCGGCGGTGGTTCGGATGGCAACTTCACCGGGGCCATGGGGATCCCTACGCTCGACTCGCTTGGCCCTCGCGGCAAGGGGCTGCATACGCTGACCGAGCACATCCTTGTCGAGAGCCTATCGGAGCGCGGCAAGCTCATCGCGGGACTGTTGGCGACGCTGAAGTAGGCGAATCACATCGCGCGATTGCTGGCGACCTGTGCCCAAAGCGCCGTCTCACGACCGCGCGCTCCACCTCTCTGTGACGCAACAACGAAATTGGACACGCAAGGGCTCGCGCACAGACTGAGTGAAGTGCAAGTGGGATGCTGCGCGGCGTCACAACGCAACACGCGCCTGATCAGATGAACGCAAAGTCGTCGGCGCCAACGTCGCTGACGTCCGTTCCTTCGAGGAACACCGCAAAACGGTCAAAGGGACCCGAGTTCACCTCCTCGGTGCCGAAGACCATCGTCCCTGCAACGCCGTCGTGCACCCATGCCTCTGCGCGCCAGGTGGCCTCGGCCGGTTTGTCGAAGACGAACTCCAGCACATCATCGCCGTTCTGATCGAAATCCTTGATCACGTCCGGCGTGATGTAGGAGGTCGAGTGCCCGTAGAAGAAGCGGAATGTGTCGTCCTGCGACCCGCCCCACATCGTGTCCACGCCGCCACCGCCGATGATCAGGTCGGACCCGGCCTCACCGAAGAGGATGTCGCTGCCCTGGCTCCCGTCCAGCGTGTTTCCGATCATCTTGTCGTCACCGACGATCACGTCGTTCCAGCGGGTACCAATGATGTTCTCGATACTGTCGTAGGTGTCGCCCTGCGAGCGACCCGACAGGCTGAAGCTCATGCCGATCTTCAGGCTTACGTTGATCTTGTCAGCCGACGTGTTGGAGTAGTTCGAGTAGTCGACGGTGTCGACGCCAATGCCTCCGTGGTAGGCGGTAGCGACGTTCTCCCAATTGTATCTACCGCCATTGAAGATGTCGTTCTGCCAAGTTCCCCAGACATGTTTTTCAGTCAAAGCGTGGCCCTTTGAGGGGTCAGGTCCGTTGTTGAACGTTTTGCTCTCGACTGCGATCTGATTGACGGTGGGCGTCTCCGTCGGGATCAAGGTCGTCTTCAGATGAGCTTCGAAGCTGATCATTGTCTCTCTCCTGTCGTCTAATCGTTGAGGAGAGAATGGCCGCAATCACGATCGGATTCTGTATCAGGCGCTACACAGCCCCCTGATAACATGAGCTTTTTCTGTAACAGCTGTTACGAACTCAGACCTTGGTCGCGGGCGCAGGCGGGGTCCGGGCCCGGCGTGCAACAACCATCTCGCGGTGGGAGATATATGTGGCCGAGCCCACGATAACGGCACCGCCCAGCAGGACATAGGGGTCAAGCGGCTCGCCAAAGACGGCCATGCCGAGCGCCGCCGCCCAGACAAGCTGCAGGAACTGCACGGGTTGGGTCAGCGTGATGGGCGCGCATTTGAACGCCTGCGTCAGGGTGTAGTGCCCGGCGGTTGCGAAAGCGGCGGTGAGCGTGAGCCAACCCAGTTCCTCCCACGTCGGCTCACGCCAGGTCAGGATCGCGCCCGGCAGCAAGGTCAGGGTGCAGAAGACCGAAAGCATGGCGACGATCAGGCCCGGCGGCGCCTCAGCCGTGAACTTCTTGGCAAGCAGAAACGAGCACGCAAAGAGCGGCGCTGCGCAAAGCTGAGCAAGCTGTCCGGGACCCAGCTCCTGGAACCCGGGGCGCAAGATGATCACGGCACCTGCGAACGCCGCGATGACGGCGCCGATGCGGCGCATCTGCAAGCGCTCACCCAGGAACAGCGCCGCCCCGATGGTGACGAAGATGGGCGCCGTGTACCCGATGGCCGTGACCTCGGCGATGGGGATCCGCGCCATGGCGTAGAACCAAAGCGTGACACCGATGCCGTGGACCACGCCGCGCAGGGCAAAGTTGCGCCACTCCGTCCCTTTCAGGGCGACGCTCAGGAGCGGGCGGAAAGCCGGCAGGATGATGACCAACCCGATCGCGTAGCGCAGGAACGCCGCCTGTGGTGCTGACATATCCGTGCCGAGATGACGCACGATCCCGGTGACGGCGACAAACAGGAACCCCGTCAGCACCATCCAGGCAACACCCGCCAGGGGACGCGTCGGCGGTGCAGGTGATTGGAGCATGATGGAAATCGGACCTTGGTGTTTGCGCGAGCTTACGCGAGTGCGGCGCTACCTGCGCACCAACGACGTGATATCGTCAAGCGGTGCGTCCGCATCTCAGCCAAGTTAGGTCTTGATGCGCAGGCCGATTGTGGCAGACTTGTGGCATCGTAATTCTGGAAGCTAGGTTGGACACATGCGCGGCAATCATTCTGCGGCGCGCCATTCTCGTGTTGTCACGACGCGAATCGGCGCAGGCTGGTCTGTTCTTGGGGCATTGATGCTGGGTGCCGCCCTGGCGACACCGGTTCTGTTGTTCAAGATCGCGCCCTTGCGCGACATGGCGGCAGCCCCTGTCACGCAAGAGGGCACGACGCTGCAGGCGGTCGCGGACGACGCAGACAAAGACGTCGCGATCGCCATTGGGCCGGTTATCGCCACGCCCGAAGTCGAGACCTTGGCCCCCGCAATTGTCGAGGTCCCGCGCCATGACCCCACACCGGCAGATCAGGTTGTCGCAGCAGCCTCCGCCCCCGATCCGACAGTGGTCGACCGCGGTCTTGAAGCAGCCGGCGCCCAGATCGGTGGCGGCGCGGACGCACCTGCAGGAACGCGTCCGGCACAGACACCGCCCATGGAGACAGCAGCCCTGACGACGGACGGCCCCGAGGCGCTTTCAGTGCCGGGTGCCGTCGCTCTGGATGATCTGCGACCGGTCACGGCGCCGGCGCTCGACGCGGTCGAGCATGCCTCGGCGTGGCTGAGACGTGTGCAGCCCGGCACAGAAGCTCCGGTCTCCGCCCCACCGAAAATGCTGGCCGGCGCCTTGGAAGAGGACAAACTTGCGCTGTCGCGCGCAGAGCGGCGTACCATTCAACTGGGCCTCGCGGCCCTTGGCCATAGCCCGAACGGCGCGGATGGGGTGTTCGGACCGAGAACCCGCGCGGCGATCGAGGCATGGCAGACCGAGGCTGGTTTGGACGGAGATGGCTATGTTCTTGCCGAGCAGCGCGAAGAGCTGATCAAGGCAGGCTCGTTGGTGCTGGCGCGGATGGAAGCACGACGGGCGGCGGCAGAGCCCGAAGCTCCCCAGATCATGCCGTTCGCCAAGCAGCCGGTGGCCCGGGCCGCGCCGGGATGCGCGCGAGATTCAAGCGGAACGATCATCGAGAACCAGAGCATCAGTTGTGACCTGGCGGTGCTGCGCGAAGGCCTGTCAACGCTCTTCGGCAAACGCGGCTGAACACGCACGATCGAGGCCAGCGGCCACGTCCCCGCAAGCGGGTCCGTGACACGATACCCCCACCGCTGAAGAACGCGGTGGGACCCGTGTCGCTTGGTGAAACGTCCCTGCTCGGCAGTCAGCGGTCAGACAGGGCCCGCCATCCTATGTCCCGACGAAAGAACCCCTGCGGCCAGTTGATGAGATCGACTGCGCCGTAAGCCCGCTCCCGGGCCACCGCCAGGGTCGGGCCAATGGCGGAGACATTGAGGACCCGACCACCCGCTGCCTCGGTCCCGGCCGGCCCCTTCCTGGTGCCGGCATGGAAGACAGTGACGCCATCGATCTCGCCAGCATTATCGAGCCCGCGGATCAGCGTGCCCTTTTCATAGCTGCCCGGATATCCCTTGGCTGCCATCACCACCGTCATCGCCGGATCAGGGTGCCAGTCGAACGCAACGTTCGCGAGGTCGCCAGTGGCACAGGCCATCAGCGCGGGCACAATGTCAGCAGCGAGTCGCAGCATCAGGACCTGGCATTCGGGATCGCCGAAGCGCACGTTGTATTCGATCAGCCGGGGGCCGCTGTCGTCGATCATCAACCCGGCATAGAGGACACCGCTGTAGGGGGTGCCGCGCCGGGCCATCTCGTCAATTGTCGGCCCCACGATTTCGGTCAGCGCCCGCTCGGTGATGTCATCGCTCATCACCGGCGCCGGGGAGTAGGCACCCATTCCCCCGGTGTTGGGCCCCTCATCTCCGTCGAATGCGCGCTTGTGATCCTGTGCAGAGGCGAGCGGCACGATCGCTTTTCCGTCCGTGAGCACAAAGAGCGAGGCTTCCTCACCACCCATGAACTCCTCGATGACCACTTCGGCACCCGCGTCGCCGAAGCTGCCGCTGAACATGTCGTGGATGGCGTCTTCAGCCTGCGAGAGGGTCTCGGCCACGACCACCCCCTTGCCAGCCGCGAGGCCATCCGCCTTCACGACCGTCGGCGCCCCTTTGGCCCGCACATAGGCCAACGCTGCATTGCGGTCCGAGAAGCGCGCCCAGGCGGCTGTCGGCGCACCACATGCATCGCAAACCTCCTTGGTGAAGGACTTGGACGCCTCCAACCGGGCAGCAGCGGCGGAAGGTCCGAAGACGGGGAGTCCAGCGGCGCGCAGCGTGTCGGAGACGCCGGCTGCAAGGGGCGCCTCCGGACCCACGACGACCAGCCCGACGTCCTCGGCCTTGCACCAGGACGCGACAGCCGCGCCATCCATCGGGTCCAACGCAACACACTCGGCCACCTCGGCGATCCCGGCATTGCCAGGCGCGACGCTCAAGCGCGAGAGAAGCGGAGACTGGGCGATCTTCCAGGCGAGCGCGTGTTCACGGCCACCGCCGCCCAGAACCAGGATATGCATAGACTCACTCCTCGCGGCGCAGCAACACAGCACCGCCCGACCGGCGCCGCTTCTGTCTTTGCAGCCAAGGAAACTCGGACGCCCAGGCCTCGAGCGCCCTCTTCTCCTTGACGCGGTTTCCATCGTCCAGAAGGATCGCGCCACCGTCGCTCAACCGAGGAAACAGCTCGGGCCCCGCCGGCCAGCGCGGGCATCGGCCCGCGAAATGACCCGGTCCATCGATGACTAGCAAGTCGATACGTTCTGGCAAGCCGCCCAGCGACCAGCGCCCGTACCACTTGTTGTGCTTGTCATACTCGGTCAGTTCGGCCCGCAGCAGCCGGGCACTGGCGCCGACACGGCCCAGCAGCGCTTCGGTCATCACCCGTGAGCGATTGTCATCGTCCAGCGCAGTGACCCAGCCCCCGCCGTGCTCAGCCGCCGCCAGCGCAAGCACCGGGACGCTCAGACCCGAGCCGCAGACGACGATCTCCTGTGGGCGCAGCTCTTCGACGAGGTCGACCATCAATTCGAGCACGTTCTCTTCGGGGTACCAGTTGCCGCCCGCCGGCAACGCATCGGGCGCAAGGCCCAGCCGATCGGTCAGCGTGCGCTCCTTGGCGCCCACATAGATGCTTGCAGGGATGCCCTTCATCGGGCTTATCTCGCTTATAAGCACGCGGGCGTCCAGAGCCAGCGCGCCAGGGAGACCGATTTTGTCCAGCCTGATCGATGATGGCCCGGAGGCGGGCGAGAACACACCCGAGTTTTCGGTCTCCGAGCTTTCAGGCGCGGTCAAACGGACCGTCGAAGGCGCCTTCGGGCATGTCCGTGTGCGCGGTGAGGTCGGGCGTGTGTCTCGGCCGCGCTCGGGCCATGTCTACCTGGACCTGAAGGACGACCGCGCGGTACTGGCGGGGATCATCTGGAAAGGGGTGGCGCAAGGGCTTGCGACGCAACCCGAGGAAGGAATGGAAGTCGTGGCCACCGGCCGGCTCACCACCTTCCCCGGTCAGTCACGTTATCAGATCGTGATCGAATCCCTGGCTCCGGCAGGTGTCGGCGCGTTGATGGCGATGCTCGAGAAACGCCGCCGCGCCCTGGCCGCCGAGGGCTTGTTCGACGACGGGCGCAAACGGCCCCTGCCCTATCTGCCACGACGGATCGGGGTCGTGACCTCCCCCTCCGGTGCCGTGATCCGCGATATCCTGCACCGGTTGGCAGAACGGTTTCCCGTCCACGTGCTGGTTTGGCCAGTCGCCGTCCAGGGCGAGAAATGCGCCGCTGAAGTCTCGGCGGCAATCCGGGGGTTCTCGGCCATGCCCGAGGAGCTGCGCCCTGACACCGTGATTGTCGCGCGGGGCGGTGGATCGGTCGAGGATCTCTGGGGCTTCAACGAGGAGATCGTGGTACGCGCCGCCGCCGAGAGCACGGTCCCGCTGATCTCCGCCGTCGGGCATGAGACGGATACGACGCTGATCGACCATGCAGCAGACCGGCGCGCGCCCACGCCCACGGCAGCGGCCGAGATGGCCGTCCCGGTGCGATCGGATCTGATGGCGCTGATGGCTGATCTGCAGGCGCGCCGGATCCGCGCGCTGCAGGCAGGTATCGACCGGCGGCGCCAGCGGCTGACGGATCTCGCCCGCGCCCTGCCCCGGCCCGAGCAACTGCTGGCCGAGCGGCGCCAGCGACTGGATCTGGCGACTGCGCGGCTGCCAAGGCCCGAGCGGATCCTGGCGGACCGGCGGGCTGATCTGGACAAGGCTGCCCGCGGCCTCGCGCCCGCGCTCCGCGAGCGGACGGCGCAGGCGCGCCTGAGACTTACCCGCGCCGTGTCCGGCCTGCAGCCCTCACAAGTGACCACACGGATCGAGCGCAGCGCCGAGCGGCTGGCCGACCGTGCAGCGCGGCTGAAGCCCGCGATGGCCCGAACCCGGCAGCAAGCACAGGACCGGATGGCCGCGCTGGGCCGGACACTGAGCGCCTATTCCTACAAGGCAACCCTCGCGCGCGGCTATGCCGTTGTACGCGACGGCGCAGGCACCGTGATCCCGCGCCTGACCGATCAGCCCGCGGATGGCCGGCTCGAGATCGAGTTCGCCGACGGCCGGTTGGCCGCACACGCCAGTGACGACGCTGGCCCCGCCGCGCCCAAGCCAGCGACAAAGGCCAAACCGAAACCGAAGCCCAAGGCGGAAAAACCGGATCAGGGCACGCTTTTCTGAGGAGGACACGATGCCCAAAGGTTACTGGATTGCCCATGTCGAGGTGAATGACCCCGACCTGTACGTGAACTATGTGGAAGGCGCGAAGGCCGCGTTCGACAAGTGGAAACCGACGGTTCTGGCCCGTGGTGGCGCCTACGTAGAGCTCGAGGGAGCGATGGGTCGCTCCCGCCACGTCGTGCTGGAGTTCGAAAGCCTCGCCGCAGCACAGGCGTGCTACGCCTCGCGGGAGTACCAGGCCGCCAAGGCGCACCGGACCCCGGTCAGCGAGGCCACGATCGTCCTTGTGGAAGGGGCCGACTGACCGACCACTCGCTCGCCTCGGCGCCCGCTCTCGGGGCCTGAGCTCAAGACCGCCTCGCTTGTCCGGCGATCTCAGGCGTCAGTTCTGCGCGACATAATAACCAACTAAAAGAGTCGGATTGACATTTCCGAGTACAAAGCTCAGGATTTCCTTGTTCTAGCCACCTCAGGTTCGAGTCGAGGAAGCGCGAACTCCGCACGAAATGGAGGATGCGACCAATGGCACACAAACTGGACCGGCACGACGACGACCCGCTCGCCCAGATGGGGGTCTGCAAGACCGACATCTTCGAGACGCTCGATGCCCCTGCGCCTGACCAACAGTTCAGCATCGAAGCATTCCTGGACATGCTGGAAGCGCGGATGCGGCGATCGGAGTGGGAGCGATGAAACAGGAAACGCTCTCGGTCGATGACGGATCGGAGATCGGGCCTGACCACCATTTGCCGATCCATGCCGCCGAGGACCTTACCGACGGAACCGCCAAGGCCATCATCACCCTGAAGGATCAGCGCTACACCCTGCACATCACGAAGCAGGGCAAGTTGCTGTTGACCAAATGAGCACGCCCGAACAACGCCGCGGCGGCGCGCCCGTGGGATATCTCGACGAGTTGTCGGCGGTCGAGGCAGGCGCCGTCCTCTACCTCCGGCTCTGGTGCGACGGACCGGACAGCCAGACGCAGGTCTGGAACGACTTTGCCAGCACGTTCGGCGCGGCGCGCGGGCGCGCGGCGCTCAAGGGATTCGAGCAGCTCTGCACTCTGGCCGTTGAGCACGCGCGCCACCCCTTCATGCGGCACGCCGTGACCTGCCGGTGCCTGGGTGCCCACGAAGCGGTCTTCGCGACCCTCGTCGCCTCGGCCACCCGGGGTGATCGCGAGGACGCCATGCTGATGGCCGCCCTTCTGGTGCGCAGCGACATCGCCGTACCGATGACCGATCTGGCGCAGCAGTTTGGCCTCGCACTTCAAAGCATCGAACGCGGCGGCAGCACCTGCCGCACCCACTCACCACCAGATGGCACCCACCAACTTCACTGAGGAAATCGAGATGAGGCAAGCACTTCTGGCAATCGTGGCGCTGAGCGCGGGGCTCACGGGGGCCGCGGCGGCGGCAGACCGGGGCGATGTGGTCGAGACCTATGCCAACATCGCGCACGCCAGCTACGAGGACAGCCTGATCACCGCGCAGCGCCTGCAAGCGGCGGTCGAGGCCCTGATCGAGACCCCCTCGGCCAAAGCACTTCAGAAGGCGAAAGAGGCCTGGCTGGCCGCCCGCGTCCCCTATCAGCAGACCGAGGTCTTTCGGTTCGGCAATCCGATCGTCGACGATTGGGAGGGAAAGGTGAACGCCTGGCCGCTGGATGAGGGCCTCATCGACTATGTCGATGCCGGGTACGGCGGGCCGACGGACGAGAACGATCTGGCTGCGCTCAACGTGGTTGCCAACCCGGTGTTCACGCTCTCGGGCACCGAGATGAATGCGACCGAGATCACGCCGGCTCTTCTGGAAGGCACGTTGCACGAAGCCGACGGGATCGAAGCCAATGTCGCCACAGGCTACCACGCCATCGAGTTTCTGCTCTGGGGGCAGGATCTCAACGGGCACGGTCCCGGCGCGGGGACCCGGCCCTGGACCGACTATGGCCAGGGCGCCGACTGCACCAATGGCAACTGCGACAGGCGGGCGGCCTATCTGAAGGCGGCGACGGATCTGCTGGTCAGCGATCTCGCGTGGATGACGGCACAATGGGCCGCCGGCGGGGAGGCCCGTACCACGGTTACCGCGAACCCGGACGCCGGGATCGTCGCGATCCTTACCGGCATGGGCTCGCTCTCCTACGGCGAGCAGGCGGGCGAGCGGATGCGCCTGGGTCTGATGCTCAACGACCCCGAGGAAGAGCACTCGTGCTTTGCCGATAACACCCACAACGACCATTTCTATGACGGGCTGGGCATCCGGAACGTCTATCTCGGCAGCTACACGCGCGTGAACGGCAGCGTCGTCACGGGGCCGTCGGTGGCGGATCTCGTCGGCGCCACGGATCCCGCGCTGGATGCCGAGATGCGGGCCAAGCTGGGCGCAACGATGTTCGCGCTGCTGCAGATCAAGGTCGCAGCCGAGGCGGGCTTTGCCTATGACCAGATGCTCGAGCGCGGCAACGCTGCCGGAGAGGCGCTGATCATGGGCGGCGTCGACGCGCTCATCGAGCAGACCCGGTCGATCGAGCGTGTGGTGACGGTGCTCGGTCTCGACCAGATTGCCTTCGAGGGCTCCGAGAGCCTCGACAACCCGTCAGCGGTCTTCCAGTAAGATCAATGGCTTCTGGCATGGTATTCATCCAGAACCGGGACCTGATCAGATGATCATCTGCTCCTGCACCATGATCACAACAGACGACATCGCGTGGGCTGTCGCGTGGATGCGCGCAGCGGACCCCCAGGTGATGATCACGCCAGGCAAAGTCTATCGAGCACTGGGCAAGAAACTGGACTGCGGCGGCTGTGCGAAACTGTTCGTCGCCGCTGTCTACTCGACCGGGTCACCAAGCAACTTACCGATGGAATTGCGCGGGTTGCGCGAAACTACAGAGGGACAGAAGGACCATGAAGGGCGACGAAAAAGTCATCGACTACCTGAACAAGGCTCTGAGAAGCGAGCTGACGGCAATCAGCCAGTACTGGCTGCACTACCGGCTGCAGAGTGATTGGGGATACACCAAGCTCGCCAAGAAATCGCGCGAGGAAAGCATCGAGGAGATGCACCACGCCGACAAGCTGATGGACCGGATCATCTTCCTGGAAGGCCATCCGAACCTGCAGCATCTCGACCCGCTCAGGATCGGTCAGACCGTCAAGGAGTGCCTGGAATGCGACCTTGCCGCCGAACAGGAGGCCCGCGCGCTCTATCAGGAAGCGGCCACCTATTGCCGTCAGGTGGGCGACATTCCCTCCGCGAACATCTTCGAGAAGTTGATGGCGGACGAGGAAGGGCATATCGATTTTATCGAGACGCAGCTGGATCTTATGGGGGATATCGGATCCCAGAACTACGGGCAGCTCAATGCGGAATCCGCCGATGAAGCAGAGGCCCACTAGGGTCGTGATGGCCCACGCCCTGGCCTGGGCGTTCGCCCTGGCAGCGCTGATGCTGCTGGGCGCGGGCCAGGCCGGGGCGGACGGTGACCCGCACTTGTCCGTCGTGCCGAGGACGGCGGACGAAGCCGCACGTATCCGCGCCGTCGTGACACCGGCGACCGACTTCTCGGCGCCCGAACGCTTCGAGGGTCTCCCGGCCGGCGCCGCCACCACGCGCGCCCGGACCAGCCGACATGCGTTCTCGCAGCCGTCAGCCAACATGTCCTTCGAGGGCGAGCTGGACTTCAAGGTCGGCAATGGTCTCTTTCGCAAAGTCTGGGTGTCCGCGCCTGCGTCGACCCGGGCCTCCGATGGGCTGGGGCCGCATTTCAACGCGCGGTCCTGTCAGCGCTGCCACCTCAAGGATGGGCGCGGGCACCCGCCCGAGGGGCCCCAGGATACCGCGATCTCGATGTTCCTCAGGGTCTCCATCCCCGGGGGGCCGGAGGACACGGTCGCCGAGATCGAGGGCTATCTGGCGACGCTGCCCGAGCCAACTTATGGCACCCAGTTGCAGGACTTTGCCCTGCCGGGGCACCGGGCGGAGTACACGCTCGGCATCACCTACGAGGAGGTTGAGGTCACCCTCGCAGACGGCACGGTCGTGTCGCTGCGCAAACCGACCTACGAGGCGCGGGATCTCGGCCATGGCCCGCTGCACCCGGACGCGATGCTCTCGCCCCGGGTCGCACCACAGATGATCGGGCTTGGCCTGCTCGAGGCCATTCCGGCGGCGGACATTCTCGCGAACGCCGATCCCGAAGATCTGGACGGCGACGGCATCTCCGGGCGGCCGAACGTGGTCTGGTCGCTGGAACACGACCGCCCGATGCTGGGGCGCTTTGGGCTCAAGGCCGGCACGCCCACGGTACGTGAACAGTCTGCCGCGGCCTTCGCCGGGGACATCGGGATCTCGAACGTGCTGTTCCCAGCAGGCTGGGGCGAGTGCACCGCGAACCAGACCGCCTGCCGCGCCGCGCGCGACGGGGCCGACCCGGCGGACGATGGCTTCGAGATCGGCGTCCAGGGGCTGGATCTGGTCACCTTCTACAGCCGCAACCTCGCCGTACCGGCCCGCCGGGACATCGACGAGCCGCAGGTGCTGCGCGGCAAGCAGGTCTTCTACGAGATCGGGTGCACCTCGTGTCACACACCTAAGTTCGTGACCCACCGGCTCACCGACCAGCCCGAGCAGAGCTTTCAGCTGATATGGCCCTACACGGACATGTTGCTGCATGACATGGGCGAGGGTCTGGCGGACAACAGGCCAGAGGCACGGGCGACCGGCAGCGAATGGCGCACACCGCCGCTGTGGGGCATCGGCCTCACGCAATCCGTCAGCGGCCACACCTATTTCCTTCACGATGGCCGTGCGCGGAGCCTGCTGGAGGCGGTGCTCTGGCACGGGGGCGAAGCCGAGGCCGCCCGCGACCGCGTCGTCGCGCTGCCCAAAGCTGACCGCGATGCGCTGATCCGCTTTCTCCGGAGCCTCTGACGCGGGTGGCTTGCCTCGCCGTTCTCCTGCCATGCGGGGCTGACAGACACCGGAGCATCGCGCCGATGCAGCGGCGACCGACGCCCGCTGGGTCGAAGGGCTTCAGGCACACGTTCGGGCGCCTGACGCCAGACTGGCATCATCCAATCACGCGATCGCCGACGTCTCAGGCCCGCTGGCGCCGGCCCACCCAAATCATCGAACCGAGCGCGGTCAGCAACTGCAGACCACCGGCCGGCAACGGAATGGCGGGTACCGTCGACGACAAAACGGCATAGTGGACATACTGCTTGGGCGTCTCGGTCGTGAAGTCAAAGTCTCAGGCGACCACCAGAGCGAACGTGATCGTCTCGCCGATCGTGTAGGTCTCGTTCCGCTCAACGACCCGATAACAAGGCGCGCGAACCCCGACGTATGCCGTTCGATGCGGGTGGCCGTTCCTTGCGGATATCCCGGCCAGCGTGCCCGGCGCCCGCTATCAAAGAAACGGGCGCGCGGAGGGTTCTCCGCACGCCCTTGGATTTCTGCGGCAGGGAGGGGGTCAACCCCACCCTACGGAAGCTCAGCCGCCCATGGTCTTGGCAACCTCGGCCGCAAAGTCCTCTTCTTCCTTCTCGATCCCGTCGCCAACCTCGAAGCGCACGAAGCCCAGCACCTTGACCCCAGCCTCGGCAGCCGCCTTCTCGACGGTCAGGTCCGGGTTCACCACGAAGCTCTGCTTCAGGAGGCAGACCTCCTGGTAGAACTTGTTCAGCCGCCCGGTGATCATCTTCTCGATCACCGCCTCGGGCTTGCCGGACTCGCGCGCCTGTTCGGTCAGCACGTCCTTCTCACGCTCGACCAGCGCGGGGTCCAGATCCTCGATATCCAGCGAGGCCGGATTCATCGCCGCGATGTGCATCCCGATCTGACGCCCGATCTCACCACCCTCGGCGTCGGTGGCGACCAGCACGCCGATCTTGCCCATGTTAGGAGCAGTGGCGTTGTGCACATATGAGGCGACAGCCCCGCCCGTCAGCTTGGCCATGCGCCGCACGGACATGTTCTCACCGATGGTCGCGACCTTGTCGGTGATCACCTCGCCCACCGTCTTGCCGGAAAGCGGCGCGGCCTTCAGCGCCTCGATGTCGTCGACACCGAGGGCCGCCTGCGCGATGCCAGCGACCATCTCCTGGAATTCAGCGTTCCGGGCAACAAAATCGGTCTCGGAGTTCACTTCGACCGCAACAGCCGTGCCGCCGCTGACGGCCACGGCCACCAGACCCTCGGCAGCCGTGCGGCCCGCCTTCTTGTCGGCCTTGGCCAGACCCTTGACGCGCAGCAGATCCACGGCGGCTTCCATGTCGCCGTCGGTCTCGCCCAACGCCTTCTTCGCATCCATCATGCCCGCGCCGGTCTTGTCGCGGAGCTCCTTCACCATGGCAGCCGTGATCGCCATCGCTTCTCTCCATTCCTTGGTGGCCGTGCGCCCAAGGGGACGGCCGTTCGCATAAACTCAGGGTGTGACGGGGCCGTGACGCCCCGCCATGAAACCGACTCAGCCGGTCTTGGCTTCTTCGGCCGGGGCCTCCGCCGGTGCCTCGACCGGGGCTTCCTCGGCGGGTGCCTCTGCAACCGCTTCCTCGATGGCTGGCTCCGCCGCAGCACCGGGATCCTCGACAGGCAGTTCCTCACCGGGCACATCTTCCAGCTCGCCCAGATCGAAGCCCGCGGCATCAAGCTGCGACGCCATCCCGTCGATCACGGCACGCGCGGCCAGATCGCAGTAGAGCCCGATGGCGCGCGAGGCGTCATCGTTGCCCGGGATCGGGTAGTCGACGCCCGCCGGATCGCAGTTCGTGTCCAGGATCGCGACGATCGGAATGCCCAGCTTGCGCGCCTCGGCGATCGCCAGGTCTTCCTTGTTGGTGTCCACGACGAACAGCATGTCCGGCACGCCGCCCATCTCGCGGATCCCGCCAAGCGAGGCCTGCAGCTTGTCACGCTCGCGGTCGAGTTGCAGGCGTTCCTTCTTGGTGAACGCGTTCGCCTCGCCCGAGTCCATCATCTCGTCGAGCTGACGCAGCCGGTTGATCGACTGGCTCACGGTCTTCCAGTTGGTCATGGTGCCACCGAGCCAGCGGTGGTTCATGTAGTGCTGGGCCGAGCGTTGGGCCGCATCCTTGATTGCCGACTGCGCCTGGCGCTTGGTGCCGACAAAGAGGATACGCCCACCCTTGGCCACGCATTCGCGCAGCGCATTCAGCGCCGCGTCCAGCAGCGGGACCGTTTCCGTCAGGTTGATGATGTGGATCCCGTTGCGCGAGCCATAGATGTACTGGCTCATCTTGGGGTTCCAGCGGTGGGTCTGGTGACCGAAGTGCACGCCCGCTTCGAGAAGCTGACGCATAGAGAATTCTGGCAGAGACATCTGCGTTTGTCCTTTCCGGTTTCGCCTCAGCGGGGAGAAGAAGCGACTGCTCCAACCGGTGGATCATTCAGGGATGTCTCCCCCGAGGACCCGCCCCCGCCTGTGGATTGATGCGCGGGCGTATACGGTCGCCTGAGACGAATTGCAAGGTCCTTGGCCGGTCCCGCCCCCGGCTACACGTGCGGTGCCGATTGCCGGTCGACGACCCCGGGCGAGCCGTCCAGCGACCACGTCACGATGATGTTCGACGAGCGCCAGAGCGGGCCCGGATCGATGAACTCACCGCCCTCGGCGCCGCCCATCCGTTCGTAGAAGCGGCGCGCGGCCGCGTTCTCGCGGACCACGGCCAGGGCGGCCCGTCGACACCCTGCCCCGCGCAGATGGTCGAACGATGCCTCAAGCAGGCGCCGCCCAAGTCCGCCCCCCCGGGCATGGCCGCTGACATAGAGGTGCTTCACCTCGACCGCCCCGTCCATCTCCGGCTGAACCGGGCGGCCGAAACTGACCACTCCGAGCATATCGCTGCCGGACGCGGCAAGGATCGCTCCCGTCAGCGGGTCATTGGCACCGAGGGTCGCCTGCCAGTACGGCAGACGCCGCGCTTCGTCCAAGGCGAGGTAGGCCGCGTCCGGCGCAATCCCGCGATAGGTCTCTCGCCAGACCGCCACATGCAGCGCTGCCAGCCCGGCGGCGTCTTCGGGTCGCCCGTGGCGTGTCCCGAGCCTATCTGCCGCGTCAGGCACTGGTGCCCGAGAACCTCACCGGTCTTGCGCCATCGTCGGTGCAGGCAACTTTCACCCTGAATTGCGCTTGGTTGAACGCCGCAAAACCCTGGATGACTGCAAGTACTTTGAGTCGCGTCCGATCCACGATCTGGTGTCCATCAGGACACGCGTCCGTTGCCTGCTCCAGCAGCACACTCCGCCAACGTGGATCATCCGACGCGGTGCGGTAGGGGTACGGTTGGCGATACCCGAAGTCGTAGGTGTACGAGATCGCCTTGACCCACTCTCCGTTGTGTCTCGCAGGTAGCGTCCTGGCAGCGCAGCCACCAAGGACACTGACGATTACCAACGTGAAAACTGACCACCGAAACGACAGCACTGACCCCTCCTGCCCATCTCATACGATGCATCGGATAAACCCAGCACAGGTCCGCGTCGGGCGCAATCGGGAAACCTTGGCTGCCGACAGTCGGGTTTGATAAGCGTGTGGGCATGAAGCACCCCCGACCAGATTTTTCGCTGAGCGATCGCCGGACGCTCATCACCGGCGCCGGGCGCGGGTTGGGGCGCGAGATGGCGCGTGCGCTCGCGGCGTCGGGCGCGGAGGTGTTTTTGAACGGTCGCACCACCGGTCCGTTGGAGGAAGCGGCCGAGGAGATCCGGGCGGCAGGGTACCTGGCCCATGCGGCCCCGTTCGATGTGACCGATGACGCGGCCGTCCGCGCATGGGTGGCTGAGGCCCCTGCCCTCGACATTCTGGTGAACAACGCGACGCTGCGGAACCGGCAACCGACGGCGGACCTGCCCCCGGAAGACGTCCAGACCCTGATCGACGTCAATGCAATGGCGGCCTATCGGCTGACCCGGCTGGTCACGCCCGGCATGCTCGCCAGGGGCAAGGGAGCGATCGTCAACGTCACCTCTCTGGCCGGACCTCTGGCGGGCCCTGCGGACCCCGGCTATACGCTGGCCAAGGGCGCGCTCGCCGCCATGACCCGCGCCCATGCGGTCGAATTCGGCGGGCGCGGCGTTCGCGTCAACGCGATCTCGCCTGGGTTCTTCGCGACCGAGGCCAACGAAGGCTGGGTCGCCGACGACGCCGTCACCGGCTTCTTGAACGTCCGCAACCCGATGGGCCGCTGGGCCGAACCGCACGAGATCACGGGCGCGGTCGTCTTCCTCTGTTCGGACGCCGCAAGCTACGTGAACGGCCACACGCTGGTCGTCGACGGCGGGATGAGCGTGAAGATGTGAGCGGGCTTGGACACCGCCCCATCCTGATCGCGGGGCCGACCGCCTCGGGCAAATCCGCATTGGCACTGCAACTCGCCCGCGAGAACAACGGCGTCATCATCAACGCCGACAGCCAGCAGATCTACCGCGAGTGGCGGGTGCTTTCGGCCCGCCCCTCTCCCGAAGAGGAGGCCCGGGCGGCGCATCACCTCTATGGCCATGTCTGCTTGGCGCAGGACTACTCGGTCGGGCACTGGCTGCGGGACCTTGAGCCCGTGCTCGACAGCGTCCGGGCAGCGGGCCAGACGCCTATCATCGTCGGTGGCACAGGGCTCTACTTCCGGGCGCTGACCCAGGGGCTAGCCGAGATCCCGGCCATCCCCGACGACACCAAGACCCGAAGCGAGGCCGAGCTTGAACGGATGGGGCTTGCGGCCTTCGCCGAGGCCCTCGCCGCGCGTGACCCGGAAACCGCCGCGCAGACGGACCTCGCCAACCCCCGCCGCGTCCTGCGTGCGTGGGACGTGCTCGAGGCCACGGGCCGCGGTCTCGCCGACTGGCGGGCGGCGACGCCCCCTCCCCTGATCCGGCTGGAAGACGCCCGCGCCCTCGCGCTGGTCCCGCCCCGCGACTGGCTCTATGCACGGTGCGAAGAGCGGTTCGATCAGATGATCGCAACCGGCGCGGTCGATGAAGTCCGGGCTGTCCGAGACACCTTCGACCCGTTGCCCGATCTCAAGGCCGTCGGCGCCCGTGAGCTTCTGGCCCACCTGAACGGCGACATGAGCCTCGAGGAGGCAGTGGCCACAGCCAAGACCGAAACGCGGCGCTATGCCAAGCGCCAGCTGACCTGGATCCGCAACCAGATGGCCGACTGGCCCATCGTGGATCCAACGGACGGGGACGGCGACTGACGGCCTTGCCCTGGTCCAGGTTGCGGCGTAGATGCATCGTCAGTGATTTTGATTGAGGGAAAGTGATGCGTCGATTTGGAGTCACCCTGGCAATTGTTGCGGGACTGGGCGGTCAGCCGGCCCTTGCCGATATTGAAGCCGATCTTGCCACCATCGCCGATGCATTCGT
Organism: Pseudomonadota bacterium; assembly: GCA_039033215.1. Classification (GTDB taxonomy): domain Bacteria; phylum Pseudomonadota; class Alphaproteobacteria; order Rhodobacterales; family Rhodobacteraceae; genus Thermohalobaculum. The sequence goes on along the minus strand of JBCCDA010000004.1, from coordinate 38,973 downwards.
CACCGAAGAGATCATGGACAGCGTGTTGTCTTCGGCCATGCCCGGAATGGAAGCGATGTTCCGCGCACCGATCGCCACGCCAAACGGCGAGATCCAGTTCAGCCGCCGCGCCCAGGACGTGATCATTCCGAGGTTCCGGGCCGCGATGACGGAGATCATCCATGCCGAAATGCGCGGCATGTTCATCACGTCCCATGAGGCCGAGCTCTCACCTGAAGCGATTGGAGCATTCGCGGACTTTTTGCGCTCGGAGGAGGGACAGGAGTTCGCAAGGGCACAGCCGCGCATCATGCAGCGATCCCATGAGTTGGGGGCGCAGATAGGGGTTCGTCTCGCACTCGACCTAATGCCGAAGGTCCTTGCCGATCTGGTCAAGAGCGGCACCCCCGTCTTTGATCCGGAAACTGAAACGAAACTGCGGCTCTGGCTGCGGGAGCGGGGACACGAGGATCTCTGAGCCGGTCAACACACCTCAATACGGCAGAAACACTGACTTTTATTCGCACTTGACCCTCAGACAGGCCGAGGCTAGCTAAAACGCTCACACGGAAGGAAGACCCAAGTGACCGAGATTCTCGTATGCACCGCGCGCGGAGGCTGGATGGGCTGAGATCCCACCCAGACGATGCGCGCACGAGCCCCCTAGAGGGGCTTTTTTTATGTCTGCGCGATACCCGGTCCACCGGACCAACAGGAGACTGACCATGACCGGTACCACCCAGCCCCGCCGCATGACAGGCGCGGAGATCGTCGTCCAGGCCCTCAAGGACCAGGGCGTAGAGGTAGTCTTCGGCTATCCGGGCGGCGCGGTGCTTCCGATCTATGACGAGATCTTCCTGCAGGAGGGGATCGAACACATCCTGGTGCGCCATGAACAGGGTGCCACCCATATGGCCGAGGGCTATGCGCGCTCGACCGGCAAGCCCGGCGTCGTTCTGGTGACCTCCGGCCCGGGGGCGACCAATGCCGTGACCGGGCTGACGGATGCGCTGATGGACTCGATCCCGATCATCGTGCTGACGGGCCAGGTGCCGACGTTTATGATCGGCAACGATGCCTTCCAGGAAGCCGATACGGTGGGGATCACCCGCCCCTGCACCAAGCACAATTGGCTGGTGAAGGAGACCGATCAGCTTGCCGACACGATCCACCAGGCTTTCCACGTCGCCATGACGGGGCGTCCCGGCCCGGTGCTGGTCGACATCCCCAAGGACGTCCAGTTCGCTGAAGGCACCTATATCGAGCCGCCGCAGGCCAACACCGCCCGCTATGCGCCGCAGGTGAAGGGCGACCGCGCCGCCATCGAAGCCGCGGTCGACATGCTGGAGACCTGCGAGCGTCCCATCCTCTATACGGGCGGCGGCGTCATCAACTCGGGCAACAGGACGGACAACCGGGCAACGGCGCTCCTGCGGGAACTGGCCGCCGAGACCGGCTTTCCCGTGACCTCGACCCTGATGGGGCTGGGCTGCTACCCCGCCTCGGGCCGCCAGTGGATCGGCATGCTGGGCATGCACGGCACGTACGAGGCGAACATGTCGATGCATGGTTGTGACGCCATGTTCAACATCGGTGCGCGCTTCGATGACCGGATCACCGGGCGGGTCGATGCGTTCTCGCCTGACTCGCGGAAGATGCACATCGATATCGATCCGTCATCCATCAACAAGAACATCCACGTCGACGTGCCCATCATCGGCGACATTGCCCATGTGCTGGAGGAGATGCTGGCGATCTGGCGCGAGCGTGGCTCGAAGAAACGCGATATCGGCGCGTGGTGGAAACAGATCGACACCTGGCGTGCGGTCGACTGCCTGCGCTATGAGCAATCCGAGACGACGATCAAACCGCAGTACGCGCTCCAGCGGCTCGAAGCGCTGACCAAGGACCGGGACCGCTACATCACGACCGAGGTTGGTCAGCACCAGATGTGGGCCGCCCAGTTCCTGGGCTTCGAGGAGCCGAACCGCTGGATGACCTCCGGCGGTCTGGGCACCATGGGCTACGGCCTGCCGGCGTCGATCGGCGTGCAGGTGGCGCATCCCGAAAGCCTGGTCATCAACGTGGCCGGCGAGGCCTCGTGGATGATGGTCATGCAGGAGATGTCGACGGCCATGCAGTACCGCCTGCCGGTCAAGCAGTTCATCCTGAACAATGAGCGGCTGGGCATGGTGCGCCAATGGCAGCAGCTTCTGCACGGGAACCGCTACAGCCACAGCTATTCGGAAGCCCTGCCCGACTTCGTGAAACTGGCCGAGGCGTTCGGGTGCAAGGGGATCTCGATCTCGGACCCCGCCGATCTGGATGACGCGATCCAGGAGATGCTGACCTACGACGGCCCGGTGATCTTCGACTGCCTGGTCGAGAAGCACGAGAACTGCTTCCCGATGATCCCGTCGGGCAAGGCGCACAACGAGATGCTGCTGGGCGAGGCCTCGACCGAAGGCGCGATCGAGTCGAGCGGCGCGGTTCTGGTGTGACATGCGGCTCTTCCGCCCGCGGTCCCGGACGGAAGCGATGCCTTCGGAAGGCGTCACCCCCCATGGCGACCGCCGCCCCGATTTGGCCGGGCGGCGGTCCTTTCTGGACCGGCATATCCTGATCCACACCCATGTGCCCAAGACGGCGGGCTCGACGCTGAGCCATGCGGTGGCGTCCATCGTCGGGGGCACCCAGTCCATGGACCTGCGTCTGAAGCGCCGCATCCGCTTGCGCGACATGTCGGGCGACGACAAGGCCGCACTGCGCTTCCTGTCGGGCCACTTTTCCCATGGGATCCACGAGCGGTTCAGCCAGAAGCCATTGTATATCGCAGCACTCCGCGCGCCGGTGGAACGCGCAATCTCGCGCTACCGCTTCATGCAGCGCAACCCCGAGTTCGACCGGGTCGAGGACCTGCGCGGCAAGAGCTTCGAGGAAGCGTGGGAGATGCTCGCCGCGGATCCCAACCGCAGCCGCTCGAACGACCAGTCCCGCATACTGTGCGGGTTGCCGCCGGCCAACCAGCCGGAGGCCGAGCATCTGTGGCGCCAGGTCGAGGAAGGCTACTTCCTGCTGATCCCGATGCCCGAACTGGAAACCGCGATCCAACACCTGCGCGCCGCCTTCGGTCTGCCCTGGACCAAGATTCCCCGCATGAACCCCTCGCGTGGCGAGCCACCCGAGATCTCCGCGGTGATGCAGGCCAAAGTCCTGGACGAGAACAGGCTCGACGCCGAGCTCTATGCCCACGTGAAAGACACCTTTCAGGAGCGGCTGGCCAAAGCCTGCGACTACATCGCAGCCGAGTGTCTGGCGGCGGGCTGAGCGATGGCGATGCGTCTCTTCCGCCGCCGCAGAAAGAGCTTCTGGGATCCCGGCGAAAGCCCCGTGGCCCCCGAACGGCGCGACAAGCCGGATCTCGCCGGACGCAGGGCGTTTTTCGCTGACCACATCCTGATCCACAGCCACGTGCCGAAGACAGCCGGGTCCACGCTGTCCCATGGGCTCTCGGGGATTGTCGGGGCCATCCACTCGATGGACCTGCGGATGAACCGTCGCGTCCCGCTGGAGGAGATGACCGACGAAGATCTCGCGGATCTCTCGCTTCTGGCCGGGCACTTCCCTTACGGGATCCACACGCAGTTCACGCGCACGCCGCTCTACATCGCGGCGGTGCGCGAACCGGTGGCCCGCGCGGTCTCGAGTTACCGGTATCTGCAAGGTCATGAGGACATACCTGATCATCAGCATGTCGCGGGGCTCGGTTTCGAGGAGGCGTGGGACGCTCTGCGCGAGGCGCATGGCCCACGCTCGGAGAACGCGCAGGCGCGCCAACTCACGGCAACGTCTGGCCGCAACAAGGTGTCGGAAGACAACGTCTGGGCGCAGGTCGAGGAGACCTATTTCCTGGTCATCCCGCAACCCGAGATCACCAGGGCCATCCATAGCCTTCGTGCCGCCTTTGGCGCGCCTTGGGCCCGCGTGCCGTCGCACAACATTTCCAAGGGCTTCGAAGTCGATCTAAGCCCTGAGATGCGATCACGCATTCTCGATGCGAACCGGGTCGATATGGAACTCTACGCCCGGGTGAGCGAAGACTTCGACGCCCATCTCGATCGGGCCTGTAGCTACATCGCGTCCCGATGCCTTGCCTCGGCGTCCTGAGCACTCGTTGGCCGGCGGCGGTCGAAGAACACGCGCAACACCCGCGCCACCATGGTCGTGGCCCGCGCGCCCCAGTCCGGCTGCCCGAGACCATCGCACCGGCTGTCGATGAAGGCACCAAACTCGGCATACCAATCGGCGGCCTGCTCGGCGCTCATCTCCCGGACATGCCGTCTGGGTACCCCGCGATTGAGCTGGGAGAACCGCGACTTGGCCGACCAGGCATCCCGGCGCGGCGCAGGCGGCAACCCCATGTGGAGCGCGATCCGCCGCGCGGCCCTGGACGTCGCGAAGGCCACCTCATCATAGCTCAGCGTCAGGCAGCCAGGCATGGTGGCCCATCGCTCGAACCGGTGGACCTGATTGGCAAGGCGCACGCGCACCTCCTCGACATCGCCGATCGGCTGCCCGGGGGCCACTTGCCCCCAGGCGTCATCCCGACGCCCGGCATCGCGCATCGAGAGGGCGACGTCCCGAGGATCCCGGCATACGGCCTGGACCCGCAGCAGACCGAGGGTGCTCGCGCGCCGAACCGACGGGTCGGGACGGCTGTGGGTCTTGATGACCACCATCTCGCGCCCCTCGGATTGCAGACGGGCAATCAGAGCATCGAGATCAAGATCGGGGATCCGCGGGATGAAGTTGGGCTTGCGCCCGCTCGCATCGGCGATCACTGGGCTCTGGTCAAAGCCGGCCCTGAGCGCCGCCGCCCGCGTCAGATTGAACGCCAGCGTCGACCCCGACTTGGGCATGCCGTAGCAGAGGTAGATCACCGGGTGTGTCATCTGCCAGCCCCGACCCGCTCCGTCACTCCGGCGGACAGGAGGTCCCTGGCAGCCGCGTTCGAAGAATCGCTTGGGCGCCTCTATAGACGCCACTGCCCGTACCGGCCATACGATGCACGGCTCCGGTCCGGGCAGAAGAGCGACACGTTCTTGCGCGCACCGATTGCAACCGACTGCCTTCACCCGCTAGAAGGCGGCCAAACCTGATGGACGGGAAGCCAATGAACCTGACTCTGAAGCCGGGCTCGAACCGGAAATCCGCCTACAACCTCCGACCCACACTGGCCGAGGACGAGGAGCGCCATACGCTGAGCGTCCTTGTCGACAACGAGCCCGGCGTGCTCGCGCGCGTCATCGGCCTGTTCTCGGGCCGGGGCTACAACATCGAAAGCCTGACAGTCGCCGAAACCGACCACACGGGCCACCGCTCACGCATCACGATCGTCACGGTGGGCACGCCTGCGGTGATCGACCAGATCCACAACCAGCTCGAGCGGATGGTGCCCGTGCACTCGGTCACGGACCTCACGGATCTCGACAACCACGTCGAGCGCGAGCTGGCTCTCTTCAAGGTCGCTTCGAAGGGCGAGCCGCGGGTCGAGGCCCTGCGTCTGGCCGAGATCATGGGGGCCCGGGTCGTGGATGTCACCCACGAGAGCTTCATCTTCGAGCTGGCGGAATCGCCCGAACAGATCGACGCGTTCGCCGAACTGATGCGTCCGCTGGGCCTTGTCGAACTGGCACGCACCGGCGTCGCAGCAACCTCGCGGGGGCCGGAGGGAATGGTATGAGGCCGGCGGCGCCGCTGCTCGCGGCCGCTTTGGTTCTGGGCGCCTGCGTCGAGAAGGACAGTGCCCCGGAACAAGCCGCCCCTGCAGCCGAGGTCCCGGCCACACCGGCCCCCGAGGCCACAGCGCCGCGCCGGCCGAACATCCCCGAGATCTATATGGCCGTGCAGCCCGACCCTGGCGGTGCAACCTCGGTCATCTTCGCAATCGACCAGACCCGCGATGGCTCGCCAATGGACGATGCCGCGATCCGGCTGACCCCGGAGGACGGCAAGTGCAACCCGCAGGAATTGCGACGCTACAACTTCCCGATCGACCGCGCGGAGCAACCAGCCTTCGGCCCCGAGGACGCGGAGGCCGGCATCACCGCCCGCGATCTGCCGAACTTCATGGCGATGGCCGTGACGTCCGAGATGTTGCGGCTGGGTCTGGTCGCGAACCCCGACGAGAGCCAGCCGCAGAACGTCTGTTCGCGCAAGCTCTGGGAGCAGCTGATCCTGAACGAGAGCGTGGGTTGAAGGCTCAATCCCTCTGGCACCAGGCATGACAAGACCATCCATGGTGCTGAAAGCGGTCCTGGAATGTCTGGGAAGCTCAGGCGCCGCTGTACCGACCGGTTGGCGATGCGGCTGGTCGGATCTGGAACCGTGCGGGCACGGGATCCGGGAGCGAAATCGGTGAACCGCGCGGCCACCTGGACTTTTCGGACCGGGCCCCGGAAGGGCCTGGCACCAGCGACGCATCTGACTGCTGCCGCCTGGTCAACCTCCGGGTGCCGGGATCTGCCGACCCACCCGGTGCATGCGGGACGAAGAACTAGTCAAAAGTCCTTTAAATTCGATTAAAACCCCAAACAGATTCTGACGAGCACGGCGCGCCACAGTCGCGGAGTACACGCGCGACGATCTTGCCCTCCCCGCCCGCTGCTCTTCATCTGGCCAGAAGTACCTCGAGAGCGCGAGAGCAGAGCTCTCGCCGGGGCCCGGCACGGGCCCCAACGCCATCCGGACCGACCAGCTGTCACTTCAGCATGTCGCCGACATGCAGCAGGATCCATTCGTTCGCATCGGCCTCGCCAATCGTGCGGCCCGAGGAGAACGGCAGATTGTTGTCGTTGCCAACGATGATGTGCTCGGCATCGACCATGTCGACATCCTCGATGGTCACCATCGGGAAGGTGAACTTGCCGTCCTTGCCGCCGATGCGCGCCACTCCGTCCGGGTCCTCGATGTCCATGAGATCCACATAGGCGAGCTTCCGGACAGGTGTCCCGGGCGCGCCGATCTCGATCAGGTAGACGCGCTTGAACGCGGCCGGGCGGGCGAAGCAATTGGTCTCGTCCGTGGCGCCCTCGGCGCAGGCAAGCTCCGGCACCCCTTCGTTGCCATCGCGCTCGATCACCAGCCCGCGCGTCTCGGAGATCATGTTGAAATCGCCGATCGCGTGGCCAGGATCCTCGAGCAGATACATCCAGTTGTTCGCGGTCCATGCCATGTCGGCGACGCTGAACTCCAGCATCCGCAGGAAGGCCTGACCGCTCTCCATGGTCTCGATCGCGCCCACCTCGGCGTCCCAGATCGGCCCCTCGATCAGGGGGTAGAGCTTCGTGCCATCCGGCGATTGGGCCATCCCCTCGTATCCGCGCGAGCGGCGGACATCGAAGACAACCTCGCCCGGCAGGTTCGGCAGCTTCAGGCCGGGGTGATCGGGGGAGACGAGCTTTCGGTCACCGAGGTACGTCTCGGTGATGAACTGGACCTCGCCCGCCATGTTGGTCGCAAAGACGTACGGTCCGAACTCATCGCCGAAGAACAGCATGTCGCCCACCGGCTGGATCGACTCGATGTCGAAGTCGGATCCGGTCAGATATCGGCTCTCGGTGAACTCGGTGGTGATGCGGAAGGGCAGCACCTTGCCGGGATCGCTGAGGAAGACGGTCTCCAGCATCTCGACCTTGCCGGTCTCCCAGTTCGGGCGGATCTTGTGCGCCATCAGCATGGTATCGGCCGAGTTCGCCTTGTTCCCGAACCCATTGTCGCTCAGTGCCCAGTATACCCCACCCCCAATGTGCTTAACGCCCGAAAGCCCCTGCACGGGCTGACCCACGAACGGAAGCGCGAGGCCGGTGGCACGCCGCTCGTTCTCGCCCGTGCCGATCCAGGTACGACCCTCGTGCGAATAGAGCACCTCGTTGCGGGCATTGCCGGGCTGGGTGAACCGCCCGGATACCGTGAACGCCTGCGGCGCATCGACGGGTGGCACCGCGAAGGTCTGCGCGGGCAGGATCGCGTGGCCCTTCAGGGTGGCCGTGACCTTGGTTGCATCGGCAAGCGCCGTTGTCGCCAGCAGAGCGGCCGCAACAGTGAGCATCGTGAACTTCATGGCAGGATCTCCCGTTCTGGACAGAAGGGGTCAGCTACCGTGAGTTGATAACGGTCCTTTGGCGATCGCGTTTCAGTTCCATGACGGCAAGGTTGCAGGTGTTTGAAAGCCGCTGGACTTGTCGCCGAGGCTCCTCTAACCACGCCGCGATCTCAAGACACCGCCAAGGAACAAGGGAGAGGGACATGCGCGTCTACTATGACCGCGACTGCGACATCAATCTGATCAAGGACAAGAACGTGGCCGTGGTTGGCTATGGCTCGCAAGGCCATGCGCACGCGCTCAACATGCGTGACAGCGGGGTGAAGAACGTGACCGCGGCGCTGCGCCCGGGCTCACCATCCGCCGCGAAGGCCGAGGCCGAGGGGCTGCAGGTGATGGGGATCGCCGAAGCGGCAGCCTGGTGCGACGTGATGATGATGGCCATGCCGGACGAGCTGCAGGCCGAGACGTATTATGCGCATATCCACGACAATCTGCGCGAGGGGGCCGCAATCGCCTTCGCTCACGGTCTGAACGTGCACTTCGGGCTGATCGAAGCCAAGCCCGGCGTCGACGTCATCATGATGGCGCCCAAGGGCCCGGGCCACACCGTCCGCGGCGAGTTCACCAAGGGCGGCGGTGTGCCGTGCCTCGTGGCTGTCCATAACGATGCCTCGGGCCGCGCGCTGGAGATCGGGCTGTCCTATTGCTCGGCCATCGGCGGCGGCCGGTCGGGCATCATCGAGACGGATTTCAAGGAAGAGTGTGAGACGGATCTCTTCGGTGAGCAGGCGGTGCTGTGCGGCGGCCTGGTCGAGCTGATCCGCATGGGCTTCGAGACGCTGGTCGAGGCCGGATACGAGCCCGAGATGGCCTATTTCGAGTGCCTGCACGAGGTGAAGCTGATCGTGGACCTGATCTACGAAGGCGGCATCGCGAACATGAACTACTCGATCTCGAACACGGCAGAGTTCGGCGAGTATCACTCCGGCCCGCAGATCCTGCCCTATGACGAGACGAAGGCGCGGATGAAATCGGTCCTCAAAGACATCCAGGACGGCAAGTTCGTCAGCGAGTGGATGCGCGAGTACAAGGCCGGCCTGCCGATGTTCAAGGCCATCCGCCGCAACAACGACGCCCACCAGATCGAGGAAGTGGGCAAGAAGCTGCGCGCCATGATGCCGTGGATCGCCGAGAACCAGCTGGTGGACAAGGCGAAGAACTGAGAACCAGCTACCTGACACCCATCCCGCTCAGCCGACAGAACCTGTCGGTTGAGCGGGTACTGCTATGATCGCGGTGCGGTCTTTGAGAGGGGCCAAAACCTCCATGACCGGCGTTCGCTGAGCGGCGAAGGGGCCTCAAAGCCGTGCGTATCTGCTGCGCAGTACGCAGGTGGTCCGTCCGAACGAGATCTGGGCGGCAGACATCGCCGAAGAACATAGCGACTATGTGGCTAGGCGCAGAGCAGCGCAGCTGACGACATCCCGAACAGGGCGTCGCGTAGTGTTTGCCCGTCCGGTGCTGCGATCCGGGCGCAGACGCCGAGGCCGCGCGGCAAGGGCGCCACGCCAACGGAAGCCGGGGAGGTTGTGGCGCGCACAGTAGCCTCGATCACCGCCCGCATCCGCTGCGCGTCCGGGGTCAGTACCAAGACCGTGCCAAAGGCGGTCCATCCACCCGGCAGACCCGCATTTGTGGCCAACATCTCTGCGCTGGCCCGCTGACGATCCCGAAACAGCAGTGTGCCGTCTGGGCGCTGGACCAAGGTCTCGGTCTGCCACTCGGAGGTGCTCGCCCCCGGGGCAGAGACCATGCCCTCACAGGCAACGACTCGTGCACCAGGAGAAATCGTGATGGTCTGGCGCAGCCTCAGGCCCGCATCGGGAAACAACACGTAGGGTTCCGAGATCACGAACGCCCGGGCCCCTGCCTCGACGTCGAGCGCCCAGTCCGTTCGGCAGGCGGGACCTCCAGGCGTGCCGTAGGTCAGCATGGCCCCGGCGCTCTGCAGGCGGAGTGCTGCGTCCTGGGCAACGTGGATCCGCTGCAAGACATGGTCCCCGGCCAGCAAGCCCGCGCCTGCGACCTGGGGGATGACAGTCAGCGGCTCCCCCGGCTTACCCGGGTAACCACGGCCCACGGACCAGGGATAGGCCACCCGCCGCCGGGCGAGACGGCTGGCGCCGTCGGCACCCAGGGCGATTGTCAGATCCAGCGAAGGCATCGCCAACCGCATGTCCAGGGGCGCATTCATCGAAAGAGGACAGCGGCCCGGATCTCGGCGACAACCGCGGCGATCCCCTCTCCGACGCGGCAGTTCGTGCCCAGGACCGGGGCGTCGCTGCGCACGCGCGCCGCTTCGGCAAACATTGTTTCGAGGTTGACGCCGACGTGCGGGGCGAGGTCGGTCTTGTTGATGACCAGCAGGTCGCTCTTGATCACGCCGGGCCCACGCTTTCGGGGGATGTCATCGCCCCCCGAGACGTCGATCACGAACATCCACCAATCGACCAGATCCAACGAGAACGTGGAGGCCAGGTTGTCGCCGCCGCTTTCCAGCAGCAGCAGATCCAGATCCGGGAACTGGCGGTCCAGCCGGTCGGCGGCGGCGAGGTTGGGCGTCGGATCCTCGCGGATCACCGTGTGCGGACAAGCCCCGGCCTGCACCGCGAGGATGCGTTCGGGCGGCAGGCGCCCGCTCCGGCGAAGGCGCTCGGCATCCTCGTCCGTGACCAGGTCGTTGGTAATCACGGCGGCCTCGGTCCCGTCTTCGGCAAAATGCTCCAGCAGACGCTCGATCAGCGCCGTCTTGCCCGAACCTACGGGCCCGCCGATGCCAACACGTGCCGCGGTCATGTCGGCCGCCTCATCGCAGGAAGTGGCTGCGCGCCAACGGCACGCGCGTGGCGGCCTCGGCGTGGAGCAGCGTGCCGTCGGCCCGCACCTCGAACGTCGCGGGGTCGACGGCGATGTCGGGACAGGTATCGTTGCGGATCATGTGCTTTTTGCCCAGGGCACGGACTGAGGTGATGGGCAGGATCTCCTTCTGCACGCCCAGGCGCCCGACGACGTCGTTGTCGATGGCGAGCTGGCTGGCGAAGGTTACCCCGATCTTGTGCTTGACCGTGCCCAGCGAGCCCCACATGGGGCGGTGGATCAGCGGTTCGGCCCCTATGAAGCTGCCGTTGCCGTCGCCCATCACCGACCAGACGATCTCGCCGGATTTCACCACCATTTGCGGCTTGGCCCCAAAGTGGTCACGACGCCAGAACACCAGATCGGCCATCTTGCCCGGCTCGATCGAGCCCACATGCCCGTCTATCCCCGCCGCGATTGCCGGGTTGATCGTCAGCTTGGCCATGTAGCGCAGGATCCGTTCGTTGTCGGCGCGGGCGGTTGCCTCTTCGGGCAGGCGCCCGATGCGGTCCTTCATGATCGAGGCGAGCTGGAACGCCTTGGTCATGTTCTCGGCCAGGCGTCCCATCCCCTGTGTATCCGTCGCGAAGATCGAGATCGCGCCCATATCGTGCAGGAAGTCCTCGGCCACCATGGTCTGCGGGCGAATACGCGCCTCGGCGAAGGCCACGTCCTCGGGCAGCTCATAGCTCATCATGTGGGCGAGCATGGTCATCGGCACCCCTTCCTCCAACGCCGCGGGCGTGAAGGGATTGGTGGGGTTGGTCGAGGACGGCAGCACGTTGGCAAACCCGTTCACCGCCAGGATGTCGGGCGCATGCCCACCGCCCGCGCCCTCGGTGTGGTACATATGGATGGTGCGGTCGGCGACGGCGGCCATGGTGTCCTGGTAGAAGCCGAACTCGTTTATCGTGTCGGTGTGGATGTGGACCGAGAAGTCCGAGGCGTCCGCCGCGCGCAGGCAGCCATCGATCACGGCGGGAGAGGCGCCAAAATCCTCGTGGATCTTCACGCCCAGCGCCCCGCCCGCAACGCTTTCGGTGACCGCCTCGGGGTCCGAGGACCCACGTCCCAGGAAGCCAAAGTTGATCGGGTACTCATCGCAGGCCTGGATCAGCCGCCCCAGCGTATGCGGGCCCGAACACGAGACGTCAAAGTGTGGACCCGGGCTCATCCCGATCATGGTGGTGCAGCCGCCCGCCAGTGCGTGGTGGGCTTGCTCCGGCGACAGGAAGTGCGCGTGCGCCTCGATCACGCCGGGGGTCACGATCATCTGGTCGCCGTGCATGATCGTGGTGTTCGGCCCCGTGTCGAGCCCCGGCGTCACGCCCGCCATGATCTCCGGATTGCCTGCCTTGCCAACGCCCACGATGCGCCCGCGACGCACACCGATATCGCCCTTGATGATGCCCAGCACCGGATCGATGATCATCGCGTTGTGCACGACCAGATCCAGCGCATTGTTGGCGTCGGTACCACGGGTGCGAAAACCCTCGCCGTCGCGCATGGCCTTGCCCGCACCGGTGGTCAGCTCGTCGCCGGGATGGGCATGGTCGCCCTCGACCTCCGCCAGCAGCGAGGTATCGCCCAACCGGACCATGTCGCCGGTGGTGGGGCCATAGAGGCGGGCATACTGGGCGCGGTCCATCTTCATGAGACGTCATCCATGTAACCGCCCTCGCGCGCGCGCTGGAAGGCGGCGTCGCGAATAGCCGGATCGTCGGCGGGACCCTCCGCGAGGCCGGAGAAGCCATGGATCTCCCGCGTGCCTGCATAGGGTACCAGCCGCACGCGGCGCCCAATGCCAGGATCGAAGCGTTCCCCGCCGCCTGAGGGCCGGTCGAGGCGCATCCCCCAGGCCTTGGTCCGATCGAAGCGTAGTGCCCGATTGACCTCGAAGAAATGGGCGTGGCTGCGCACCTGGATCGAGCGGTCACCGGTGTTCAACACATCGATCTCGATGCCGTCCCGACCGGCGTTCAGCTCGATCTCACCAGTCTGCGGGATGACTTCGCCGGGGACCGGGCCCGCGTCGGCGCCCGGGGGGATCGGGTCGAAGATGGTGACTAACTTCGTACCCTCGGCCATCGACACCTCGACCGAGATCATGCGCAGCATCTCCGGCACCCCGGCCTCGACCTCGTCCGCGGCCAGAACTGTGCCGCCGAAGGAGACAAGCGCGGGATGGTCCAACCCCTTGCGGGCGGCCAACAGGATCTCGTCGGCGATCAGGGCGTTTGCCTCGGGCAGCGAGAGCCGCACGCCCTCGGTCCGGTAGCGCCGCGCCAGCTCGGCCGCCTGGAAGATGACCAGCCGATCCCTCTCGGTCGGAGTCAGTTGCATCGACGTCTCCTCAGTTGGCGAAGAGCTGCCCGTCGGCAGGCTGCATCATCGCGATTTCCGAGATCGGGGCGAAACTGGCAGGTACGGCGCCAGCGGATGGCGGTGTCGTGACGGGGGCCAGTCTGGGATGAAGATCGCGCAAGACCGCCTGACCCTCCAGTGCACCAACCAGACCAAGCCGCACCGCAGCGCTGGTCAGCCCCTGAGCCGCAGAATGGGCCGCCGCCGCCAGAGCAAGCACGAGGTCGACATCCATGGATCGAAACACCGCACCTTGCGCCACGGGCAGGTGACCGGCGGCTTCCCCGTCAAGCACAGCGTTTCGGAACCGGATGGCGATCGGATCGCCCAAACGGGCATGAGCAGACAGGAACGCCTGCCCGGCCTCTGCTGACTTTGCTCGCAACGGCTCCGCCAGGAACAGCAGGTCCGTTTCGGCGTCGACCAGCAACGGGTCATCTGCCCGGTAGGCATCCGCGAGCACGATCCGGTCAAACTCGGCCCACCGGCCCAGCATCTCGGCCTCCAACCACGTGCCGAAGCTTGCCCGGGTGACATATCCGCTCTCCGCCGCCGCTTCCAAACCCCACGAATACGCGAAACCGCCCGAGGGAAAGCCGCTATCGGCGAGTTGCAAGGCACGCAGGAGATCGGCCGTCATTCCTCCGCCTCCAGCCGCGTGACCGTGAAGGCGCAGAGCTTCTCGGCATCGCGGAGCCGAGCTCGGTATGTCTCCTCCGGCCCATCCATGTGGATCTCGATCGCCCCGTCGCGGAAATCGGCTTTCCAGTGGAGGTTGCCGCAAAAATATCCCAGCCGAAGCCCCGCGGAGGCGTCGGCGGGCAGCAGCCGTAACCGTGGTCCGCCGTCGATCCGCGCGATGATCATCAGCGCGCCGGCGTCATGCAGGACAGCGCCGTCCTGCAAAACCGCATCCCGGGGCAGCGCCAGGGCTACGTCGCGGCCCTTGTCGGTCACCAGGCGCACCCGGCGCCGAGGGGCGTCAACCCGGGCGATCCGCACGACCTCCAGCCGTCCGGCCTGCTCCGCCGCATGGACGCGGTCGTGCCAGGTCTGCTGGGAGCTCAGACCCAGTATGGCGGAGAGCATCAGGGGCCCTCCGCCGATGTCGCCGTCCGCGGACACCTACATCGCCGTCCAGTCGCCCGATTGTTCGAAGGCGTGCGCGGCCTTGTAGATCGTCATCTCGTCGAAGTGCTTGCCCGTCAGCATCATCGACACCGGCAAGCCATCCGACATCCCGCATGGGATCGCCATCGAGGGATGCCCGGTCACATCGAAGGGCGCGGTGTTGGCCAGCATCTCGAAGGCGCGGGCAAACGTCTCCTCCCTCGGGTCGCCGGGTTCGGGCAACTTGGTGGCCTTGAGCGGCAGGGTCGGCATCAGCAGCAGATCATACTCGGCCAGCACGCTGTCATAGGCCGCGCGCAGGCGCCGGGCGATGTTCTGCGCCTTGGCGTAGTAGCGTCCGCGGTAGTGATCGATCCCGAACTGGCCCGCGAACATCGAGATCTTCAGCGTCTCGGAAAGCTCGTCCGCCTTCATCCGCCAGCCCGCGTGCGCGTCGATCAGGGTGGGCGAATAGAGGCCTTTGTAGTTCATGCCATAGCCGTTACCGAGCATCATCTGCCACTGCAGACCTTCCAGAGCGATCGGCGTCCAGACGATCACGCCGTCGCTGTGCATGGGGATCGAGACCTCGGTGACAGCGGCGCCCAGGCTTTCGAGTTTCTGGGCCGCGGCGCGGACCTTGGCATCGACGTCAGCTTCGGAGTTTTCGTGCCCAAACCCTTCGCGCACGACGGCAATCTTCATGCCCTGGACACCTTGGCCCAACGCCTCGGTGTAGGGCGCGGTCTGGGGACTGTACTGGCGCGGGTCCAGACCGTCGGCCCCGGCCAGCACCTCGAGGAACAGCGCGTTGTCGGCGACGTTCTGGGTCATGGGTCCGGTGTGGTCGATGGTTGACTCGATCGGCATGACGCCGGTGTAGGGGACCAGCCCGTGGGTCGGCTTCATCCCGTAGACCCCGCAATAGGCCGCAGGCATGCGGATCGAGCCGCCCTGATCACCACCGATCGCAAGATCGACTTCCTTGGTGACCAGCAACGCGCCTGAACCAGAGGACGAGCCGCCCGCCGAGTAACCGGGCTTGTGCGGGTTCTCGACCGGGGCGGGATCCGAGGTGTGGCTGCCGCCGGAGAGGCAAAAATGCTCGCAGGTCGCTTTGCCCAGGATCGTGCCGCCTGCATCCAGAATGCGCGTCACGATGGTGGCGTCCACGTCGGGGACAAACCCCTCCAGCGTCGAGGCGCCGTTCATCATCGGCACGCCTGCCACCATGACGTTGTCCTTGATGGCGACCGTCTTGCCTGCGAGCTTGCCGGTGTCAGCCCCCTTGATCTCGGACTTCCAGAACCAGGCGTTGTGGGGGTTCTCCTCCGGCCCGGGGCGGTAGCCGGGGGTACGGGGATAAGTCACGGCCGGGATCTCGTCCGGCATCAGATCCAACGCATCATAGCGGTCGAAGATGCCCTGCATGTTGTCTAGGTAGAAGCTGACCTCGTCAGCGTCCATCGTCATGCCGAGGTCGTCGACGATGTCGCTCAGCTGTTCCACGTTCGGCCGTTTGATCGCCATGGTATGTCTCTTCCCTGTTCTGGTCGTCAGTCGGTTTGTTGGGCGCCGTGAGGGCGCATCGTCAGATGGGGGGCCTGCGCGTGTGCCAGTCGGTCATGCGCTGGTAGGCATCGCAGAGTCTGATCGCGGTGGCCTCGGCGAACGGTCGCCCGATGGCCTGGAAGGCGACCGGAAGTCCCGACGCGGTGAACCCGCAGGGTGTTGCGATAGCCGGCAGGCCCATGACATTGGCCGGGGCAGAGAGGCGGACATAGACGGGGTTCAGCTGCTCCATGCCACCGTCGCCCCAGTCCCATTCCATCTGCCCTACTTTGGCAGGAGGTGCCGCCACAGCCGGGCCCACAATCAGGTCGATGTCGTCGTAGAGCGCAGCCCACGCCCGCTGCATCAGTTGGCGTACCCGCAGGCCCTGGATGTACCGCGTGGCCGGGATCATCTCGCCGGCCTCCAGGAAGGTGCGAACGTCATCGTTGTAGAGCTCGGGCGTCGCGCGAAGCATGGTGCGGTGGTACTCGCTCGCCTCGCTGAGGCAGATCACGTATTCCACCGGCAGGATCTGATCGGCGTACGGGATCTCGACTTTCTTGAGGACAGCGCCTTCAGCCTCCATCAGATTGATGGCGGCGCGGACGGCGGCCTCGACCTCCGGGTCGACGTTCTCGAAGAAGTAGTTGGTCGGGATGCCGATGCGCAGGCCCTTCACGTCCTGACCGAGGGCCGCGGTAAAGTCCTCGGCCGGGGTGTCCACGCTGCCGGGATCACGCGGGTCATAGCCCGCGAGGGCGTTCAGACAGCTTGCCGCATCCGCCACCGTTCGGGTCAACGGGCCGACGTGGTCCAGCGACCACGACAGCGACGTGACCCCTGCCCGGCTGCAGCGTCCGAAGGTGGGCTTCAGCCCCACAGTGCCGCAAAGGGCAGCCGGGATCCGGATCGATCCGCCGGTGTCCGAGCCCATCGACATGAACGTGCTGCCGACGGCGACCGATGCGCCGGAACCACCGGAGGATCCGCCGGGGATGTGCCCCGTGTCCCAGGGGTTGCGGCTGTGCGGGGTTACGATGCCAAAGGCGAACTCGTGCGTGTGGGTCTTGCCCAGGATCACGGCCCCTGCTGCCCGCAGTTGCGCCACGCTGGCCGAGTCGGCTTGCGGGGTCCAGTTTTCGCGAACCTTGGAAGAGGCCGTCGTCGGGACCCCGGCGATATCGTAGAGTTCCTTGATCCCGACTGGAACACCATGCAGCGGTCCGCGGTAACTGCCACCGGCAATCTCGGCCTCTGCCGTCTTCGCCTCTTGCAGCGCGGTTTCGCCAAGCAGGTGTGAGAAGGCGGTCAGTTTAGGCTCCGTCGCCTCGGCCCGCGCCAGGCAGGCCTGCGTCACTTCGACAGGCGAGACCTCGCGTGTGGCGATCTTCGATGCAACTTCCGTCAGGGACAGTTCAGTCAGCGTACTCATGGCCGATCCCTCCAGCGTGGATCGAACGAGTTCGTGGGCGGCGTCTCGCCGAGATCCACGGCGTCCAGCGCATCGAAGAGCGCCAGCACCCCGTCGAGCGCGGGCGCCACCACCTCGGCCCGGTCCGGCGCCAGGTCCAGGCGCGCCGCCTTGGTCAGCGCGGCCATGTCCGCGACGGTCATCGGTTGCGTGGGATCATCAGCCATGGGGCGTCCTCCGCCGGGGGAGTTCTTGGCCGTGACAGTTGGCTGAACCGCGACGCCCCCGATGGCGCGGTTCATGGCTACACCCTATCGCGGTTGTGCTGCATCGCAACAAGACTCTTGCAGAGTTGCCGAATCCATGATCACACTTTCTGTGGAGGCCAAAAACTCACTACCGGCCTGGGGGCACTGCACATGGATGATGCAATCAAGCTGGTCTTTGACGTCGCAGCCTTTGCATCGATTATGGTCCTCGTTGTCTCTGGCCTGGCAGTCATTGCCAGCCTCATGGGGATCTTCAACCTCGGGCACGGCGAGTTCGTGCTGCTCGGCGCATACACGGTGTTCCTGTTTCGCGAATGGGGCCTGCCGATCTGGCTGGGGATGCTCGTGGCGCCGTTCATCGTCGGCATGTTCGGGGCCGGGATCGAACGCACGGTCATCAGGCGGCTCTACACCCAACCGGTCATCGCAATGCTCGCGACATACGCGATCGGGCTCATCATCCGCGAGATCGTGCGCGGCCTGATCGGTGGTCAGTACTATGCGATCGAGGAGCCAATTGCCGGCGCTTTCGAGATCGGCGGCCTCAACTTCTCGATCTGGCGCACGGTGATCATCGGCGCGACCATCGCTGTCATGATTGCCGCCTGGGTCTTCCTTACCCGCAGCCGCACCGGGCTGCAGATCCGTGGCGCGCTGGAGAACGCGGCCCTGGCTCGCGCTTCGGGCGTTTCCACCACGCGCCTCTATTCGCTGACCTTCGCGCTTGGCGCCGCCCTGGCGGGGCTGGCCGGCGCGCTTATGGTCCCGCTGTTTTCGCTGTCTGCGGACCTCGGCGTCCGCTTTCTGGTGCAGGCGTTCCTGTCGGTCATGCTGGGCGGCATCGGCACATTCGAGGGCCCGCTTCTGGGTGCCGCGATGATCGGTGCAATGGTCCCTGGCTACCAATGGCTCCGCGAAATCCCGGGCGTAGGCGATGGCGTCAGCCCCGTTATCGCGGAAGTGCTGGTCTTCGTGACCGCCCTCATCATCGTAAAATTCCGGCCCAATGGGCTAATCAGTGCAGGGAGAAAGTAACATGCGTGAGAGCGAGAGCATTACCCGTCGTGGGTTCCTCCGCGGCACCAGCGCGCTGGCAGCGGCAGGGTGGACCGCCGTCGGCACGAGCTGGGTCCTGAAACCAGATTGGGCTCATGCGGCAGGGCCGATCAAAATGGGCATCGCAACTGACATCACCGGCGCCATCGCACCAAGCGGAAACGCGAACTGGCAGGCAGCACAACTGGCCGTCAAGCAGATCAACGACGCGGGTGGTATCCTGGGCCAGCCGGTCGAGCTGTTCCTGGAAGACACCGCCTCCGACCCCGGTACTGCCGTGGGCAATGTCCGCCGACTGGTCCAGTCGGCAGAGGTCGACGTGATCCTGGGCGGCATCACTTCGGCCATGCGCGAGGCGATCAAGAACCCCATCGTTCGCCGTGGCAAGACGCTCTACATCTACCCGCAGCTCTACGAAGGCCAGGAGTGCACCGAGCATCTCTACTGCACCGGGCCGACCCCGGCCCAGCAGTGCGCGAAGCTGCTGCCTTACCTGATCAAGGAAAAGGGCTTCAAACGCTTCGCCCTGCCTTCGGCCAACTACATCTGGCCGCAACTTCTGAACAAGTGGGCGCGCCGCGTGATCGAAGAGAACGGCGCCGAGGTGGTGATGGAGGAGTACTTCCCCCTGGATCAGCTCGAGTATTCCGCGACGGTAGGCAAGATCATGTCCGAAGGCGTCGATCATGTCTTCAACACCGTGATCCCGCCGGGGCTGCAGGCCTTCATGAAGCAGCTCTACGAGGCCGGGTACTACGACCAGGGCGGTCAGACCTGTGTCTACTTCGACGAGAACTCCGTGAACTACGTGGCCGAACGGGAGCTGGAGGGTGTCTACTCGTGCCTCGACATGTTCTCGACCGTCGAGGATCCTTTCACCCAGAAGTTGATCGCCGACTACAACGCCATGTTCCCGGACACGAAGTACCTGTTCGCGGCGGGCGCGGCGGCAACCGGCATGTACCGCGGCGTCAAGCTCTACGAGCAGGCGGTGATCGCAACCAACGGCGACTTGGCGCGCGATGCGACCAGCGCCGCCATTGACAGCGCCGAGATCGCGGAAGGCCCGGGCGGACCATCCAAGATGATCCCGGGAACCGGGCACGCGGACATGAACATGTACATTGCCCAGTCCGTCGGCGGGAAGTGGGACATCATCTCCAGCGAGATGGCGGTCCCGCCGCAGGAATGCGCCTGATCTGACCACCGGCCGCCGGGGTGATCCGGCGGCCGCTCCCCTCCCCGCAGGAAGTCCCAATGGCATCTCCCGACACACCGTCAGCCAAGCCTCGCCGGGTTATCCCGATCCTCGAGATCGCGGTCCTGATCGGGCTTCTGGTCGTGCCGCTTTTGACGAGTGACTTCCACACCATCATCGCGACGCGCATGCTGCTGCTGGCGATGCTGGCCATCAGCTTCGATCTGTGCTGGGGCTATTCCGGGATCATGACCTTTGGTCAGGCGCTGTTCTTCGGCATTGCCGGATACGTGGCGGCGCTGCTGGCAAACAAGGCGGGCTTCGTCCAGATCTGGGGGATCGTCCCGATTTCCATGCTGGTCGGCTTGTTCAGTGCGTTCCTCGTCGGCTGGTTCTTGCTGCTCGGCAAGCGCACGCCAACAATCATCT
Source organism: Pseudomonadota bacterium (assembly GCA_039033215.1). Classification (GTDB taxonomy): domain Bacteria; phylum Pseudomonadota; class Alphaproteobacteria; order Rhodobacterales; family Rhodobacteraceae; genus Thermohalobaculum. Next base: position 18,580 of record JBCCDA010000004.1, on the reverse strand, counting down.
TCGTTGCGCTGGGTACGCTGACGGCCTCCTATGCGGCCGAGCGGCTGGTGGCTGGCTGGCAATGGGTCGGTGCCGCCAACGGAATGTCGATCTGGGACTTCATGAAGATCGGCTCCTACGAATTGGAGCCCGGCCCGGTCTTCTACTACATCATTCTGGCATTCCTCGTGGCGGTCTACGTAGCCAGCCGCTTGTTGGTGAAATCGCAGCTTGGCCTGGTCCTCGCGGGCATGCGCCAGAACGAAGAGCGCCTTGCGTTCTTCGGCTACCAGGTGCAGCGGTTCAAGGCGCTGGTCTTCTCGTTTGCCGGCATGATCGCTGGCCTGTCGGGTGGGCTCTATGCGTTCCACGAAGGGTTCATCGGACCGGGCAGTATGGGAATCGGGTTGTCGACCTACGCTGTGCTCTACGGCCTGTTTGGCGGGGTCGGCACGCTTCTGGGCCCTGTGCTCGGCGTTGGCGCGATCGAGACGATTGCCTTCGTTTTGTCGGACGTGGACGCACTGAAGCCGTATTGGCCGGTGATCCTGGGCGTCATCATGCTGGTTGTCGTCGCCTACCGTCCGACGGGCATCATGGGCTTCATCGTCACAACGCGGGAGCGGATCGGATCGTTCGGCCGTGGCGGCACGTCCGGGTCTGCGGACACCAAAGCCAAGACCCCGCCTGAGAAAGACCCCCATGGCTCTGCTTGAGGTTCGCGGCGTCACCAAGACCTTCGGTGCACTCAAGGCGCTTGGTGGCGTCGATGTCACCGTGCAGGAAAACAGCTTTCACGGTCTGATTGGGCCCAACGGGTCCGGAAAGAGCACGCTGTTGAAGGCCATCGCCGGTGCGCACTTCGCCGACGGCGGCACCATCAGCTTTGCGGGCGAAGACATCACCCGGATGCAACCCGCCCAGCGATCACGCCGTGGCCTCAGCCTCAAGTTCCAGATCACGGCAGTCCTGCTGGAGCTCTCGGTCTATGACAACGTTCTGCTGGCGCTGCAGGCGCACCGCCCGATCTGGGGGCTGCTGCGATCGCTCTCGCGCCGGTCGCTGCATGGTGAGGTCATGGAGACGCTGGAGCGGTTCCAACTCGCCGATCGTGCCGATGACCTGGCCGGAGAACTCAGCCACGGGCAACAGCAATGGCTGGAGATCGCCATGGCGCTGGCACAACGCCCGAAGCTGTTGCTGCTGGACGAACCGACCGGCGGCATGAGCCCCGAGGAACGTCGCGCCACGGGCGAACTGCTTCTGCCGATCAAGGCGCATTGCGCTATGGTGATTGTCGAGCACGACCTCGATTTCATCAAAGACATCTGCGACCGGCTGACAGTGTTGGACAACGGCCAGATCCTGGACGATGGCACGGTCGCCGAGATCGAGAACTCGACCAAGGTACAGGAGGTCTATACCACCCGTGTTTGACGCCGCATCGACTATCTTGTCCGTCCAGGGGCTCAATGCCGGGTACGGCCGCAGCCAAGTCCTGTTCGGTTGCTCGATGGAAGTGCCCAAGCAGGGCGCCGTCGCGGTACTTGGCCGGAACGGCGCTGGAAAGACGACATTGCTGAAGACGCTGGCGGGCGAGATCGAGCCCATGGACGGCACCGTTACTTTCGACGGCACGGATTGTGCGCGTGAGCCAACCGAGAGCCGGGTGCGCCGGGGCCTGGGCTATGTCCCACAGGACCACACCGTGTTCCGATCACTGACGGTGCGGGAAAACCTGGCGCTGGGCACCATGGCGGATCCGAATCCCGACGGCTTCGACATGGCGCTGGAGTTCTTCCCGAAGCTGGCCGGACGGTTGGGCCAACAGGCTGGAACCCTGTCAGGCGGTGAGCGCAAGATGCTCGCCATCAGCCGCGCCATCCTGGGCAAGCCGCGTCTGTTGATGCTGGATGAGCCGACCGAAGGCGTGTGGATCGGTGTGATCGAGGAGATTGCTGACCGGCTGACGGAACTGGCCAAGGAAATCAGCCTGATCATCGTCGAGCAGCATATCGAACTGGCGCTGCGGGTCGCCGACCGGGCGTACGTGATGGGCCGCGGCACGATGGAGCTGGAAGGCACCGCCGACGAGATCGAGCATCATCCGGATCTGGTGCGCTACCTCGCCCCCTAGGAACTCCCCGTTAGCGACCGAGAGTTAGGCGACATAGCCAAATTTCGGCTGCCAGCAAGGAAATGGCATCCGTAGGGGGTGGCAAACCTGAACAGCGCCCCACAAAGCATGTTCAAACGCGGTGCAGCACCCTGCCCCAGACCCCGGCACTCTCCGGATTAGCCCGGACAACGCTGCGAGGGGGTATCGGGCGCGCCAACAGAACGCGCCCGACAATTTCCAGTTTCAGCTTTCGAACCACCAGCGGCTGGCGGCACGGGCACCGTCCATCATCCAGCTGGCTGCGAGCTGGCCGACGTGTTTCACGTTCTTCCGGCGGCCATAGACGAAGTTCGGGAAGTAGGGGATGACCGCTCCACCGTCATCACGCAGGATCATGCCCATCTCGCGGTAGATCTCGGCCCGCCTGGTGTCGTCCAACTCGCCCTTGCCCATGGTCAGGAGCTCGTTGAAGCGATCGTTCTCCCAGTAGGTCTCGTTCCACGGAGCACCAGACTTGTAGGTGAGCGTGTACATGACGTCGGGTGTCGGACGCGCGCCCCAGTTGGACATCACCCAGGGCTTCTTCAGCCATACTTCGGACCAGTAGCCATCGTTCGGCTCACGAACCGGCTGAATGTCGATACCGGCCTTCTTGGCTTGTTCCGCGTAGAGCACCAGCAGATCGACTGCACCGGTCGTGATCGAGTCGGCGGTCGAGATAGAAAGCGTCTGACCTTCCATGCCGGCCTTCTTCCACAGCGACGCGGCTCGGTCGGGATCGTACTCGCGCTGCGGGATATCGTCCGGGAAGAAGGGCATCGCCGCCGAGTGGTGGAAGTCGTTGCCCATCGTCGCCGCACCGAAAGCGATCTTGTCGATGATCTCCTCGCGGTCGATGGCCAGTTTCAGCGCCATGCGGACGTCGTTGTTATCGAACGGCGCCTTGTTCGTGTGCATTGGCAAGGTGATGCACGAGGCGGAGGGGACGTTGTCCACCTCGACGTTCGGATCACGAGCCAGCAGCGACAGGGTCTTGTTTTCCAGCAAGCTGTTGGCATCGACATCGCCGGTGATCAGCGCCGTCTGACGTGCGTTGGGATCATTGATGATCTTGATCTCGACGGCGTCGAAGTAGGCTCCCGTTCCATGCCAGCTGTCAAAGCGTTCCAGGTAGGCACCGACACCTGCCTCGAAGTCCTTCAGAACGTAGGGGCCACAGCCATCCATCGACTGCCAGTTCAACGAGCCGTCGTCGTTGGCCGGCAGGATCGGCAGGTGGTAATCTGGCATGATCCAGGGAAGGTCCGCGTTCGGCGCCTCGAGCTTGAACGTGACCGTGTTGTCGCCGTTGTCGACAATGTCGACGATGCCCGCCAGCAGCGATGCGGCAGCTGAGGTTGAATCTTCCCCACGGTGGTGGTTCATCGAGGCGATGACGTCCTTCGCCTGGACCTTAGGGCCAGAGTGGAAGGTGGCGTTCTCGTCGATGACGAACGTCCATTCCATGGCGTCGGGTGTTGCAGACCATTCTTTGGCAACGTCCGGGCCCAGTGTCTGGTCCGGGTTGATCATCGTCAGATAGGCGCGGTACGTGTGTGCCAGTGCGATGTCCGCGAACGACACGTAGTTCGCCGGATTGTGCTGGTCCGTGTTGTTTCCATCGTGCTGTGCGATACGGAACGTCCCGCCGCGCTGCGGCGCTGCCTTTGCAGAAGTGCCCCAAAGCCCGGTGGCGGCAGAGACTGTCATCCCGGCGGCAACCGAATGGCTTATGAATGACCGCCGCGAGATCTTTCCTTCTCGCGCGGCATTCGCCAGCCGCGCCATCAGTAGCGGGTCGTGTTGACCTGTCATGCTGTATTCCCTGTGCTAAGTTTATATGGTTTCGGATTTGTCCGGCTTGCAGCACCAGCTCGGCTGCGGGAGAGCCCAATCGATTGCCGTGAGTTGCAGGACGTTCGTTGACGGTCCGGCACCTGCGACTGGGATTCTCTTCATTCTGATTGGACGCCCCTTTAGTGATGCGGGACATCACAATTGCTGATCCCGCATTAAGTCGCTCGCGAGTAACCGAGTCAACGCGGAATGAGTCGCTGAAACATGACCGTGTCATTTGAAGATGAGACGTTCCGCGACGTACAATCATTCATACAGTGAAGACTTCGGCGTTTGGACTGTATTGCAGTTGTACGTCGGACAGGTGTCGAGACGACATAGCCCGTAGTCGATTGCGGACGCCCGCGATCACGTTGGATGCGATGATCGGGATTTCTACTCTGCGTACGATCGTCTCGAGGTCGCGCGCGACAACCGGCGCCAAACTCGGGTCCCGTTACTCGGTCATCGCAGATGGCGAGGGCGACGGATCGGCGTTCGTACGTGGCGAGTGTCGGCCAGAGCGCATGGACGCTCTGGCCATCTCATCGGACGTCAATCCTGCGGTTTGGCCAACAGACCCGAGCTGTAGAGCACACCGGCAATGGCCCCGCCGATCAGCGGTCCCACGATGAAGAGCCAAAGCTGCGCCAGGGCGTCTCCACCGACAAAGAGCGCCGGTCCGATCGAACGTGCCGGGTTCACCGACGTGCCCGTGATCGGAATGCCGACCAGGTGGATCATCACCAGCGTCAGGCCGATCACCAACCCGGCAAAGCCCGTGGTTGACGTGCCGTCCTGCGTCACGCCCAGGATCACAATGACAAAGAGCGCAGTCGCCACGATCTCGAAGATCAGGGCGCCGGCCATGCCGTACTCGCCCAGATACCCCGCACCCCAGCCGTTCTGGCCGAGGCCAGCGGTGGCAACATCGTATCCGGCCAGCTTGCTCTTGGCGATGAGCATGACCACCAGGGCGGCGAGCACTGCGCCCACGACCTGCGCGATCACGTAGCCGACGAACTGGCTCGCGGGCATACGCCCAGCGAGGAGCACGCCCAGCGACACAGCCGGGTTAAGATGGGCGCCCGAGATATGACCGATGGAGTATGCCATCGCGACAATCGAAAGGCCGAAGGCAAAGCTGATGCCGACAAAACCGATGTCGCCGCCAGCGAGCACCGCGCTGCCGACGCCAAAGAAGACAAGCGTGAATGTGCCGATCACCTCGGCCAGGTAGGACTTCATGATGTGGATCCCCGTCAAATTGCGGTCCACAGCGGGCCGCGAGTCGACAATATTAACTTTCCCAGTAACTGTCAAATTGCCAATTAATATGGTTTCGCACACAACCTGACACGCCTGCCGACGGCTCGACGCCCCTGCCCGCCCCTTGCGCCGTCGGTCGAAAGAGTCATTGTCGCCAAAAGGGGAGGCTTCAATGAACCAGGGACATGTGACCTTTGGCAAGCTCGAGGAAGTCATCTTCGGGCAGCGCGCGGGAGACGCCATTGGCCCGCTGGTCGACCGCCTTGGCGCGCGCCGCGTCTTGTTGATGGTCTCAGGCACGTTGCGGCGCGAGACGCACGAGATTGCCCGGCTTGAGGCCGCGCTCGACCGCAAGGTCGCCGGGGTGTTCGACGGGATGCCCGCCCATTCGCCGCGATCCGCGGTGCTTGAGGCCGCGCGGATGGCCAGGGACGCCAACGCGGATCTGGTCGTCACGCTCGGTGGCGGCTCGATCACCGATGCGGCAAAGGCCGTGCGGTTGGCATTGTCGAACGATATCCACCAAACCGCTGACTTCGATCGGCTGGTCGGTGCCACCCCGGACCAGATGACAGCCCCCGTCATCCGCCAGGTCTCGATCCCCACGACGCTCTCTGGTGGCGAATTCTCGGGCCACGCCGGGGTAACGGACGAGACGACGGGGACAAAGTACCTGCACATGCACCCCATGAACGTGCCAACTGCGGTCATTCTGGACCCGTCTGCCACGGTCCACACCCCTGAGTGGCTGTGGTTATCAACCGGTATCCGCGCGGTGGACCACTGCGTGGAGGGCGTGTGCTCCGGCGAGGCACACCCTTACGGCGATGCCCAGGGTCTGAAGGGTCTTTCGCTCCTGGCAAACGGCCTCGCGGCGGTGAAAGCGGATCCAAGCGATCTGGAGGCGCGGTTGAGCTGCCAGATCGGCACATGGCTTTCGATGGGGCCGCTGACATCGGGTGTGCCCATGGGGGCGAGCCATGGGATCGGCTATGTGCTTGGGGCCAAGCACGGGGTGCCGCATGGCCATACCTCGTGCATCATGCTGCCCGCCGTCATGCGCTGGAACGCGCCGGTGAACGCGGATCGCCAACGGATGGTCGCCACCGCCATGGGCGAGCCCCAGGGCAACGCCGCCGATCTGCTGCACCAGTTGGTTCAGGGGCTTGGGATGCCGCGCACACTTCGCGAGGTGGGGATCACCCGCGATAACCTGGCCGGGATCGCCGAGGGCGCCATGGGCACGCCCTGGGTTCCCCGCAACCCACGCCCGATTCCCGGGCCCGATGAGGTTCTCGAGGTTCTGGAACTGGCGTACTGAGACCAGGGCGAGAGTTCCGGCTTCCGGCGCCAACGTGGAATTAACCAAGACGCCGTAGCGTCCAAGTCGACAATTGTGCAGCGCCGAATGCGCAGCGGCACGGAGTCCGGCGGTTCAGCAGAACCATCCTGGCCCCAGGCTTGGTAGCGCTCATCGCATGCTGGACTTTGACGCCTTCCCTGAAGCGGCCCGTGCGGTCGGCCCCCATACCACTGTGGGGCATGGGGTCTCGCTCGTCTGGGATCCATCGGCGGCAATGCGGGTGACGGTGCGCCGGGGCCAGCCGATGGGACGCAACGCACCCTCGCTGATCATCCGGGGCGAGAACAGGGCCGAGGACGATTGGTTCGCTGTGGAGCTGGACCTGCCCGTTGCGGCACGGCATGTCTCGCTGACCGCACGAAACTATCCCGCGCACCGCCTCTTTCCCCGCATGCACTACGATGTGGCCGGTGAGACCCGGCACATGGATCTGGCCGATGTCGCGGCCCCGGACGGATTCGACACCCGGCACTTCGAGGCCGCTGCGTGGGCCGAGGCTCTCACCCCGTTGCCCGACGCCCTGCGCCTGACATTTCTGATCCCATCGACGCCGTGGTTCGCGATGGAGATCGCCGGGCTCCGCATTCTTGCCGAGGCGGAGGCCATCCATGCCTGAAGTCTCATTCCTGCTGCCCGTCCACAACGGCGCGCGCTACTTGTCGGAGACGCTCGAGAGCGTTTTGTCGCAGGATCATGGCGATTTCGATGTCCTTGTCGTGGACGACGGCTCGACAGACAGCACGCCCAAGATCGTGGAGCAGCTTGGCTCCCACCGGGTTCGCTATCTCGCCAAGGCGCACGGCGGGCTCGTTGATGCGTTGAACCACGGCCTGCTGCACATGGACTGCACCTTCGTCGCCCGGATCGACGCCGACGACATCTGCTTCCCGCAGCGGATCTCGAGCCAGCTCGATTTTCTCACCTTCACGGGAGCGGTCGCGGTCTCAAGCAGATCGCTCCACATCGACACGGCCGGCCACGTGCTGGGGCTCTCTGCCGAACATCCCTTGTTCGACGCGGACCCTAGGTTCTTGCCCGCAAAGGAACCGTATCTGCCGCACCCTTTTCTGCTCGCCCGCCTCGACGCCCTGCAAGAGCTCGGCTACCGCCACGCCCATCTGGCTGAGGATGCGGATCTATGCTGGCGCCTGGCCGAGCGGTGGCCGATCGCATTGCAACGGGCGGTCCTCGGGAAGTACCGTCTGCACGAAACATCGGTTTCCGCGCGTTCGCTGGCGTCCGCCCGGGTGCAGGCATTCTTCTCTCAGCTCGCGGCGCTGAACACCGTCCGCCGCGGGGATGGGCGCAAGGAACTTCCCTACCGCGTTTCGATGACCGCCGCTCTGACCGCGGGCGCACAGGGTTGGGACGCATTGATGGCGCTCTACGACGCGGATCTGACCGGAGACGAGGCTACATGGCTCCACAACGCCGCGCTTCTGAAGCTGTTTGAGCTGGCTTCGTGGCGAAACTTTGAGCCGTCCGTCGCGGACATCATGACGGCCGGACAGGTTGTGCGCGATATCGTCGACCTCGGCGGTACAAACCTCGAGAACGCCCGGACCTTGCTGGAGAGCGTGTGCGCGCCCGGGGAGGGAGCGCCTGCCCAGGATCACCCACCCTTGCATCTCGCCATCATGGACCCCGCAGCGGCGCACCCCGATCTGCGACATCCCACGCCTTGATCCGGGACGTCTCGCGCCGGGACACACCCGCGTCAACTGCGGCTGTAAGTCTTTGACAGACGGGCTAGCTCCGTGGCTTAAGCGAGGCAAAGGATACTCATGTCGCAAGAAGCCCCCCGCAAGAACCCCAAGGACGTGCTGCGCGAGGTCGACGCTGAGGCACGTGCGCTGGCCGAAGACCTCCTGCGCCGCGCACGGCTGGGATCTTTAGCGGCCTTGGAGCCGGGCACGGGGGTGCCGCTGGCCTCGCGGGTATCATTGGCAACCGCTCAGACAGGCGACCCGATTTTTTTGATCAGCCAGCTCTCGGCGCATTTCGGCGCGCTCGAAGCAGACCCACGATGTTCTCTTCTGCTGGGGGAGGCGGGCAAGGGCGATCCGCTGGCCCATCCCCGCATGACGGTGGTCGGTCGCGCAGTGAAGACCGCGGGTGACGAACGCACCGCTCTGCGGGCCCGGTTCCTGGCGCGTCATCCCAAAGCAGCGCTCTACGCCGACTTCGGGGACTTCGCCTTCTGGCGCCTCGAGATCGAGCGCGTATCGCTGAACGGCGGCTTCGGCAAGGCCTATGAGCTTGCGCGCAAGGACCTCTGCACGGCCCCCTTGCCCGATCTCGAGGCGCTGGAACCCGAGGCCGTCGCCCATATGAACGAAGACCATCTGGATGCGATTCAGCTTTATGCGCAGGCAGGTGGGGCATCCGGCGAGGAGTGGGTGTTGGCCACGCTTGATCCCGCCGGGATGGACTTCACGCGCGGAGATGAGACCGCGCGCTATCGTTTTGACCCGCCTCTGAAATCCGCGGAGGAGCTCCGCCCCCGCCTCGTCGCCACCGCCAAGCGCGCCCGCGCCGACTGATACTCGCCAGAAAGGCATCATATGTTTGGTAGCTTTTTCCCACGCCCGAAACTCTTCTTCCTATCCTTCGTGTTGTACACGTCGTTGGCGACCGTGCTGTGGTACAGCTTCGGCACAGAAATGGGTCATGCGCTCGGCTTCTTGCAAGGTTGGGATGCCGAGGCGGCGAGAGCGAATCCAGTCATCGGCCTTGGTCACTTCACGACCCCAGACTTCACTTGGTTCTACATCTATGTTCTCATCTGCGCAGCAGTCTTCAGCGCCTTTTGGTTCTGGCTAGAGCCGCATCCATGGCAGTGGTGGTCGGTGGTTGGTTCAGTCCTGATCCTGTTTTCAACGTATTACTCGGTGCAGGTTTCGGTGGCGATCAACAATTGGCGGCGGCCGTTCTTCGATACCGTCCAAGAAGCGCTAGATCCAAACAGACCAGAAGACTACGCCTATTACTATAATGAACTGTTCTCTCTCATATGGATTTTCACTCAGATTGCCCTTGTTTGGGTCGTAGTTTACGTTCTCACTCGCTTTGGTGTAAGCCACTACATATTTCGATGGCGCACCGCGATGAACGATTTCTATACAAGCCACTGGCCCCGTCTTCGCCATGTTGAGGGCGCATCTCAGCGGATACAAGAAGATACAATGAAGTTCGCTTCGATTACGGAAAACTTAGGCGTTGCGATCGTCGACGCGGTGATGACTCTAATTGCGTTTTTACCAATACTCTGGGCTCTGTCGGAACATGTCACCGAGTTGCCGCTGGTCGGCGCGATTCCCCAGCCGCTATTTTGGGCGTCAATTTTCTGGTCAATCTTCGGGACAGCTCTTCTGGCGCTCGCAGGCATCCGCTTACCCGGTCTGGAGTTCCGAAACCAACGAGTCGAAGCTGCATTTCGAAAAGAACTCGTGTATGGTGAAGACAATCTTGATCGCGCTGAACCACCAACCTTGATTGAGCTTTTCGGCAATGTTCGCCGCAATTATTTCCGCCTTTACATGAACTACATGTACTTCAACGTAGCACGCGGTCTCTATCTGCAGTCGGACAATATTTTTGGCTACGTGTTGCTGATCCCAACCATTGCTGCGGGTGCAATCACTTTTGGATTGTTACAGCAAATACTTACAGCCTTCTCGCAGGTGTCAAGTTCGTTCCAGTTTCTAGTGAACTCATGGTCGACAATCATCGAGCTTCTCTCGATCCACAAACGCCTTCGCTCGTTCGAGAAGGCTCTGGATGGGGAAGACCTCGACGACATCGAGTTCGAACCCGGCGGCATGACCCGTCCACTTGGTGAGTAGCGCTCCTCAAACGTGAGTTATCTCGTCGAGGAACGCCGTGATCAAGGCCGTGGTCGCGTCGGGCTGCTCGACGCAGGGTATATGGCCTGCGTCGCGGACAACCTCGAACCGTGATCCGGGGATCAGCGCGGTGGTCTCGCGCACCAGATCTGGCGGGGTCGATCCGTCCTGATCACCGCAGATCCCAAGGCAGGGCAACCGCAACCGTGACGTGGACTCCTGAAGGTCCGTGTCCCGGATCGCCCGGCAAGTGCCCGCGTAGCCTCCGACCGTCGTGCGCACCAGCATGTTGCGCCAGATCGGAAATCCTGGATCCTGCGTACGGAACGGCTTGGTGAACCAGCGCTCCATCACGGCGTCGGCCATCGCCTCCAGCCCCTGCTCGGTCGCGATCTCGATCCGGTCGTCCCACATCTCGGGGTTTCCGATCTTCGCGCCCGTATCGCAAAGGATCACCGCGCGCACCAGATCGGACCGTTCCGCCGCGAGTCCCTGTGCGATCATGCCCCCGACCGAGAGACCGCAGACAACCGCGCCCTTCACGCCCAGATGGTCCAGCAACCCGGCCAGATCGGCCACATGCTCTCCCATGCCCCATAATTGATCCGGCAGGTCGGACAAGCCATGACCCCGCTTGTCATAGCGGATGATCCGCAACCGCGAGGGCAGGTCCGCCACCACCGCGTCCCAGATCCGGAAATCCGTCCCCAGAGAGTTCGAAAACACGAGAACCGGGCCATCCTTCGGCCCCTCATCGCGGTAATGCAGCGCGATCCCGTTGATCCTGGCAGCCGTCAGCATGATCTGTCCTTTCTGCCCGGTCAGACGCCGGGGCCGTCGATCGCGGTGGCTGCATAGTCGAGCACGCCCGCAGGACCTGCCTGCCCCAGCCGAAACCCGGCGTAACCCTCGTGGGCCGCCCGGTCGCAGACCTCGCGGTAGCGCACCATGCCGCCCGCGTAGGGCATGAAGACCCGCGGCTTGCCCGGCACGTTGGCGCCCCAGTACCAGCTGTGGCCCGCCTCGGGCAGCAAGGTGGCAAAGGCGGCCTCGCGCACATGATCGACCCAGCCCTGGGCCGCGTCCTCCTCCGCCTCGATGGTCGCGATCCTCTTGGCCCGGGCGTGAGCAATGGCATCCGTGATCCAGTCGACATGCTGTTCAATCGGCACGGGCATGTTGGCGAGCACAGACGGCGAGCCCGGCCCCGTCACCGTGAAGAGGTTCGGGAACCCCGGCATAGCGAGGCCCAGATAGCTGATCGGCCCCTGGCGCCAGTAATCGGACAGCGTGGCCTCGGGTCCTTCGATCCCTAGCCGCAGGAGCGGCCCGGTCATCGCATCGAACCCGGTCGCGAAGACGATGACGTCAAGCTCATGCTCGGCGCCGCTTTCCAACCGCATCCCGGTGGGTGTGATCTCGGCGATCGGGTCCGCACGGACATCGACCAGGGCGACGTTGTCCCGATTGAACGTCTCGAAGTAGTTCGTGTCGATCGGCGGGCGCTTTGCGGCGTACGGGTGGTCGATGTCGCTCAGCATCCGCGCCGTCTCGGGGTTCTTCACGATCTGGCGGATCTTGGACTTGATGAACTCGGCGGCCGTGTTGTTCGATGTCTTCGACAGCAGCAGATCGTGGAAGACAGCGCGAAACCGCAGCCCTCCCTTCTCCCACGCACGCTCGTACATCTCGCGGCGTTCGCGGTCCGAGACCTCCATCGCCTTGTTGGGCGAGATGCGGAAGGGGTGCGCGTTGGGCGTAGAGTGCACCATCGCCTTGATCTCGTCGTAGTGCTCGCGGACCCACTGGGCGTACTCGGCGTCCCACGGCCCATTGCGCGCGGGCACCGAGTAGTTGGCCGTGCGCTGGAAAACGGTCAGGTCACCCGCCGTCTCGGCGATCACGGGGGCTGCCTGGATGCCAGTGGACCCGGTCCCGATTTGGCCGACCTTCTTTCCGGTGAAATCCACGCCTTCATGCGGCCATTGGCCGGTGTGCACCCACTGGCCCTGAAAGCTGTCGAGGCCGGGAATTTCGGGGACGTTCGCCGAGGACAGGCACCCGACGGCGGTGATCAGCCAGGGCGCACGGTAGACCTCGCCGCCATCGATGGTCACGACCCACCGCGACCCGTCCCAGCGGCAGCCCGTCACTTTGCGCCCGAACCGGATGTCCTTCTTCAAGTCCAGGCGGTCGGCGACGAAGTTGAGGTACTCGCGGATCTCCGCATGGCCGGGGTAGCGTTCGGACCATTGCCAGGCTTCGTGCAACTCGCGCGAGAAGAAGTATGCGTAGCCGTGGCTCTCGCTGTCACAGCGCGCGCCCGGATAGCGATTCCAGTACCAGGTCCCACCGACACCATCGCCCATCTCCAGCACCTTGACGTCGAGATCGAGATCATCGCGCAGGCGGTGGAGTTGGTAGAGCCCGGCAAACCCGGCTCCGATGACGATCGCGTCGAGGTCGATTGGCGTGACGGTCATGACATCCTCCCTGTTGGGCAGAGAGGATGCCCTTGCGGCGCGGGATGTAAACCACCCCGTAGCGATATCATGGAGGTGGTCAGGCACACCTCCAGAGTTGCCGGACCAGACGAAGGGGCTGCCCTCGTCGCCAACGCCGCCCGAGCGAGCGGAGCATCGTTGGCGACCCTGAGGTATTTGGGGCCAGATGAAGTGAGGGCGTGTGCGGGAGCCTAGGCCGCAGCCGGTGTGAGCGCTCCGGTCGGCACTGGGCGTTCACGCTCGGTTTCGGCCACGGTCTGCGCAACCATCCGCGCAGTGGCGCCGGCCAGCGTCCAGCCGAGGTGCCCGTGCCCCGTGTTGTAGAAGACGCCGGGACGACGGCCACGGCCAACCTTCGGCAGCATCGAGGGCATCATGGGGCGCAGGCCTGCCCAGGGTGTGACCTGCTCGGTGGACACACCTGGGAAGTAGGTTCGGACCCAGTCGGTCAGCGGGCGGATCCGCTCGGCCTTGATGTCGCGGTTGGTGCCGTTGAACTCGGCCGTGCCGGCAATCCGCAGCCGGTCGGCGCCGAGGCGCGAGGTGACCACTTTCGCCTTGTCATCCAGCAGGCTGACCCATGGTGCGTGCGCCTGGCTGGCTTCGTCCAGTGCGACCGTCACGGAGTAGCCCTTCACCGGATAGATCGGCACGTAGTCGCCCAACTGTGCCGCGAACCCGCGGCTGGCGACACCGGCGCAGACCACGACACCATCATGCAGCCGCTCCTCACCACCCCGAAGGCGCACGCGCACGGGAGAGCCTGCCACCAGTTCCTCGATCTCCGCTTCATAGCGGATCCGGGCGCCCTTTGCGGTCAGCGCCGCGGCCAGACCGGTGGTGAACTTGTGTATGTCACCGGTCATGTCGCTTTCGGTGTAGTAGCCACCCTGGAAGTCACCCGTCAGCGTGGGCTCGATCTCGCGGATCTCGTCCGGTGCTACGAAGCGGCGCGAGAGCCCGGCCTCGGCGTACATCTTGGTGACCGCGCCCGCCGATTTCATCGACTTAGCGTCGGTGTAGAAATGCAGGATGCCGCGCTTCTCCAGATCGAAAGGCACGCCCTCGCGATCGGCCATGTCCATCAGCGCCTCGCGGGCCAGCATCGCCAGGCGCACGGTCTCGACCGTGTTCTGACGGTAGTTCGGAATGTTTGCCAGGAACTGCGCGAACCAGGTGTATTTGGCCCACGACGGCATCGGGTTCACCAGAAGCGGTGCATCCGACTTCAGCATCCACTTGAGACCCTTGAGGACAGTCCCCAGTGACGTCCAGACCTCGGCGTTCGAGGCCGAGAGCTGTCCGCCATTGGCAAAGCTTGTCTCCATCGCCGCATACCGGTGGCGGTCATACACGGTGACGGAGTATCCCTGATCCATCAGGGCGTGGGCAGTGGTGATACCGGTGATACCGGCGCCGATGACAGCGATGTCGCGCATGGGAGACCCTCCGAAGGCTGCGCACACCGGGGCAAAGCCCGGCGCTTGCCTCCTCCGTCCCTGGCCAGAGAGTTTCGCCTGATCCACCACCATGGCGGGAAAGGCTTGCCCCATGGGCGGGCCGCTGCCGCGACCACTCTACGGAGTCTCAACCCCACCACCGGTCCATTTGCCTGAGAGTTTCCGAGGCGGTTTCCCCTTCGGCGCCGACCTCGAGGGCCGGTCTCTCCCGGTGGTAGTTACGTCCACGCCAGATACGCCTTTGGATCTGAGTCTGCAAGTCGGATCGCATCGTCGGCATCAGTCTTTTTGTCGTCCCGACACGCTCCCTGCCGCAATGCAGCATTCAATTTTAGTAAAATCCGAATTTCCGCTGTCAAATGTGAATTTTGTGTGATTGCATTCAACCATTGGGGGAAGACCAGCAACTCGGGGGAGAAGCATGACTTCCAAATTCGTCGTCGGATACGATGGCAGTCCCGCCTCGCGTCGGGCCGCAGACTTCGCAGTCGAGCGTGCCAAGACACAAGGGGCATCCATCATCATCGCACATGTTCTGGAATGGTCTCCGTACTCGTTCCTGACGCCGGAAGAGTTGGAGGAGCGCCACAAACGCCGCTCCGAAGAGCTTGCCCGGGCCGAGGCCGCAGTCGTCACACCGCTCCTTACAGCGCTTGCCGACACAGGTATCGAGGTCGATAGCATCATACGTTACGGGCACATCGCAGACACGCTGGGCGCGATCGCCCGGGATGTCGATGCGACGCAGATCTTCGTCGGCCGCGATGGCAGCAGCGCAATTTCGGCGAGGGTCTTCGGCTCGGTTGCCGGCAGCCTGGCGCAATCCGCGCCTGTCGCCTGCACCATCGTCCCGTGACACCGCAGACAAGGACCAGAACCATGAAGACAAACACCATTGCGGCGATTCTGTCCGCGGGACTAGCCCTGCTTTGGGCAGGCATGGCGTCCGCGCAGGACGCCGAAGTCACTATGGACCAGCAGATCAACCAGATGTTCGCCGATTCGACCGGCTGGTTCGTCAGCTTCATCTTCAGCCCGTTCCCGGGCACGGACTTCCCATGGATCGTCGGTTGGCTGGTCGTGGCGGCCACCATCTTCACGGTCTACTTCGGGTTGATCCAGTTCCGCGCCTTCCCGCACTCGATCTCGCTGGTGAAGGGCGACTACTCGGATCCCAACGATGCGGGCGAGGTCAGCCACTTCCAGGCGCTGGCCACGGCGCTGTCGGGAACCGTCGGGCTTGGGAACATCGCGGGTGTCGCTGTTGCCGTCGGGATCGGCGGGCCGGGCGCCACTTTCTGGATGATCCTGGCCGGCCTGATGGGCATGGCATCTAAGTTCACCGAATGTACGCTGGGCGTGAAGTACCGCAACGAGTACCCGGACGGCACCGTCTCGGGCGGCCCGATGTACTACCTCACCAAGGGCTTCAAGGAACGTGGCGTGCCTGGCGGTGGCATCCTCGCGATCCTCTTCTCGATCTTCTGCATTCTGGGTGCCCTGGGCGGGGGCAACATGTTCCAGGCCAACCAGGCGCACCAGCAGATCTCGGGCATCGTGGGCGACTTCCCCGGCTGGATCACCGGCATCATCTTCGCGGGCGTCGTGTTCGCCGTGATCGTCGGCGGTCTGAAGTCGATCGCCAAGGTCACCGAAAAGGTCGTCCCGTTCATGGGGATCCTCTACGTTCTGACCGCGCTGGTCATCATCCTGATGAACATGGACAAGATCGGCTGGGCCTTCGGTCAGATCTTCGAGGGCGCGTTCACCGGCCTGGGCGTCGCAGGCGGGATGGTCGGCGCGCTGATCCAGGGCTTCAAGCGGGCAGCGTTCTCGAACGAAGCCGGCGTCGGGTCCGCGGCCATCGCCCACTCGGCGGTGCGCACGAAGGAGCCGATCACCGAAGGCTTCGTCTCGTTGCTCGAGCCGTTCATCGACACGGTCGTGATCTGCACCATGACGGCACTGGTGATCATCATCACCGGGCAGCTGATTGCAGACCCCGACACGGGCCTCTACGTGCTGAACGAGGCAGGCTCGGCGATTGCGACCGTCGGCGACACCTCCGGTGTTGGCCTCACCTCGGCCGCCTTCGGCAGCGCGTTCAGCTGGTTCCCGTACATCCTCGCGATCGCGGTGATCCTGTTCGCGTTCTCGACGATGATCTCGTGGTCGTACTACGGGCTGAAAGCCTGGACGTACCTCTTTGGCGAGGGCAAGGCGAAGGAGCTGGTCTTCAAGGTCATCTTCTGCGTCTTCGTCGTCATCGGGGCCGCGGCGAACCTCGGTCCGGTCATCGACTTCTCGGATGCCGCGATCTTCGCCATGGCAGTCGTGAACATCATCGGGCTCTACTTCCTGATGCCGGTCGTGAAGGCCGAACTGGCGAGCTATCAGGCCCGTCTGAAGTCAGGCGAGATCAAGAAGTTCCACTGACGGTAAACGCGGCGGGGCGCAGCCCTGCCGCCTAGATCAAAGACATGATCCGGCCCCCACAGGCCGGATCATTGCGTTGGTCCTGGCAGTTCCGGCCGGGTCAAAACCATCTTGATGTATGTCAAATCGTAGTGACGCCTCATGTGTCAGATTTTTCTGACACATAGGGAGGTCACCATGCGAATCGTCTTGATCCATCCGAACTATCACTCCGGTGGGGCAGAGATTGCAGGGAACTGGCCGCCCGCCTGGGTCGCCTACCTGGCGGGGCACCTCAAGGACGCGGGCTTCACCGACATCCACTTCATCGACGCGATGACCAATCATCTTGGCGATGACGAGCTTCGGGTGCGCCTGCGCGAACTGCAACCCGACGTGGTCGGCACCACCGCGATCACGCCATCGATCTACGTGGCCGAGCAGGTACTGAAAATCGCCCAGGAAGAGGTCCCCGACGCCGTCCGCGTCATCGGCGGCGTCCACGCGACGTTCATGTACAAGCAGGTGCTCTCGGAGGCCCCCTGGATAGACGGGATCGTGCGCGGCGAGGGTGAGGAGATCTTCCAGAGCCTCATCCACTGCATCGACGAGGGCCGCTGGCCCGCGGACCGGCGCAAGATCCATGGTCTCGCCTTTCGTGAGGGAGACGAGTTCGTGGCGACCCAGGCCGCCTCGACCGTCAAGGACCTGGATGCCATCAACCCCGACTGGTCGCTGCTGGAATGGTCCAAGTACATCTACGTGCCGCTGGGCGTGCGCGTCGCGATCCCGAACCTCGCCCGCGGCTGCCCGTTCACGTGTTCGTTCTGCAGCCAATGGAAGTTCTGGCGCGACTACCGGATCAGGGACCCCAAGAAGGTCGTCGACGAGATCGAGGATCTGGTCGAGAACCACGACGTCGGCTTCTTCATTCTCGCGGACGAGGAACCCACCATCAACCGCAAGAAGTTCGTCCAGTTCTGCGAGGAGCTGATCGCCCGCGGCCTGCCGAAGAAGGTCAAATGGGGCATCAACACCCGCGTCACGGACATCTACCGCGACAAGGACCTCCTGCCCTTCTATCGCGAGGCGGGGCTGGTGCACGTCTCGCTCGGGACCGAGGCCGCCGCGCAGCTGAAGCTGGATCTCTTCAACAAGGAGACCAAGGTCGCCGAGAACAAGGAAGCCATCCGGCTGCTGCGCCAGGCTGACATCTTCACCGAGGCGCAGTTCATCGTCGGTCTCGACAACGAGACCAAGGAGACGCTGGAGGAGACCTTCCAGATGGCCTGGGACTGGCAGCCTGATCTGGCGAACTGGTCGATGTACACGCCCTGGCCGTTCACCCCGCTCTTCCAGGAGCTCAAGGACAAGGTCGAGGTCTTCGATTTCTCGAAGTACAACTTCGTCACGCCGATCATGTCGCCCAAGGCGATGGATCGCGCCACGCTGCTGGATCGGGTGATGCACAACTACCGCCGCTTCTACATGCGCAAGGCGCTGTTCCATTACCCCTGGCGAGGGACCGGGTTCCGGCGGCGCTACCTGCTGGGTTGTCTCAAGGCGTTCCTGAAGGCAGGCTTCGCGCGCACCTTCTACGACCTCGGCAAGAACAACTACTGGGGGCCGCAGTCCAAGAAGGGCGTGGATTTCCACTTCGACGAAACCAAGAAGATCGCCGAAGCTCAGATGGAGGATTGGGAGGCCTCGGCCGACCGGGCGGCCCGCGCCGCCGAACGTCGCGAGGCCAT
>JBCCDA010000003.1:0-95478 GCA_039033215.1 Pseudomonadota bacterium | reverse complement strand
GCTGCTGACCGGTCCTACGGTGTGCAGGTGGCGCGTCTTGCGGGGCTGCCGCAAACTGTGGTCGATCGGGCGCGTGATGTGCTGGAGCGGCTCGAGTCGGGCGCACGGGAGGGCTCGGGCGCCGCCGCGGCCCTGGCCCAGGATCTGCCGTTGTTTTCGGTTCACGTCCCGCAACCGATGTCCGGGCCGGTGAAGCCGTCCGCCGCCGAGGCGCGCCTGCAGGAGATCCAGCCCGATGCCCTCTCGCCGAGGGATGCGCTGGACCTGATTTACGAACTGCGTGCGCTGGCGGGGGACGGGTGAGCCGGTGCCGTCGGGCGGCTGAGGACAAAGACCATCATCGCGCCAAGGGCAACTGCCTGGATGGCAAGGATGTGAGCTGCGAGACCCAGCGCTAGGCTGATCCCGAAGGTGACACAGGCGGCCACGACAGCGGCGATCTTGCCGCGCCGCGATATCGCGCCGTGCACCTGCCAGTCCTGGATCGCCGGGCCGAACTGCGGGTGGTTGACCAGCCAGTCGTGGAAGCGGTCCGAACCCCTGGCGAAACAGAACGCTGCGAGCAACATGAACGGCACCGTGGGCAGGAGCGGAACAACGACACCGACGGCGCCGAGCCCGAAGCTGGCGAAGCCTGCTGCCGTCCAAAGGGTGCGGATCGTGCTCATACACTCGAAGTTAGTGCATGAGCTCCATTAAGACAGTGTTAAGGGTGATACGGCCGCGATCTGTTGCAATCAGGCGGTTGCCTGATCGGATCAGATGCCCCGAGCTGACCAGCGCGGCGACGCGGGCCTCGGACACGGCGGCGCCAGACAGGGTGCGATACCGGCTCATGTCGCTGCCCTCGCGGAGCCGAAGGGACATCATCAGGTATTCGGCGGCCTGATCTTCGGGGGTCAGCGTCTCTGTCTCCTCGATGGCGTGTCCGTCCATGCCAACGGTTTCCAACCAGTCGGCTGGGTCGCGCCGCGTCGCGGTGCCCGTGCGGCCCCCTGCCGTGATCCGGCCATGGGCACCGGGGCCGATCCCCGCATAGTCGCCATAGCGCCAGTAGATCAGGTTGTGGCGGCTCTCGGCCCCGGGGCGGGCGTGGTTCGAGATCTCGTAGGCGGGCATCCCTGCGTTTTCGGTCAGTGCCTGAGTTACCTCGAACATCTCGGCCGCGCGCTCATCCGGCGCGTTCAGCCGCCGCCCCAGGTCGGCAAGCTCGCCGAACCGCGTCCCGGGCTCGATCGTAAGCTGGTAGAGCGAGAGGTGGTCGATGGCCATCGACAGCGCCTCTTGCAACTCCCGCTCCCACTCCGGCACGGTCTGGTCGCGTCGCGCATAGATGAGATCGAAGCTGACGCGGTTGAATGCCTCTCGCGCGATGTCGAACGCAGCCCGCGCCTCGGCCGCGGTGTGTGTGCGGCCAAGCGCCTTCAGATCGGCGTCGTTCAGGGCCTGCACCCCCATGGACAGACGGTTCACGCCCGCCGCCGCATAGTCGCGGAACTTGGCTGCCTCAACGGAGGTCGGATTCGCCTCGAGTGTGATCTCGGCGCCCGGCGCCAAGCCCCAGAGCCGGTCGATCTGGGTGATCACACGCGCGACGGTCGCGGGGGGCATCAGGCTGGGTGTCCCCCCGCCAAAGAAAACCGTGTCGGCGGCGCGTGGGCCGGTGAGAGAGCGCATGTGGCGCGCTTCCTCCAACAGGGCGTCGGCCCAGGCGGCATGATCTACGGTTCGGGAGACGTGCGAGTTGAAGTCGCAATAGGGACACTTGGCGAGGCAGAAGGGCCAATGGACATAGACGCCAAAGCCTGCCGCGCGCCAGTCGGAGGCGCTTGCGTCGATGGTTTCAGGGGATGCCATCCGACCCATTCCACCAGCCGTGGTATTCAATCATTACCCATTTTCGGCTTGATCAACCGGTCCCAGGCCAGCCAGCCCAGACCGAGGAAACCGACCGCACCCGCAACGCGCATACCGCTCAGCGTGTAGAGCAGCACCAGCCCACAGCACGCCATCAGCAGCAGCGGCCAGTACCGATCCATGAACGGATCACTGCCCTTCCCGAGCATCAGTCGCCCCGGTACGCGGTCGCCTCGATTTCGATCTTCATCGAGGGGTCTACAAGGCCACCCAGCACGGTCGTGTTCGCAGGGCGCACATCGCCCATGTACTCGCGCACCACGGCGTCCGAACTGTTCCAGTGCTTGGCGTCCGTGACCGTGACCTGCAAGCGCACGATGTCCGAAAGCGCAAACCCAGCGTCGCTCAGCACCTTCTTGATCGTCTCGAAGATGTTGCGGGTCTGGTCTGCTGCACTCTCGGGCATGGTCATGGTTGCATAGTCAAATCCGGTCGTGCCTGCGCAGAAGCACCAATCGCCCTGCACCACGGCCCGGGAATAGGCGAAGCGCTCCTCAAACGGAGAGCCGGTCGAGATCAGGCGTCGGGTCATTCTGGGCCTCCGAAGCAGGCGGCGACGAGTTGGCGGAACGCGTCCGATCTATGGGATATAGGCTCTTTGTCGGCATATGGCATCTCGCCGAATGTCCGGCCCTGCGAGTCGGCGTCCGGGACGAACATCGGGTCATAGCCAAACCCGTTCTCCCCGCGTGGGGGCCAGGTCAGCGTGCCATGTGCGAGCCCCAGGAAAGTTTCGGCGTGACCGTCGGGCCAGGCAAGCGCGAGGCAGGCGTTGAAGCGCGCCGTCCAGGGGGCGGGTCTGGTGGTCGCCTGCACCTCGTCCCAGGCACGGGTCATCGCGACCAGGAAGTCGCGCCCATCCGGTGTCTCGGCCCAATCGGCAGTGTAGACGCCGGGCGCACCGTCCAGCGCGTCGATGGAGAGCCCAGAATCGTCTGCCAGTGCTGGCAATCCGGCCGCCTTGGCCGCGGCGTGCGCCTTGATCAGGGCGTTTCCCGCGAAAGTCGTCTCGGTCTCCTCGGGCACATCGAGGTTAAGCTCGGCGGCCGAGACGGTCTCGACCCCGTACGGCGCCAGCAGGGCGCGGATCTCGCGCACCTTGCCCTCGTTGTGGCTGGCGACGACGATTTTCGGCTCGGTCAGCTTGCGGGACATCCCGGCCTCCTAGCCAGCGATCGCGGCCTTTTGTGCGTCTACAAGTTCGGCGCAGCCCTTTTTGGCGAGGCGGAGCATCCCGATGAATTCGTCATCCGAAAACGGCGCACCTTCGGCTGATCCCTGAAGCTCGACCAGTCCGCCGGATCCGGTCATGACGAAGTTCGCATCCGTCCCGGCGTCCGAATCCTCGGCGTAGTCCAGATCCAGCACAACCGAGCCATTCCAGACACCGCAGGAGATCGCCGCGATATGCTCGGTGATCGGGTTCTCGACGCATTCCTTTGCGTCCACGAGCTTCTGGGCGGCGAGGCGCAGAGCAACCCAGCCCCCGGTGATCGAGGCCGTACGTGTCCCGCCATCGGCCTGGATGACGTCGCAATCGATGATGATCTGGCGCTCGCCCATGATGACCCGGTCTGCACCTGCTCGGAGCGCCCGCCCGATGAGGCGCTGGATCTCGATCGTGCGGCCCCCCTGCTTGCCGGCAGCTGCTTCGCGGCGGGTGCGCGTGTTGGTTGCACGGGGCAGCATGCCGTACTCTGCCGTGACCCAGCCAAGGCCCGAATTGCGCAGGAACGGCGGCACCCGTGTGTCGACCGAGGCCGTGACAAGCACATGTGTGTCACCCATACGGATCAGGCACGATCCTTCGGCATGTTTGGTGACACCGGTTTCGATCGTTACGGGGCGCATTTGGTCGGTGGCGCGGCCGGAAGGGCGCATGGGCGGGCTCCTGCAGGGACGTTTGCCGCTGTCTAGCCGCGGTACCCCACTACGTCCAGCGCGGTTTGCGAGGGATCCTCAAGCTCGAGGTCCAGTTCTCCCGCAATGGTGTCGAGCACGCGGCCCACGGTGGGCGTGCGAACAAGATAGTCGACGGTCCCGCCCGCGCCCGGGACGATGATGACAGGATGGTCGGGGTGACGCCAAGGTCGCGCGGCGAGCGCCGCCATCAGGCGCATCCCCTCGGCCGCCGGCATGCGCAGATCAATCACCAGTTCGGCCGGCGCCCGATCCCCTGCGTCTTCGTCGAGAACATGGATCTCTGTCCCGTTCAACGACAGGACAAGCCTGCAGGCATCGCCTATTCCGCGCGTGCCGCTTTGGAAAATCCTGATTGCTAGGTGGACGTCTTCGATAAGATCGACTTTCGGGACGACCCCTTCGGTATTCTCCGCCGCTGAACTGAGAGCACGCATCATCACAAACCCACCGTTAACCACGACAGTACGTTTGACCGCAATTGCTGAAGAGAGCATGAAGGTGACGAAACAGCGGGCCGATTGACGGCGGGTGTGTGGCTGACTAACTACCTCGTCTCTAGCGTGGAGCCCGTCGGGAATGGCCGGACCAACGCCGACACTTTCGGATCTCAATGATCGCAGCCGCGACATCTTCGCGCGGCTGGTCGAGACGTTTATCGAAACGGGCGAGCCTGTCGGGTCGCGTACCCTCTCGAAAATGGTGGATCTTGGGCTGTCGGCGGCGTCGATCCGCAATGTGATGCAGGACCTCGAGCAGTTGGGGTTGCTGGACAGCCCGCACGTAAGCGCGGGACGCATCCCGACGCAGCTGGGCCTGCGGCTCTTCGTCGACGGGGTGCTGGAGGTCACGGACATCTCCGAGGAAGAGCGGCGCCAGATCGAGCGTTCGGTCGATCCGGATTCGGACCTGCCCGAGGTGTTGGACCGGACCGGCGCGATGCTCTCGGGGCTGAGCCATTGTGCCAGCCTTGTCTTTGCGCCGAAGTCCAACGTGCCGGTGCGGCATCTGGAGTTTGTGTCGCTCAACGATCACTCGTCGCTGGCGGTCCTGGTGATGGAGGACGGGACGGTTGAAAACCGCCTGTTCGACCCCCCTCGGGGCCTTCCGCATTCTGCGATGCGGGAGGCCGCCAACTTCCTGAACGCCCATTTGCGGGGGCGGACGCTGGCCGAGGCGAAGGAAGTGATCACGCGCGAGATCGAGGCACGTCGCCAGGAACTCGACCACGTTGCGGCAGGTCTGGTCGAGAAGGGGATCGCGCTCTGGGACGGCGGTGGCGCCAGCGCGATGGAACGGCTGATTGTGCGCGGCCGTGCGAACCTGCTGGATCAGACCGCGGACGCCCAGGATCTCGAGCGGATCCGCCAGCTCTTCGACGACATGGAGCGCAAGCGCGATCTGGCGCAGCTTCTGGATCTTGCCGAGGACGGCGAGGGTGTGAGCGTCTTCATCGGCTCCGAGAACAAGCTCTTCTCGATGTCTGGTTCGTCCCTTGTGATTTCACCTTATAGAGATAAGAACCGGCAAATTATCGGGGCGATCGGAGTCATCGGCCCGACTCGCCTGAATTACGGACGCATCGTCCCCATCGTCGACTATACGGCGCGGATGGTGGGCAACATGGTGTCCGAACGATCCGGGCCCGTCAGCGAACGAGAGAAAACATGAGCCAGAAACAACGTGTGGAACCGGAAGTCAGCGTACCCGACGGCGAGGATATGCCCGAGCCGAACGAGGTGACACTGGAGGACCTCGTCCCGGGGCTCGAGGAAGAGATTGCCCGCCAGGAGGGCGATGAAAGTGCTGCCGGCGATGCAGAACCGGTGGACGAAATTGACGAGACGGTCGCGCTGATCGCGGCGCTCCAGGCGGAGCGGGACGATTACAAGGACAAGTGGACCCGGTCTTTGGCCGAGGCCGAGAACGTGCGCCGTCGTGCCGAACGCGACAAGAAGGATGCGCAGACCTACGGCGGTACCAAGCTCGCCCGTGATCTGCTGAGTGTTCACGACAACCTCGACCGTGCTCTGGCCCTCGCCGACGAAACCATCCGCGAGCAGGCGGCCGGCTTTGTCGAGGGCATCGATCTGACCCGCAACGAGCTTCTGAACGCCTTCGCCAAGCATCAGATCCAGAAGGTCGAGCCGGAGAAGGGCGAGAAGTTCGATCCCAACCGTCATCAGGCAATGTTCGAGGCACCGGTCCCCGGCGCGACGCCTGGCACGATCATCGAGGTCATGCAGGCCGGGTTCGTCATTGCGGACCGGTTGCTGCGCCCGGCACTGGTGGGTGTCGCCAAGGCGGCACCCGAGGCGGCGCCTGATCCCGTGGCGGGCTCGCAGCCAGATGCCGACGGGCCGAAGGAAGCGTCCGGAGACTGATCCTTGATCGAGCAGCTCTCGATCAGAGGCTACCGCTCGATCCGCTCCCTCGATCTCGACCTTGCGCCCCTGACCGTTGTTCTGGGGCCGAACGGCGTTGGAAAAACCAATCTGTACAGAGGGTTGGAGCTGATCCAGGCGGCCGCGGCCGGCGGGCTGTCGCGGGCGCTGGCCGGTGAGGGAGGCATGGCCTCGGCCCTGTGGGCCGGGGACGGCTGGCGCGATGAGAGCGAGCGGGAGACCGCCGCCCGGGCCCGGTCTGCCAAGGGACCGGTTCGCCTGGAGCTCTCGGCCCGCATCGATCATCTGGCATATGCGCTGTCTGTCGGTTTGCCGAACGGCATCTCCGAGCCGGCCCTGCCTGGCGACGCCGTCGTGCGGGAGGAGACGGTGACCGCGCACGCAGGCGGGCGCAAAGTGACCATGATGTCCCGCAAGGGACCGGCGCTCTCTGCGCGTGACGACGCGGGCAAGATGCGCACCGTGATGTCGGACCTTCTGATGTCCGAGACGGCGCTGGCCTCGGTCTCGGAACCGGCCGCCTTCCCGGAACTCCTTGCGCTGCAACGGGAAATCGGACGTTGGCGGTTCTACCACCAGTTCCGCGCGGACCCGGGATCCCCGTTGCGGGGGCCTCAGGCGGCGATCACCTCGCCTGCTTTGGACAGTGACGGTGGCAACTGGGCATCGGTCCTGTACACGCGCCTGTACCTTGAGTCGAGTATGGGGTCAGTGAAGGGCGATGACGTCGCGCGATCACCGATCACGGAAGCGGTTGGCGCGGCGTTTCCAGGGGCCGAGCTCGGGTTCGAGACACCGGGCCAGCGGGTAGAGCCGCTGTTGCGACTCCCCGAATTTCATCGCCCGTTCAATGGGTTGGAGCTGTCGGACGGTCAGCTCCGCATGCTCTGCCTGATCGCGGCCCTGACCGCTTTGCGCCTGCCGCCTTTCTTGGCTTTGAACGAACCGGAGACCAGCCTCCACCCCGACATGATCGTGCCCTTGGCACACCTGATTGGGCATGCGGCGCCGCGTGCGCAGATGCTCGTGGTGACCCACTCGGCTGCACTGGCCGAAACGCTGGACCTCGACTATGCTGCCCATGTGGTCCGTTTGACGAAGGATCGGGGTGAAACCGTGCTAGAGGATTGAAATGGCTGTTAAATCTGTCAATGAACTGCGAGCGCTTTACCCCCAAGTCAACATCCGTGCGAAGCACAAAGTCATTGACCATATCGACGAGCACTGCCGCGACTTCATCGCATCCTCCCCTTTCTTTCTGCTGGCGACGACGAATGGGCAGGATGTCGATGTCTCGCCCAAGGGAGATCCGGCGGGGTCAGTTGTGATCGAGGAAGGCGCGAAGGCCATTCTGATCGCGGATCGACCCGGCAACAACCGACTGGATGGACTGGAGAATATCCTGAAAAATCCGTGGGTTGGCACGATTTTCCTTATTCCAGGAGTGCATGAAACGCTGCGCATCAACGGACCTGCCACGATCCATGCCGAGCCCGAGATCCTCGACCAATGTCTTGTGAACGGACGCCGACCTCTGACGGTTACGCGCGTTGAAACCGAGGAGGTTTACCTCCACTGTGCCAAGGCCCTGAT
This sequence comes from Pseudomonadota bacterium, assembly GCA_039033215.1. Taxonomy (GTDB): domain Bacteria; phylum Pseudomonadota; class Alphaproteobacteria; order Rhodobacterales; family Rhodobacteraceae; genus Thermohalobaculum. Next base: position 87,643 of record JBCCDA010000003.1, on the reverse strand, counting down.
CCGCTCGAAGCTATGGGATCCCGGAACGTGGCCCGGCGCGCGCCCGGTCCCAACGATGGGGGAGATGATCCGTGATCACACTGGCTCGGACGTCGAGTTCGAGACGCAGGAGCAGATGCTCAAGCGCTATGAGACGCAGCTCTACTGACGGGCCAGATGCCGGGAAACCGGGTGTATGACAAACGTATGACTTGCGTATGACTTTCGTACCGCAAGTGTGCAGGGTCGTCGGGTATACGGTCGTAAACCCTGGTCGGCGGCTAGGCTGTGGTGCGCTCACCCCGAGAAGAGGCCCAGCACCAGTCCCATTGCCGTGCACGCCAGTACCGGGTGACCCGCGTCGATCCACCAGAGTGTCCGGGGCCGGTCGGCGAAGGCATAGTTGGTCAGGATCCAGGGCGCTACCAGGAAGAGACCCGCACCCAGTCCGCTGATCAGGCCGGCGCCAACCCCCTCGACCCCTGATGTCGCGAAGACGTGCCGTAGCATCCCCGCGACCAGCAGATTGCAAAGCCCTGCGATTACGAACGGCAGCGGGTTGCGGTCAGCTTTGACCTCGTCCTCGGTCTTGCCCACAGCAGCCATCCAGGGCTTGGCCAACGTCATGTACCAAACCGCCCCCATGGCGAACCCGGCCGCTGCCGCCAAGAGCACTGCCAAAGCGCCCATGTCACCTCCCCTTCGCAGATCGATCTTTGGCGTGCAGCATACGCGAAAGCGGACGCCCTGTCCCAAGCCGCCCGGGTGACGGTCTAGCCTGCCTCCTCCAGCCGGTCCGTGGCAGGCGGCGGCGTGGGGCCAAGCGCCGAGATTTCGGCGCGCATCTCGGCGCTCATCTGGTAGCTCAGCGCATCGAGCGAGGGGCGAAGCTGTTCGACCGACCGCGCGCCGATGATGGGACAGGTGACGCCCGGATGGCCTGCCACCCAGGAGACGGCCAGCGTCACCGCGTGGACGCCCGTGCCCTTGGCATACGCTGAAAACGCTTCCGCCGTGGCCCGCTGCACCGGGTCGCCGTAGCGCTCGGCATAGCGATCATTCTCGACCAGCCGTCCCTCGTTCACGCCTGCGAAGTACTTGCCCGACAAGAGCCCCCCGCCGACCGGCGAGTAGGTGATCACGCCCAGCCCCTCGTCCTGCGCGACCGGCAGGATCTCGACCTCCGCCTGGCGCTTGACCAGGCTGTACATCGGCTGGATCACATCGATCCGCGACCAGCCGTTCAACGTCTGGAGGCCGAGGCCCTTGGCGATCTGCCAGCCTGCCCAGTTGGAGACCCCCATGTGCAGCACCTTGCCGGAGCGTACGAGGTCCTCGATCGAGCGGAGCTGTTCGTCCATCGGTGGCTCGTCCTCCCACTTGTGGATGAAGAGCACTTCGACGCGGTCGGTCTTGAGGCGCCTCAGCGATGCCTCGACGGCCTGGGTGATATGGCGGCGCGAGAGGCCCCGGTCGTTCGGACCCGGTCCCATGGGACCGTGGACCTTGGTGGTGACGACCAACTCGTCACGCTCGTGCGCCATGAGACCGCCAAGGATCTCCTCCGCCTTGCCAGTCTGGTAGGCGTTTGCGCAATCGATGAAGTTGATGCCCGCATCGCGGACGGCCTTGTAGAGATCCGCGGACGTAGCTTCGTCGGCATCACCCCCGAACGACATCGACCCGAAGCAAAGCGGCGAGACCTTCATCCCCGTCCGACCCAAAAGTTTCGTGTCCATTTGCAATCTCCTCGCCGTTGCGTCCCGGGCTCGAGCCGGAAAGACCATCAGGCGCTTCGTAGGTCCGGGGTCAAGACCGGTGCTAGAATTTGCGGTCAGGAATCGCCCCGCTGGACGCGGCGGATCAGCTGGTAGGTCGCCTGGCCATCCTGAAGCCCCTCTAGCACGAACTCGCCTCGTTTGTGGCGAGACCATTGAGAGAACCCCTCCTCGCTTGCGGCCTCGTTCTCGACCCCGATTTTGACACTCGCACGTCTGCCGAGCGTGAGGGTCACTGGCGTCGCAGGGATGAGAGCCATGGTCATGAGTTCCCGACGTCGGAAGCTGCGCGTCGCAATGTAGGCGCGTCGGTTCGTGATCGCGTAGCGGGTGTTCCGGCGGATCCACCGGTCGACGAAGAAGCGGCCGACCAGGATATACAGGCCCATGAAGAAGAAGAACCCACTGATGGGGACCGTAATGGTCGACCAGAGGCTGGGTTCGACGATTCCGTGCACCATGACAGCGCCGCCGCCAGGTACGGCGATACCGCCCCAGACAAGGCTAAACGGGATATCGACGAGATCGCTTCGGTCGAGCAAGAAACCTTGAGGTGGTCTGCCGGTCCAGAGGACTTTCTCGTCCGGGTCGAGGTAGGGGGCCCAGTCGTTGATGCCAGTCACGAGTCTGCCTCGGTCGCCTTCATAAGGTCGTGAAAGCGGCGCAGGAATGCCTTCTGCACCCTGGACGTTGGCTGGGGCGCAAGCTCGATGTCGGCCGCCCCCCGGAAACGCGGACGCGGGAAATGCCTGGCCGCCTCGGCCTCGGTGAACCCGGCCAGTTGAGTGGCTTCAAACCACGCGCAGGCCCTGTCGGCGCGCTTGATCAGCGCCTTGATCTTTGCGTCGGGCACCGGAGGCAAGCCAAAGCGGATGTGAACGGCGGCCTCCAGCTTCGCTTCGAACGCCTTGTAATCCAGTCCGATCGCCGCCTTGAACGGGCTGATCATGTCGCCGATCACGTACTCGGGTGCATCGTGCAACAGCGCCGTAAGACGCTCAGCAACCGTGGCCTTGGGTTTGTAGACGCCGAAGATCTGCTCGACCAGCAACGAGTGTTCGGCCACAGAGTAGGGATGCCCGCCAAGCGTCTGCCCGTTCCAACGGGCAACGCGGGCGAGGCCGTGGGCGATGTCCTCGATCTCGACGTCCAGCGGCGAGGGGTCCAGCAGGTCCAGCCTGCGACCCGAGAGCATGCGTTGCCAGGCGCGGGCGGTCATGGGACATACCCCGCTCGTTGGATCAGTTGGGTGCCGATCTGGGTGCGCAGGACCTGTGCCGCATCTGACGAGACCAACGTCCACGGATCCTCAGGCAGGGCGGCCTGGATCTCCCAGTAGTCCGGCCCCTCTTCCTGGAAGTTGCGCCCATAACTGGTGACCAGCTTCCAATTGTCGTCTTTGGGGACGAGATGGTTCCGCAGGTCATCCATGACACTGATGTAATTCTTCAAAAACTGCTCGTGCTGCACGATGACCACGTTCGCGCGGTCCGCGGCCTGGTTCAGGTAGCTTTCGGTCTTCAGTCGCCACAGCACCGCCGGGCCGTCCAGAATCAATTCGACGATCTCATCCCTTGGCCGCGTGATCCAGGGCTGTGCCAGGAACCCCTCCAACGTGTCAGGTACTGCAAGGTAAGTTGAAAACGGCAGCTTGTGCAGTGACAGTGACCAGGGGGCAGGGTGGCGCAGGACACACACGAACAGCACATCCTCGCGCGCTGCCACGCGGTCGGTCAGGCAGGCGTGTTTCCAACCCCCAAAGCTCGCAATACCAGTGGCGTGCTGATAGTCCTCGACCCTCTGCGCAATTGCGTTTTTCCTCAGCTCACTCACGTCTGGGCGGCGCAGCTTTTCCGTGCCTGGGATCGTGCTCCCCTCTGGCTGAACCAACAGTTCCGTGTCGAAGTTTGCGTGGATCGTCTGGCTCACGAAGTTCGTCCCCGTGCCACGTTCACCCATTACTTTGACACGTTGGAACTTTGCCGCCGACATGACCACTCCCGGATGCCGCGACTCTTAGGCCTGCCCGTCTACATTGTCGAGTAACCCCACCCCTGCTATAGGGCGCGCCGAGATCCGGGGCAAAGGCCCACGATAGGAGCAATACATGACCGATTACGTCGTGAAGGACATCGCGTTGGCCGAGTTTGGCCGCAAGGAAATTGACATCGCCGAAACCGAGATGCCGGGCCTGATCGCGACGCGCGAGGAGTATGGCCCCAGCCAGCCGCTGAAGGGCGCGCGCATCGTGGGCTCGCTGCATATGACGATCCAGACGGCGGTGCTGATCGAAACGCTGACGGCGCTGGGGGCGGACGTGCGCTGGGCGTCGTGCAACATCTTCTCGACCCAGGATCACGCGGCGGCGGCAATTGCGGAAGCAGGTGTTCCGGTCTTTGCCATCAAGGGGCAGACGCTGGAGGAGCATTGGGATTACCTGGACAAGTCGTTCCAGTTCGCCGACGGCCCTAACTTGATCCTGGACGATGGCGGCGACGCGACACTGTACGTGCTGTTGGGCGCGCGGGCCGAAGCGGGCGAGGACATCATTCCCGTGCCGGAATCCGAGGAGGAAGCGGTCGTCAAGGCGCAGATCAAGAAGCGTATGGCTGAATCGCCCGGTTGGTTCACCAAGATCCGCGACCAGATCGTCGGTGTCAGCGAAGAGACGACCACGGGCGTGCACCGTCTCTACGAGATCGCGAAGAAGGGCCAGTTGCCCTTCCCTGCGATCAACGTGAACGACTCCGTGACCAAGTCGAAGTTCGACAACAAGTACGGCTGCAAGGAATCGCTGGTCGACGGCATCCGCCGTGCCACCGATACCATGATGGCAGGCAAGACCGCCGTCGTGCTGGGCTATGGCGATGTGGGCAAAGGCTCGGCCGCGTCGCTGCGCGGTGCCGGTGCCCGGGTCAAGGTGACCGAGGTCGATCCGATCTGTGCCCTGCAGGCCGCGATGGACGGGTTCGAGGTTGTGACGCTGGAAGACGTGCAGTCCTCCGCGGACATCTTCATTACGACGACCGGCAACAAGGACGTCATCCGCATCGAGCATATGCGCGAGATGAAGGACATGGCGATCGTCGGCAACATCGGCCACTTCGACAACGAAATCCAGGTCGCGGCGCTGAAGAACCACAAGTGGACCAACATCAAGGAACAGGTGGACATGGTCGAGATGCCGTCGGGCAATCGCATGATCCTGCTGTCCGAAGGGCGTCTGTTGAACCTGGGCAACGCCACGGGCCACCCCAGCTTCGTGATGTCGGCAAGCTTCACCAACCAGACACTGGCCCAGATTGAACTCTGGACCAAGGGCGACCAGTACGAGAACAAGGTCTACGTGCTGCCCAAGCATCTGGATGAGAAAGTCGCGCGGATGCACCTGGAGAAGGTGGGCGCGAAGCTGACGCAGATGAGCCAGGAGCAGGCCTCGTATATTGGCGTGGCTCCCGAAGGTCCGTTCAAGCCCGAAGCTTACCGCTACTGAAGACATGGGTGGGCGATGCTGGATTTTCGCCCACCCATCCGGACTTCGATACGCTCCCTTCCGGGCTTGCCGTGCGGGAGGACCAGCATGGTCTGGTCAGCCCAGCCAGCGGACCAAGTGCTGAGGTGCAACTCCAACCAGGCGGTTCGCTTCGGGATGCGTGGACGGGAGACAGACCAGCGGGTGGTTTCTCAGTGATCGGTCGGCGAGAGCGGCACACTGCGGCATACTTTGCCGAGCGGTGGGAAGAGCCGCGAACCAGGTCAGGCGCAACGTGCCGGGATTGGCGGGATCGTGCCCGGGTCCGGGTTTTTCGTGCAGGGTGTTGGTTTGGCGTCTGGCCGATCTTTATCCATGCATATGCGGTTCTTGTTTCTGTTTCTCGCCGCCGCGCTGATGGCAACGCCGAGCGTCTTCCGGCCGGGAGACGTCCCCCCGGCCTGGCGGCCGTGGGGACCCGTTGATCTCACCACGACACCGACATGGGTGATGTCGTGGAAGCTGCGGGAGTTGGCTGGAAACGAGCCCGCCTGCCTCGCGGCGATGGCGTTTGCGGGCGCACGGCTTCGCGATTTGCCAGATCGGCCCACTCTGAACGGATGCGGCATCCCGGGGCGCGTGAGACTCACCGGTCTGGCCGGCGCTGGGCTCTCTCCGGTCGAGACCCGGTGCGAGATTGCGGCGAGGCTTTATCTGTGGGAACGCAACACACTGCAACCAGCGGCCCAGCGTTACCTGGGCGCGAGCGTTGCGCGGTTGGACCACTACAGCAGCTACTCGTGCAGGCCGATCCGTACCTCTCGTGGCAACGGCCGCCGGATGAGCCAGCACGCAACCGCCAATGCAATCGACATCTCGGGGTTCGTGCTGTCAGACGGACGCCGGATCACACTGCTGCGCGATTGGGACGGGAGCGGGCCTGAAGCAGCCTTCCTTCGGGCGTCCCGCGACGGGCTGTGCGACTGGTTCAACATGGTCCTGAGCCCCGATTACAACGGATTGCATGCCGATCACTTTCACGCTGACATGGGTTTCTGGCGCGGCTGCAGGTGAGCTGACAGCCGCCCTACAGTTGGCTGCTGAGGTTGACCGCACCCGTCTGGCGGAAGAAGCGAATCCACGCGCCAACCAGATCGTGGGGATGCTTGCCTGTCGGCAGGTCAATGAAGATGACCTGCAGGCGATCGGCGCCGTCGTAGATCGAAATCTGGTGGTAAGCGCGGTTCAAGGTGCCATCGAGATTGCTGTCGCGCAGGTCGATTCGGATCTTTATTCGGCGGTTGCCCAGAGAGCAGTCCAGCGGATCGCTCCCGATCGCACAGACGGTGGCGAACAAGCGATGCGGCCGCTCCACCGGATCTCGGGCGCGGCGAAACAAGGTGAACTGCACGTCCCGATCGTAGCTGATACGGGCCACCGCCTGCAGGGGATTAGCCTGTTCGATCTGGAACAGCGGTTCGTCCCGGATGCCCACCGTCTCGCTCTTGCCGTCGACCAGAAGTGTCCAGACGCCCACCTGATGACGAACGCCGTCGCAATCGATGTGTCCGGCAAAGGTCCCCGGAGCCAGGGTTCCGATGGCCGACGCCGTAGGCCCGCCGTCCGTCGGCTCCAGCGTGCAGGCCTGCACGAAACCAAATGATGCGAGAACGAGAGCGAAGGTCAGTGGAACAATCGATCTAAGGGTCATCGGTCCTCCCTGGCCGCGGATCGCGGCGCGGTTGCGACGATACTCTCCCTCCCAGGCGTTCCGGTGTTCTGCGCTCGGATAGCCATGGAGATCATACTGACGCGCCAGATACTCCCGTCAACGGTGCCGGAAGATCGCCAACAAACCTGTGTCCTGGGCGTGATCGTGATCCTCGTCGCCATAAATGCGCACCCGGGTGAAATCGACGGGTGTGATCACGCCATCTGCTGTGAGGGCTGCAAAGGCTGACCCGAAGCCTGCCTGATCAAACACATCTCCCTTGATCGACAGCACGAAGACGGCTCCCGGTCGGGCAATTCGCATCAACTCTGGCAGGCAGACGGGTCCGACATGACCATGGGTGAACGTGCCCGCTGAGACGATCCCGCTGTAGGCGGCATCTGGCAGTTCCAAGGGCTTCGTCAGATCTGCTTCGAACAGCGCGCGATAGATGTTCTTCTCGCGGGCGACCCCCAGCATCTCGGCGCTGATGTCGATGGCGTCAACATCGAGATCGGGCAGTGCCTCGCGTACGGCCTGCCCAACGAGACCTGTTCCGGCGCCAACGTCCAGCACGGGTCCCGTGCCTCCCACGTCGTGAAAGGCCTTGGCGACGTTCTCGTGGTACACATAGCCCATCGCAGCGACGAAGTCCGTGTCGTAGGTCTCGGCCCAGTCACCGTAGAGCTTGACCGAGTCCTGCGGCGTCCGCAGGGCGTAGGCCTTGTCGAGTTCGCTCACGGCTCGAAGCCGTCGACGAACGTCATGACACCTTCGGAATTCGCCAGCCTGATCTTCAGGATCTCCTGATACTCGGGCGAGTTGTACCAACCCTCCAGCGCCTCGCGGCTGGGGAACTTCAGGACGACATGGCGGTCGTAGGGCATCTCTCCCTCCTCGACAGTCGCATGGCCGCCACGCACGAGGTATTCGCCTCCGTGCGCGGCGATGGTGGCGGGCACCTTGGCCACGTAGTCCTTGTAGCCATCCATGTTCGTGACCGTGATGTGTCCAACCGAGTAACAGGCCATTCTATCCTCCCTTGATGATGGCAAGCATGTCTGTATAGCGCCCAGCGCGTGCCTTCTCTGGCCTGAAGCCTGCCGGGGCGACGTTTTCCTTCATTCCCGCACCTTCCAGGAGCCGGTTCATGAAGGCGTAGAGCGCTGTGATGGTAATGATGTCGTGGATACCGTCCTCGGACCAGCCGGCTGCGATCAACGCATCGAAATCAGCTTGACCAACGGCGGATGGTTCGGCGGTAAGCTTTGCCGCATAAGTCAGCGCAGCCGTCATCTGTGGGCGCAGGCTCTCGTGCGCCGTCTCCACACGCATCTCCCCGAAGGTACCAGGGTCTATGTCGAATGCCTCGGCATAGCGGCGATGCGCGACGAAGCAGTACTGGCAGTCGTTCAGGGCGGAGACGTGGGCGGCGATGAGTTCGCGCTCTCCAATCGTGAGCTCTGAGTCCGTGTTTCGCAGGACCTGGTCGTGGAGCATGAGCAGCGGTTCAATTCCACGGGGAAACCGTTGCCAGAGTTCCACCAGATGATGGCGGTCGGGGAGGGAGGGAAAAAAGCTCATCTAACTTCCGGCACCGTTTCGTTTGAGCCAGACTGGCAGCAATCATCAGGTGTGTCACGAGGGACCCATGCGGATACTGGAGACAGCGCTCTACGCGGAGAACCTCGACGAGACCGCTGCGTTCTATGAAGACGTGCTGGGACTGAAGCGGTTTCTCGAGGTGCCGGGGCGGCATGTGTTCTTCCGGGTGCCGGGGGGTGTGCTGCTGCTGTTCCAGCCCGCTGCCACGCTCGAGCCGCCACAGGATCCACGGATGCCGGTGCCGCCGCATGGCGCGCGCGGGGCTGGTCATGTCTGCTTTGCCGGGTCTGCGCACGAGATTGAGGACTGGGTATCGCGACTGTCGGATGCCGGGGTCGGGATTGAGGCTGATTTTCAATGGCCGCAGGGCGGCCGTTCAGTTTACTTTCGTGATCCTGCGGGTAACTCGCTGGAGATTGCAGAGCCTCGGATCTGGGGTCTCGGCTAAGCGGCCGTCGGGATCAGCATGGCGCCGCTTACGATCCTGCCGCTGTGTGAAATTCTGTTCTGGACGCAAGGGGGCGGGTTTCGCTAGGGCGGGTTTTGCGTCATTGCCACGCAAGAAAGTTTCATGAGGGGTAAGCGATGAGTCGCGTTGAAAAGCACGGTTTGCAGGTGGCCGAGCCACTTGCCCGGTTTCTGGATGATCAGGTGCTGCCTGGCACAGGTGTCAAGGCGGATGATCTCTGGCGGGGGCTAAGCGATCTGATCCATGGGATGTCGGCAAAGAACCGCGCACTCTTGGACAAACGCGCTGTGCTTCAAGGCAAGATCAGGGACTGGCACAAGGCCAACCCCGGCCAGCCCGACCCGTCAGCCTACAAGGCCTTCCTCGAGGAGATCGGTTATCTGGTGCCGGAGGGTCCCGACTTCTCAGTCGAGACAGCCAACGTGGACCCCGAGATCGCGACCATCGGTGGGCCGCAGCTTGTCGTGCCGATCACCAATGCCCGCTATGCTCTGAACGCAGCGAATGCGCGGTGGGGATCGTTGTACGACGCTCTTTACGGCACCGATGCGTTGGGCTCACCCGCACCGAGCGGTGGGTACGATCGTCGGCGTGGGGGGCGCGTCGTTACCTGGTCGAAGACCCACCTGCGCGGAATCTTTCCGTTGGCAGAACCGGATACAAGTTGGGCACACGTGGAGGGTGTTCGGGTGGTTGACGGCCACCTCGAGGTCTCGTTGCTACCTGGGCTGACGACCAGGGCGGGTACGGGGGTGCGCGCGGACACGGCTCGCCTGAAGGACCCCAATCAATTCGCCGGATATCGCGGCGATCCGAACAATCCTTCGGCCGTTCTGCTCAAGCGCAACAACCTTCATATCGAACTGGTGATCGACCGCGACCACCCCATCGGACGCTACGATACGCTCGGGCTCGCGGATGTCATCGTCGAGGCTGCGGTCACCACCATCATGGACCTCGAGGACTCGATCGCCGCCGTCGATGCCGAAGACAAAGTGCACGCTTACGGCAACTGGCTGGGCCTGATGCGTGGCGACCTTGAGGAGACCTTCGACAAGGCTGGAAAGCCGATGACCCGTCGGTTGGCGGAGGATCGGGAGTTCACGGCGCCGGATGGCTCACGCCTGACGCTCAAAGGCCGATCAATGATGCTACTGCGTAACGTTGGGCATCTGATGACGAACCCGGCGATTCTGGATCGGGATGGTAACGAAGCGTTCGAGGGCTTGATGGACGCCATGATCGGCACGTTGATCGCGATGCATGATCTGAAGAAACCGACGGGGAACTCGGTCACCGGCTCGGTTTATGTGGTGAAGCCCAAGATGCACGGGCCCGAGGAAGTGGCTTTCGCCTGTGCGACTTTCGACAAGGTCGAGGACGTCCTGGGATTGCCGCGCCACACCGTCAAGATCGGCATCATGGACGAAGAACGGCGCACCACGGTGAACCTCAAGGAGTGCATTCGGGCGGCAAAGAATCGGATATGCTTCATCAACACGGGCTTCCTGGACCGCACCGGGGACGAAATCCACACATCGATGGAAGCCGGGCCCATGATCCGCAAGGCTGAGATGAAGGCACAGCGGTGGATCTCGGCCTACGAGGATTGGAACGTCGACGTCGGTCTGGCCTGCGGCCTTGCCGGAAAGGCACAGATCGGGAAGGGCATGTGGGCGATGCCTGACCTGATGCAGGCGATGCTGGAACAGAAGGCAGGGCACCCGAAGGCGGGCGCGAACTGCGCTTGGGTGCCCAGCCCGACCGCGGCGACGCTGCATGCGCTGCATTATCACCGTATCAATGTGCAGGCCCGTCAGGCCGCAATTGAGTATGGGGGGGCGCGGGCCTCTTTGGATGATATCCTCGCAATACCGCTCTCGGACGGTACCAACTGGTCGTTCGAGGAGGTGCAGGCCGAGATCCGCAACAACGCCCAGGGCATTCTTGGGTACGTCGTCCGGTGGGTCGATGCAGGTGTCGGTTGCTCGAAGGTCCCGGACATCAACGACGTTGGGCTGATGGAGGATCGTGCAACGTGCCGCATCTCCTCGCAACACCTGGCCAACTGGCTGCACCACGGGGTGGTCAGCGAGGGGCAGGTCATGGCCGCGATGAAGGAAATGGCGGAAGTTGTCGACCGCCAGAATGCTGGTGACGTAAGCTATCAGCCAATGGCGCCATCTTTTGACGGACCAGCCTTTCAGGCCGCCTGCGATCTGGTCTTTAAGGGGGCGGCGCAACCGTCCGGTTATACCGAACCCATGCTGCATCAATGGCGTCTAATGAAGAAGAAGGAGGCCGCGTGATGGCCATTATCTCACTGTCCAAAGCTCGTCGGATAATCCGCGAGGCGCTGGCCAAGGGACGAGAGAAGGACATGAAGCCTTTGGCTGTGGTTGTTCTGGATGCCGGAGGCTGGCCAAAGGCTTTCGAGCGGGAGGATGGGACCTCCAACTACCGCTTCGATATCGCACGTGGGAAAGCACATGGTGCGCTGGGCATGGGGCTGGGGTCGCGCAAGCTCTTCGAACGTGCCGAGAACCAGGCCTACTTCCTGACCGCCGTGAACGGGCTGCCGAACCAGGATCTCGTGCCGGTGCCGGGCGGTGTGCTTGTCAGGGACCGCAAGGGTGACATCATCGGCGCAGTCGGGATCTCGGGCGACAACTCGGACAATGACGAGATCGCGGCGGTTGCTGGTATTGAGGCTGTGGGGTTCACCGCGGATCCCGGCTGACACCTAGCGGAACGCCCAGAGCCGGCTGAGCAGCCAGGTAGCCGTTGGGACGGTGACAAGGATCACCGCAAGTGCAAGCTCGAAGGGTGCGCTGGCCAGCACAACGGCGCCCCAGACGATGGCATTGCTCAGCGCGAACCCAACGCCGGCGACAACGACGAACCTTGGCAAACGCATGAGATGGCCCTCTCGCTGATTGAACGTCCAGTAGAAGTGGCCAAGGTACGAAAGCGCGAAGGCTGCGAGGAACCCTGCTGCGTTCGCCAGAAGCGGTTGAGCTCCGGTTGCGTGAACCAGCCAGGCAACGCCGATGTGGAGCAGTGTCGCTGCAACGCCGACAAGACCAAAGCGCGTCAGTTGGCCGACGATCGCCTTCACGCCCTCACATCGAGCCGTTGAGGTGCTGCCCGACCAGCTATCGCCCAGAGCGAGAGCCCGAACGGCATCGGAACGCGGCCGACGAGATGTCGTTCGCCCTTGAACGTCGCCTCCAGCGTCTTGTTGAGCCATGGCGGCGGCAGTTCGTCTGCGTCTCTCCCTGACTTGGCGAACCGCAGCCAAAGGCGTTGCGCGACAGCCAGGGGGAACAGCAGCGAGTTCATCTTCCCGATTTGTTGCACTTCCAGACCGGCCGCGGTGATCACTTCATTCAGGCCGGTCTGAGTGTATCTTCTGAAATGATGATGCGTGTCGTCATGCTGTGACCAGAGCCACGGGCCCGCTGGCACGGTGATCAGGATGCTGCCCGTCCGTGTGAGCCTACGCGCCAGCGCCTTGATCGAAGCCACGTCGTCTTCCAGATGCTCCAGCACGTCCAGCAGCGCGATCAGATCGTAGGGGCCGCCGCTCGGCAAATTGTCAGGGAGCGCCCCTGGGACAACCGATGCGATGCGGCGAGCGCTCGCTGCTTGCCGTGCGCCTCTGTCGTACTCGAACGCATCGAGCTCTCCATACGTGGCCAGAAGCGGCAGGTTGCCTCCTGAACCACAGCCGGCCTCTAGCACCTTCGCCTCTGGCGGCAGGTCGAGCCTGTCCAGCAGCGCCTTCAGCACCGCACGGCGTCCTCGGAACCACCAGTGCTGCTCCTCATGCTCCGCCATGCGTTGATAGACTGCCGGGTCCATCAGTCCGGCTCCTCATCAAATCCGACCTTGGACGCCACGATGTAGAGTGGTCGACCCCGGACTTCGGTCGCAATGCGTCCCACGTACTCGCCCAGAATGCCGAGGGCGAGCATGTTGAGGCCTCCGAGAAAGAGGACCGCCACCATTATCGATGCGAAGCCTGGTGCGTCGCCCCCGGTGATCAATGTGTACATGACCAGGAACGCCGCATAGCCAAACGAGCCGAGTGCAATCAAAGCGCCGAGATACGTCCAGATCCGAAGTGGCACGGTTGAGGACGCGACGATCCCGTCTATCGCGAAGTTCCAGAGCCGCCACCCAGCCCATTTTGATGTGCCCACCGAGCGCTCTTCGCGGACATAGTCGACCGTCGCGACACGGAAGCCGACCCAGGAAAAGAGGCCCTTGTTGAAGCGCGATTGCTCGCCCAACCGTCGCACGACATCAACCGCTTCGCGATCCATGAGCCGAAAGTCACCGACATTCTCGGGGATAGGATGATCAGCGAGGCGGTTGTAGAGGCGGTAAAACAGCTGGGCAGAGACGCGTTTCACAGGACTGTCAGATGAACGGTCAGTTCGATGGGCGTTGACGACCTGAGCCCCGTCCAGCCACGCTCTGACCATCTTGGGAATGACCTCGGGCGGGTCCTGCAGATCCACGTCGATGGGGATCACAGCATCTCCCGCCGCATGATCGAGGCCGGCGGCGAGCGCGGCTTCCTTTCCGAAACGCCTGCTCAGATTGACAAGCCGGATCGTTTGGTCGCGTGCTGCTCGGCCAGCGATCACTGCTTCGGTGCCATCCGTCGACCCGTCGTTGACGAACAGCCATTCTGCCTGCGCATCTGCATCGATCATGGTCAATGCTTCTGCGACGGAAGGTCCGGCGCGCTCCAAGAACCGCGCGATTGCTGCCTCTTCGTTTGACACAGGAACGATCAGCGACAGGCACGGGCGGACGGTCATTTCTACGCTCCGCTCAAGCATGACGGAAGAGTGCGCTGGCATCGTCGTCCCGGTCAAGCACGGCTGCTCCGTCGGAGCGTGACCACAAGGCAGGCCGCGAGGACCACCAAGGCAAAGATGTAGCCTGGTTCTTGGGCGCTGATTGCCACGGTTCCAATCACGGGGAGGATCCAAATTGAAAGGAGCAAGATGGCTTGGGGACGTGTCTTGCCATAGCCCGCTCGAGCTGAATAGAGCGCGCCGCAAAGCGGGAAGATCAGTTCGTAGTAGACGGCGTAGGGCGTGGCGAGGATGATAGAAAAAAAGAGGCCCGCCGCCTTGACGTCGAAGGGCACGTCCCGCCGCCAAAGCCACACGAGGGACACGAGCGTCGTCACGGTGATCACCGCTTGAAGCTGCAGTGCCAGATCCCTCGGCACCCCCGCTGCCGCCAATGTTCCGTAGGCGGAGACCATCAGGTACTCCAACTCGGGCTGGCGAAGGCGGTCGGATCCTGCGGCGATCCCGCGGAAGAACGCGGTCCAGTAGTCGAGACCTGGGAAGACGAGCGTCGCGAGCACAATCAGCGCCGTGAAGATGCATGCCCAAACGAGCACTCGCCAATACCCCCCGGCGGCCAATGCGAACGGGATCACCAGGCCGAGCTGCGGCTTGAGCGTCATGAGGGCAAGCGCCAATCCCGCCACCATCGGCTGGCCCCGGCGCATCGCTTCGACAGCAACAACCAGTAGTCCGCAGAAGATCAGGGAGTTCTGCCCAAGGGTGAGCAGCAGCATCGTGACCGGTGCGCACACCAGGAACCAGAACGCGCCCGGAACCGAACGGGTTGGGCCCCGGATGGCAACTGCGAAGAAGGCCAGTGAGACCGCGCAGAACATGATCCAAGCCCAGAAGAACGAGAGCTTGCCGAGAGGCCAGAGTAGAACAAGATATGCTGGCGGGTAGAACCAGATCATCTCGTAGTGTTCTGTTGTCGGCGGGATTGATCGCGCGGCGTTCAGGATATCGACATCGAACGGCGCTAGCCAGCGGCCTTCGTTTGCCAATCGCGCTGCCGCCCAAAACACCGAGAAGTCGTTGTTGAACCCTTCTCCCGCGTAGTCGGGGCTCATCAGCAATCCGTAGACGCCGTAGACCCACAGTATCGCGATCATCGCGCAGCACGTCGTGAGGACGACCACGGCGACACGCATGGGCGCGGTCATGCCGGGTGCCGGCTGTGGCGGTTCCTGGTGGTCCTGGTGGTCCTGGTGGTCCTGGTCCATGGGATGGCTTTCCGACGCGGGCGCACAACCCGTCGTAGCGGTGCCAGCCCAAGCTGTCACGGATGGTCAGGAAAGCGCCCTTCTGTAGGAGACCGCTTCAGCGACGTGAATGCGGCGAACGGCAGTCGCCCCCTCCAGATCTGCAAGCGTCCGCGCCAGCCGCAGTACCCTGTGGTAGCCGCGCGCCGTGTATCTGAAGCGCTCTGCTGCCTCCTGCAAGACGTTCTGACCTGGCTCGTCGGGGGCAGCCACGCGTTCAAGGGCTGCGCCTTCCAGCTCCGCGTTTGTGAGCCCGCCACCGTCGGTACGACCACGCTGGGCCGATCGCGCCTGTGCCACCCGGTGCGAGACGCGCGCACTGGAATCCGCATGTGACGGAAGGCCCAGGACATCTGGGGTAACGGGCGGCACCTCGATTCGAATATCGAACCGATCCAGCAACGGGCCGGACAAGCGTGCCTGGTAGTCGGAACCGCATCGCGGAGCCCGTGAGCATGCGCGGGCGGGGTCGGTCAGGTATCCGCACCGGCAGGGGTTCATGGCCGCCACCAGCAGAAACCGCGCCGGGTACGTGACATGTGCGGTTGCGCGCGCGACGACGGCCTTACCGGTCTCGATGGGCTGGCGAAGGGCTTCAAGGACAGGGCGCGCGAACTCGGGCAGTTCATCCAGGAACAGTACCCCGCGATGGGCAAGGCTGATCTCCCCAGGTTTGGCGTTCTTGCCACCGCCGACCATCGCCGCCATGGAAGCAGAGTGGTGCGGATCTCGGTACGGACGCTCCCGGCAGATCTCGCCGGTGCTGCCCTGGGATGCGAGCGAGTGAATGGTTGCGACTTCCAGGGCCTCTTCCGGCGTCAGCGGTGGCATGATTCCCGTCAGGCGACGTGCGAGCATGGACTTCCCGGCGCCGGGCTCCCCAACCATCAGGATGTGATGACCTCCTGCCGCCGCTACCTCCAGCGCCCGGCGTGCGGTCTCCTGTCCCTTCACGTCCGCGAGGTCGACTTTGTCGCGGCGGATTGAAACAGCACCCGGTTCCGGTTGGGGCAAAGGTTCGCGCCCCGCGAAGTGGTTGACCAGGGCGATCAATGATCTCGGTGCAAGGATCTGAGCGGCGCCGACCCAGGCCGCCTCTGAACCAGACGCAGCGGGGCAGATCAGTCCGCGGTCGCTGCTTGCGGCGGCCAGTGCGGCGGGTAGGGCGCCCGTGACGGCGCCGATCTCTCCGTCCAGCGACAGCTCTCCCATTGCGACATAGCTCTCGATCTCTTCCGCCGGGATGATTTCAAGCGCAGCCATAAGGGCCAGTGCGATCGGCAGATCATAGTGTGACCCACCCTTCGGCAGGTCCGCTGGAGACAGGTTGATCGTGATTCTGGCCGACGGGATTGCCACACCGATCGACGACAAGGCCGCGCGCACGCGCTCCTTGGATTCGGAGACCGCTTTGTCGGGCAGGCCGACGAGGCTGAACGCCGGCAGACCGGGTGTCACGGCGCATTGTACCTCGACCGATTTGGCCTCTACACCAAGGAAGGCAACTGTATGTGCGCGCGTAACCAAGCCGCCTCCTCCGAAACGGTTAATCAAAAAACGCCGGAAATTGACGACGTCACACTTAATGACGGGTTAAGATGAGTTGGGAGGAGAAGCGTGATGCAACGACTGATAGTGATTCTTGTAGCGGTCTGGTCTATCGGCGCAGGGCCCGTCGCTGCCGGGGAAGCAGATGTTCTCGAGGTCCGGGCAACACCGACCGGAGGCACCTGGCGGTTTGACGTGACGGTTCAGCACGCAGACACTGGGTGGGACCATTACGCGGATGGCTGGCGTGTGGTTGGGCCAGACGGAACAGTCTACGGGACCCGGACGCTCTATCACCCGCATGTCGAGGAACAGCCGTTCACTCGCTCCCTGGCAGGGGTCGTGATACCTCCTGGCGTCGACCAGGTGATCGTTGAAAGCCACGACAATGTGCACGGTTGGGGTGGTGCGACGGTCACGGTAGACCTGCCCCGGTAGCGCCTCACAGCTGTTCCCTTGGCATTCGTAGGTTCCGTTGAACGGAAGGGGCGCCTGATACAGCTGGACCCACAGCACAGGCTTGTGCGCAGGAATGCTGGACCCGACCGTGTTCTAGGCAGCGGTCGAGAGCCCGGGGCGGGTCCAGTTCGTCGCTTAGCGCTTCATCGATCTGGGCAGATGCATCGCCTTCGGCTGTGTGTCCAGCAGCGCGTACACACGCTCCATCTCAGGTGATGTCCGCACTTGCGGTTGGACGGGCTCTTCGGCGTTGCACATCCCAATCGCCGACCAGTAGTCAGCGACCGTGCATTCCTGCAGCCAGCCACCGAAGCACAGTTGCACGCCGTGTTCGTAATAGACGCCGTTGTGCAAGCAGGCGGCGTGCGCTTGCGTTCCTGCAAAAGTAAATGCCAAAGCGGCGGATGCAATCAGCGGTTTAAGTTGAAGTCTCATCAGGTGCTCCCTTCCCAACGATAAGACTCGAATAGTACCGCGACATACTGCGAATTGGCAAATCCCGCATCGAGGAGCAGGGAAGCCCTGTCAGTATTGCCTCCAGAGTCAGGCGGCGCGCACTGACAGTGCAGCGATCACTGCGTCACCCATCTGCGAGGTTGAAACCGGCGCCGATCCCTCGGCCTGCGCGAGGTCAGCGGTGCGGGTGCCTGCGTCGAGGACATCGTTGACCGCAGCCTCAAGCATGTCCGCATCGGCGCCAAGGTCGAAGGAATAACGCAAGGCCATGGCAAAGCTCAGGATGCAGGCGCAGGGGTTCGCCTTGCCCTGACCGGCGATGTCGGGGGCCGAGCCATGCACCGGTTCGTACAGTGCCTTGGGCCGCCCATTTTCCATCGTTGCGCCGAGAGACGCCGAGGGCAGCATTCCCAACGACCCCGTCAGCATCGCCGCACAGTCCGAGAGGATGTCACCAAAGAGGTTGTCCGTCACGATCACGTCGAACTGTTTCGGCGCGCGGACCAGCTGCATGGCGCCGTTGTCTGCATACATGTGTGAGAGTTCGACATCGGGATAGTCCTTGGCCACGACCTCAACTTCTTCACGCCAAAGGATCCCGGCTTCCATGACATTGGCCTTCTCCATGGAACAGAGACGCTTGCCGCGTTTCATGGCCAGATCGAATGCAGCCTTTGCAACACGGCGGATCTCGGAGGTCGTGTAACGGTGCGTATTGATCCCGACGCGCTCGTTACCCTCGATGTGGATGCCGCGCGGCTCGCCAAAGTACATGCCCGATGTCAACTCACGCACGATCATGATGTCGAGGCCGGCAACGACGTCCTTCTTGAGCGAGGAGTAGTCTGCCAGCGCGTCGAAGCACTGGGCCGGTCGGAGATTGGCGAAGAGGTCCATTTCCTTGCGCAGACGCAAGAGCCCACGTTCGGGCTTCAGCGAAAAGTCGAGGGTGTCATACTTTGGTCCCCCGACGGCACCCAACAGGACTGCATCAGCTTCCTGGGCCTTCGCCATAGTCTCGTCTGAGAGTGGCGCACCGTGGGCGTCATATGCCGCACCACCTACAAGATCATGCTCGACATCGAACGAAAGGCCGCGGTTTTCCGACAGCCAGTCGATGATCTTGACGACCTCTGCCATCACCTCGGGCCCGATCCCGTCGCCGGGCAGAATCAAGAGCTTCATCGTCATGGGTCCCCCACCGTGTTCGTTGCCGTTGCGGCCGGTGTCATGCGCGATCAGCCGCAGCAGATCAAGCATGCTGCCGAGATCGTTGCGGAATAGCTACAATTCACCGGAGACGGAGAATTCCGACTGTCGATGCTGTATGGTGCCGAGAGGGTGCTGACTCGGAGACAAGTCTTGCAGGTTGGAAAGGCGGACGAAACAAAGGTTGCGTCTCTGCTAGCCGTCGCAGGAGCATCCAGCTGGGATGCGCCTGATCCTGCGCTGACGGAGTTCCTCGAAACACTTCGGGATGGCGTGATCGTCGTGGGCGCGGATCGACGGGTTAAGTACATGAACGCCAGCTATCTCCGTCAGTTTGGACTGCAGCCAGGCGATATTTCGATCGGTGACGACATCAGCACGGCATACCTCGCGCTGGCGAACGCCGGGCGTTTGGGTACTCCGGACGGGAGTACGCCGGAAGAGTTGGCCGACGAGCGGGTTGCATCTTGGGGTGCTGAACGACTGCGGTCAGAGCGGCGATACATTCCGAACGGGGCGGTTCTGGACATCTATCGCAGCGAAACCACAACCGGCGATACTGTATCGATCTGTGTCGATGCGACAGAAGCTGAACTGACATCGCGTGAGTTGGAGCGACAGCGAGGGTACATGGAAAGCGTGCTCGAGCACACCTCTGAGGCAATCACCCTGCTCGACCGCAACGGTAATTTCGTCATGTACAATACGAGGCTCCTCGAGCTCTACGACATAGATCCCGACAAGGTTTTTTGGGGGATGCCCTACGACGATTTCACCGAACAGTTTGGCGATCTGGCGAATTTGCCGACGCGGGCCCGGCGTGCAGAAATTGCCAAACGCCGCGAGTTTGCGTTTGACCCTACAACAACCAACGTTCGCCGCCCGCTTGCCAACGGGCGCACGCTGAACATCAACAAAACCAACCTACCAGATGGCGGTTGTGTGATGACCATGCGTGATATTACGGAGGATCTTGCGCGCGAGGAGGCTCTGGTTGCGGCACGGCGAGAGGCTGAGGAGTCGAGCCGCCACAAGTCCGAGTTCGTGGCGCGGATGAGCCACGAGATGCGCACCCCGCTGAACGGGATCCTTGGCGTTGCCGCACTGAT
Organism: Pseudomonadota bacterium; assembly: GCA_039033215.1. Taxonomy (GTDB): domain Bacteria; phylum Pseudomonadota; class Alphaproteobacteria; order Rhodobacterales; family Rhodobacteraceae; genus Thermohalobaculum. Next base: position 67,712 of record JBCCDA010000003.1, on the reverse strand, counting down.
GGAGCGGGGCGAACTGGCTGCGCGAGAGCGCAAGCTCGTCGACGTCATCACCAGCTCGGGCCGCGTATTGCTCAGACTGATCGACGATATCCTCGATCTAAGCCGGATGGATGCGGATACCTTCGAGCTTGTGGAGGATCGCCTGGTCGTTGGCGAGGTGCTGAAAGAGAGCCTGGAAGTCATCCGGCCCAGCGCCGAGGAAGCCGGGCTGGAGCTACGACTGAGGGGAGAATTAGATAAGATCCCGCCTCTGCGGGGCGACAATATTCGGATCAAGCAGATCCTGCTAAATCTGCTCACGAACGCGGTGAAGTTCACGGAGCGCGGGTCTGTCGATCTGCGTGTCGACAGTGACGAGGGTCCCGAAGGCGTCACGCTCACGTGCGCGGTTGTCGACACGGGGGTGGGTATCTCTGAGGAGAAGCTGGGCCAGATTTTCCAGCGGTTCTACCAGATCGACGGTACGGTCACCCGCCGGCATGGTGGCGCCGGCCTTGGCCTGTCAATCACCCGAAAACTCGTGGACCTGATGGGAGGGACGATCCAGGTCGAGTCGGAGCTTGGAAAAGGCACTGTCTTTACCGTGCGTCTCACGTTCGAACGCTGCAACGGCGGGGCCGACTGATCCCACATAGATTGAACTCAAGTCCCGACCGCTGTTCTGTCGGAAGCGTCTGTCAGATCGAGCGGTTCGCCCAAGCATCATCGAGCTGCGCCAATGCCTCGTCGACATTAGACGTCGCGAGATCCGTCCCCGTCATAGCAAGGATGTCCGACCTCAGTTCGACGATCGGACCACTGACCAGGATGAGCGCATTCGGCAGCGACACGCGCAGCGCGACTACCAAACGGATCAGCGCGGCCATATGCCGGTCGGTGCTCGCAGACAAACCGACGAGTTCGGGTTCCGCGCGAACGATCCCCTCGACCAATTCGTCATGTTTCTTCCCGGTGAAGAGGTCGATCTTCCAGTCTCTTTGACTGAAGACGTCAGCGGCCATTGTCACGCCCAGAGTGTGCGTCTCGCCAGGGACCGCCGCAAAGACGGCGTGTTTGGATGAGTACCGTGGTCGCAAGGTCGATTCCCGAACGCTGCGCATGATCGCATACATTCGTCCCACGCCAACCGTGACCTGCGCGAACGTCAGTTCATCTTCGTCCCACATCCGGCCGAGCAACCTCGCGGCCGGTGCCAGGTAGGAGAAGTATGTAACCTCCAACGGTGAGGCCAGCAGCTTCGTCTTGCTGATCACCGTCGTCCATGCTTCCGGATCATCCGAGATTAACTCGTGAGCCAAACGTTCGACCGTTTGTTGGGCCGGTAAGTTAGGCTGTTCCGTATCGGAGGAGAGCTTTTCGGAGAGACGTTTGACGACCTCATCCGCCAGCACTCGGACAGTCCGGTCGGACAAACGCCTAGTCAGCTTGACTATGTCTTCGTGGGCCTTGAGGAAATTACCGGAATCGTACTCAGCGTGGTCTTTTCTATCGAGAAGCATCGGCGACCTCTCCCTATCCAGCTTCCTTATGCGTTTGTTCGTTGTTCGGAAGCTTAAGTCGCGCAATCACGCAAGTTCTGGCGCAACGTAACGAGCGTGGGCGAGAGGAGGGAAGGGCGCAATGATTCCCGGATCGCGTATCTTCCGCCTTGTAAAACGCGCTGCCATAGTGCGGAAGATGTCGTCAGCTTAGGACCTTACCACGACCCGCAAGGTTAGGTTGAGCCGTCCGGGTGCCTCGAGCGGCGAGCCGCCATCAGGTCGCAGGATCCGGTCGATACCGTGGTAGGCCATGCGTGCGTTCCCACCCATCACCACAACGTCGCCAGACGACAGGATGGTGGAGACAGTCGCATCCTTCCGGGCCTCCCCACCCATCCGGAAGCGCCCAGGGTCGCCCAACGAGATCGAAACGACCGGGGCATCGAACCGGCCCTCGTCCTTGTCCTGGTGCAAGCCCATCCGCGATGTCGGTCCATACCAGTTGATGAGACAGCTACTGGGCGGCTCCGGCCAGCCTGCGACAGTGTCCCAGACAGCCAGCACGCTTGCAGGGACTGCTGGCCACGCCGCGCCGGTTTCCGGGTGGCGGTCGGCATAGCGGTACTTCCCGCGCTTAATAACCCAGCCCACGTGCCCTGCCGAGGTCATGCGCACGGACATCGGCTTCCCCCAGGCCGTGACTGGCTGGACCAGTGGGGCCGCGGCAATGACGTCGCGACAGTCTGCGACGATCCGCGCCTGGGAGACGGAGTCCAGGAAACGGCGGTGGATAACGAAACCGGAGATCTCCTCGGTCACGGGCAGCGTGTCAGGCATAGTTGGGAAACCGCTCGGTGATCTTGCGGGCAACAAATGCCGCGTCTGCGGGGTCAAGCTCCATTCCAAAGCCGACCGTCTTGCGGCCATAGTCGAACATCACCCGCCCCTGATCCGCAAAGACTTTCCCGCGATTGCGCACTGCCTCTTCAAGTAGATCTACCAACCGCAATCGTGTGATGTGCTCGGCGGCGTAGAGTTTGGTCACTGACCAGAACCCAAGGCTGCGCGAGATCTTGATCCCGCGTTCGGTTGCCGACACACGCGCCACACCGAACAGGGCCTCCGCCAAGTTGACCAAAGTACTTCGCGTCAAGGTTAGCACAGCCCACGTCACGAGTACCCCTGCGAAGAAGCCGAACGGGTGGCCGCGGATCGGGGCCAACGATTCCCCGCCGATCCAGAACGCTGACACTAACATCACGAATATCCACCACGTAACAACCCCGACGGCGGCATTGAGGCGGCTCTTCCTGCTGCGAATGGTGATGCGCAGCTCGGCTCCGCGATAGTCGATCTTTGCATGTCCGGTGCCCGGCAGTTCTGGCTTCATCCTCTCTCCGTTGACGATACAGTTAACTAACAAGTGGGATGCATGAGCACAAAAGTCACGTAATTGAAGGTCTCAATCACTGGTTGAAGCGCCTCTTTACTGGCTATCCAGCGTATTCTTCAATTCACTGACCAGGGCAAGCATTTCCCTATTTCCCCGCATCGATCATCTTGGTATTCGGGTGCGCGACTCATCAGTTGAGTGGTCTATGATAGTAAGGATTTTATCATGTTGTCTCGTCTCTTTGTTCTGGCGTCGGCTCTCCTCCTGAGCGGATGCGCTATCGGGCACCAATACGATTATCGCACCATGAACCCGCCCATCGAGGTGGAGGGGACGCGCAGCGTTGCCGTGGCGGTCGAGGATGTGCGTCCCTATGTGGCAACCGGTGATAAGTCTCCAAGCTTCGTCGGTCTTCAACGAGCCGGATTCGGCATCCCGCATAACGTGTCGACGACATCGGGACAGGCGATGGTCAGCGACATGACCGGGGCATTGGTGCGTGCGCTGCAGGAGAAGGGGTTTGACGCCAGCCCACTGCCGACCCAGCCGGGAAGCGCTCTCGCCGCCGTGTCTCCGACATCAGACCGGACGTTGGTCGTCAGTCTTCGAGAGTGGAAATCGGATGTCTATGCGCAGGTCACGCTGAGTTGGAACATGGATGTCACGGTCTTCGATTCATCGGGACAGCAGCTCGCCACGGTAAGCGACCGGGGGGTTGAGGGGGTTGGTTCCGGGGTCTTTGAGGCCGATAACGCCAATCTGGCGGTTGGCATGGCTGGCCGGAAGTTTGCGAACCTGTTGAACATGCCCGAGGTCCAGTCGGCGCTTCGTTAGGAGCGCTGGCCACCCGGCCACAAACCCCTGCGGCCAATATTCGCCAGACCGGCGCTTGCAGGTCCGGGAATTGGTCCATATATCGCCTGCGCAACGTCCACCATGGTCCGCATGCGGACCGGTGGCTGATCCAAGGGATAGTTCCAGGAGGCCGCGTACGGATCCTGGAGCTCGTATCGCCATAAAGGGAAAGCCCATGTCCAAAGTAATCGGTATTGATCTCGGCACCACGAACTCCTGCGTCGCCATCATGGATGGCGCGACGCCCAAGGTCGTGGAGAACGCGGAAGGCGCGCGGACCACGCCCTCGATGGTCGCCTTCACCCAGGATGACGAGCGGCTCGTCGGCCAGCCCGCCAAGCGCCAGGCCGTCACGAACCCAGACAACACCCTGTTTGCCGTCAAGCGCCTGATCGGGCGCCGCTTCGACGATCCGATGGTGTCCAAGGACAAGGACATGGTTCCCTACAAGATCGTCGAAGGAAAGAACGGCGACGCGTGGGTCGAGTCTCATGGCGAGAAGTACAGCCCCTCCCAGATTTCGGCATTCATCCTGCAGAAGATGAAGGAGACCGCCGAAAGCTACCTGGGCGAGAAGGTCGAACAGGCTGTGATCACGGTGCCGGCGTACTTCAACGATGCACAGCGCCAGGCGACCAAGGACGCCGGCAAGATCGCGGGTCTCGAAGTACTGCGCATCATCAACGAGCCGACGGCGGCTGCGCTGGCCTATGGGCTGGACAAGGACACCTCCAAGACCATCGCAGTCTATGACCTTGGCGGCGGGACTTTCGATATCTCGATCCTCGAGATTGACGAAGGCCTGTTCGAAGTGAAGTCGACGAACGGCGACACGTTCCTCGGTGGTGAAGACTTCGACATGCGCCTGGTCGAGTACCTCGCGGATGAGTTCAAGAAAGATCAGGGCATGGACCTGCGCGGCGACAAGCTCGCGCTACAGCGCCTGAAGGAAGCGGCCGAGAAAGCGAAGATCGAGCTGTCGTCGGGCGCCCAGACCGAAATCAATCTGCCCTACATCACCGCGGATGCCTCCGGGCCGAAGCACCTGACCCTGAAGCTCACGCGTGCGAAGTTCGAAAGCCTCGTCAGCGACTTGGTCAAGCGCACCATCGATCCGTGCAAGGCGGCGCTGAAGGACGCGGGTCTCAATGCCTCCGAGATCGACGAGGTCGTTCTGGTCGGCGGAATGACGCGGATGCCGAAGGTGGTCGAGGAAGTGAAGAACTTCTTTGGCAAGGAGCCGCACAAGGGCGTGAACCCCGACGAAGTCGTTGCCATGGGCGCGGCCATTCAGGCGGGCGTGCTTCAGGGTGACGTCAAGGACGTGGTCCTGCTGGATGTCACGCCGCTTTCGCTGGGCATCGAGACCAAAGGCGGGATCTTCGATCGCCTGATCGACCGAAATACGACGATCCCGACCAAGAAGTCCAAGATCTACTCGACGGCCGAGAACAACCAGTCGGCGGTGACGATTCGGGTATTCCAGGGTGAGCGCGAGATTGCCGAGCACAACAAGATGCTGGGCCAGTTCAACCTCGAAGGGATCCCGCCCGCACCGATGGGCATGCCGCAGATCGAGGTGACCTTCGATATCGACGCCAACGGCATCGTCAACGTCAGCGCCCAGGACAAGGGCACCGGCAAGCAGATGCAGATCACGATCCAGGCGTCTGGCGGTCTGAGCGATGACGAGATCGACCGCATGATGAAAGAGGCCGAGGAGAATGCCGAGGCCGACAAGCAACGCCGCGAGCTGGTCGAGGCGAAGAACCAGGCCGAGGGTCTGATCCACGCTACCGAACAGTCGCTGGAAGAGCACGCGGACAAGGTCGATACCGAAACCAAGGACGGCATCACTGCTGCGATCACGGCCCTGAAGGAAACGCTCGAGGGCGAGGATTCCTCTGCAATCCAGGAGAAGAGCCAGGCCCTGGCAACGGCGTCCATGAAGCTTGGCGAGGCGATCTACAAGGAACAGGCCGAAGCGGCCGCGGCCCAAGATGCGGATGGCGAGCAGCCTGCTGACGACGGTGTCGTCGATGCCGAGTTCACGGACATCACCGAGGACGACGGCAAAGACGACAAGAAGGCCTCCTGAGCATGAGCGCCCCCTCGATTGGGGGCGTACCATCGGCCATGCCGGACGGGGTGGCCGCATTTGGTGACCACGCCCTCCCCCCAGCACGCGAAGCGCTTCGGCGGTTCGCCCAATCGCTTGGCCGCAGTGGGCCTGCCCGGCGGGCTTGCTCGGTCATTCGGCGTCTGGTGACGCTTGGTCGGGTCGGACCCTACGACGTCGAGGCGTTTCCGGGACAGCGCGCCCGCCTCTATCCGGACCAGAACCTCAGCGACAAGCGTGTCTTCGCGGGGGCGCAGTTCTGGGACTGGATCGAGCGGGCCGCCTTGGGCGAAGCTGTGCGCTCGGCCGACGAGCCTGTCTACTTCGTCGATGCAGGCGCGAACGCCGGTCTCTATACGCTCGCGGTGCGGGCCGAAGCACGGGGTAAGCCCCTGCGCGCCCTGGCGATCGAGCCCGACCCCGAGAACCTGTCGCGGCTGTGCTTCAACCTGGCGTCGTCAGGGGCTGATGACGTTACCGTCGCACCCGTGGCACTCTCCGACCACGCCGGCACGGCGTATCTGTCCGCCAGCCACGCCAACAGGGGTGAGCTCGCCCTGGCCGAGACCGGGACGGAAGTTCCCGTGCGGCCATTGCTGGACGTCGTCCGGGATGCGGGCTTCCCGCGCATCGATGCGTTGAAGCTGGACATCGAGGGTGTGGAGGAGCAGGTGCTTCGCCATTTCCTCGACCATGCGCCGACAGCGCTCCTGCCGACGCTGGTGGTGATCGAGGCCCAACGCGGTGCGGAAACCCCGGCACTGGCGCTCTTGCGCAAGGCGGACTATGTGATCGCCCAACGTACCAGAATGAACGCGATCCTCCGGCGCTCCGCCGGAGAGTGAGGAATCAGGCACCGACCATGTCGAAACGCGATTACTATGACGTGCTCGGGATCTCGCGGAATGCTACCCCCGAGGAGATCAAGAAGGGCTACCGCAAGATGGCGCGGCAGTTCCATCCCGATAGCAACAAGGACAACCCCGACGCCGAGACCAAGTTCAAGGAAGTGAACGAGGCGCACGACGTCCTAAAGGATCCCCAGAAGAAAGCCGCTTACGACCAGTTCGGCCATGCCGCCGTCGACGGCTCGATGGGCGGTGGCGGTGGCGCGCGCAGCGCAGGGGGGGGCGATTTCGGCGGTGCGTTCGCGGATGTCTTCGAGGATCTCTTTGGCGACTTCATGGGCGGTGGCGGCGCACGCGATGCACGGGGCCGGCGAAGAGCGCGCGGCGCCGACCTGCGCTACAACCTCTCGGTGACGCTGGAAGAGGCCTTCAACGGGAAGCAGGCCACGATCAACGTGCCCGGCGCCCAGACCTGCGAGGCGTGTAGCGGCACCGGTGCCGAAGGCGGCGCGCAGCCACAATCCTGCCCGACCTGCCAGGGACACGGCAAAGTGCGTGCCCAACAGGGCTTCTTCACGATCGAACGCACTTGCCCCACCTGTCAGGGACGCGGCCAGATCATCAAGAACCCCTGCGGCAGTTGCGCCGGAGCCGGACAGGTCCGCAAGGAACGCGCGCTCAACGTTCAGGTCCCGCCAGGGGTTGAGACCGGCACGCGCATCCGTCTTGCGAGCGAAGGCGAAAGCGGGCCGAACGGCGGCACGGCAGGGGATCTCTACATCTTCATCGATGTGGCCCAGCACCCGATCTTCGAACGCGAGGGGACCAACCTCTTCTGCCGCATCCCGGTCCCCATGACGACTGCGGCGCTAGGCGGCGCTATCGAGGCCCCGACGCTCGATGGTGGTCGTACCAAGGTGAAGGTCCCGCAAGGTGCCCAGTCCGGCAAGCGCTTGCGCCTGCGCGGCAAGGGCATGCCCGCGCTGCAGCGCCAGGGTCAGGCGGGCGATCTCTACATCGAGCTTGCCGTCGAGACCCCGGTCAATCTGACCCGGCGTCAGGAGGAGTTGTTGCGCGAGTTCGAGGATGATGCTGTGAACAACAGCCCCGAGAACCAGGACTTTTTCTCGAAAGTCCGTGATTTCTGGGACAAGTTCCGCAACTCCTGAGCTGCAGCCAAGCCGGCCTCCCGCAGAACAAACTCAGTCGTTTTGGGAACGGTCGTTCAGGGCAGCAGCCAACGCAACCGACCAGCGCTGGGCCGGTCGCCCGGTTACCTCACAACGTGAGATCAGCGCATCAGGCGCAGTTCCGGCAGAACGCGGTCGTCGGGACAACTGCCAGCCGATCTGGCGAAATCATGTTGCCGCATCTCGCGCACTCGCCATAGACGCCGTCCTCGATCCGCCCAAGTGCCGCGTCGATCTGGCGGATCTCGAGCAGCCCGGCATTGCCCAGGCCCTCCTTGACCTCGTCGTCCTCACGCTCTGTGGCGCGGTCCTCGAAGTCTTTCGACGGCTCCTGGTCCAGCGATGCCTCGATTTTATGCAACTTCGCGTCCAGTTCGGCACGACGGGCGAGCAGGTGTTCCTTCGCGGCCTCGGGTGTCATGGGATCCTCCTTTGTGTGTTGTTGGGCGCAGCCCGGCGCGGGCCGCGCCGGGTCGGGATCTAGCCGCTGCGAATCTGGACCTTGGTGGCCTTCGGTTGCTCGGGTTTCAGCCGCGGCACGCTCAGCGTCAGCACGCCGTTCCGGAATGTCGCATCCACCGCGCTGCCGTTGGCATCGCCAGGCAGCCGGAACGACCGCTGGAACGAGCCATACTGGCGCTCGCAGAAGTAGACAGCGCCCTTGGTTTCCTCACGCGTGGTGCGCTTCTCGCCCTTCACCGTCAGCACGTTGTCGGCGACCGAGATGTCTATGTCTGCTTCTTCGACACCGGGAAGCTCCAGGTCGATCCGATAGGCGTCCTCGTCCGATCCCGCTTCCGAGGCGGGTGCGAAGAAATCCGCCACCTTCGTCCCCAATGCGCGGAAGGGCTCGTACAGCGATGGCCAGAAGCCGGCAGTATGCGATTGCTCGACCATAACGGTTTCCTCCTCCTCTCCGTTCTGAACCGATGGGATGAGGATTAAACCGCGTCGACGCCGGAGCATTGACCCAGGTCAACCGTCGCGCGCGCGCGCCTTGGACAGCTCGATCTGGCGCTGGCGTTCCGCGAACCGCGCGCGATCTGCATCCGAATAGAGGTCAATGCAGGCCGGGCAGCTGACGCCCTGACGATACGCAGGGTGCTTGAGATCTTCCGGTGCGACGGGGCGGCCGCAGGCATGACACATGCTGTGCGATCCCTCGGTCAGCCCGTGTTCCACGGACACCCTGTCGTCAAAGACATAGCAGGCGCCGTCCCAGGTACTGTCGGTTTCCGGCACCTTCTCGAGATACTTCAGAATGCCGCCCTTGAGGTGCAGCACCTCGGGAACGCCCTGACCCAGCAGCCAGGACGATGCCTTCTCGCAGCGAATGCCGCCTGTGCAGTACATCGCGACCCGCTTGCCGGAGAGACGCTCACGATTCGCCTCCCACCACTGCGGGAACTCGCGGAAGCTGGCGGTCTCGGGGTCCACCGCCCCGTCGAACCGGCCGATCGCAACTTCGTAGTCGTTGCGCGTATCGATCACCACGGTGCCGGGGTCGCGCACGACCGCGTTCCAATCCTCCGGCGCCACGTAGGTACCCACACGCGCGGTCGGATCGGCGGGCTGCCCCAGGGTCACGATCTCGCGTTTCAGCCGGACCTTGAGCTTGCGGAAGGGCATCTGCTCGGCCTGGGCTTCCTTCCACTCCAGCCCCTCACACCCCGGCAACGCCTGGATATGGGCCAGGACCGTGTCGACCGCCGTTCGGGGCCCGGCGATGGTGCCGTTGATGCCCTCGGGCGCCAGCAGGATCGAGCCTTTCACCCCCGCGCCGCACGCCACCGCAGCCAGAGGCGTCTTCAACGCCGCTGGGTCATCGAGCGGTGTGAACCGATAGAGGGCTGCGATCACAAAGGTCATGGCCCGCTCCATAAGCCACCGGGCCTGGGCCTGCAATCTGCCCCTAACGGACCACCAGCACGGAACATGGTGCGTGCAGCGCGACGTGGCTGGCGGTGGAGCCGATCAGGTAGTCCGTCATTGCCGGGTTGTGCGAGGCCATGACCACAAGATCGTGCCCATGTTCGCGTATCGCCTCCAGGATGGCCTTGGTGACCGAACTCCCGGGCATGACCCGCGCGGATATCTCCAGCTCGCCCGCACACTCGCTGGCAAAGGCCGCGAGATCCTGCTGACGCGCGCTCTGCGACAGTGTTCCGTCGCCATCTATTGCGTTGTAAACGTTGAGTACCGAGAGGCGCGCGCCGTCGTTTTTTGCGATCCGGCAGGCTTCGAGCATGGCGCGGATGCTGGCATGGCCGTGTTCAAGTTCGATGGGAACCAATAGGTCTGCAAACATCTGGGAAATCCTTAATTTTAAGGAACCCTGAGCGTCCTTTTTTGACCCCGCCTTGATCTCGATCAAGTTTGGGCGGGCGTTGACTTTTTCGCAGCAGGGCGGTAACCGCGCGTCCAATCCGGAAGTTCAGATGCTTCCGGTCCCGGGCGTGTTCCGGGATCGCCGTCGGTCAGCGCGTTGCGCCCACCGGCGCGATTATCGTTTCGGAGGCAGGCCGCGCGACGGCGCGGCGATGGAAGGACACTTGATGTTCGAAACGCTGTCAGACCGTCTCTCCGGTGTGCTCACCCGTCTCACGGGCAAGGGCGCGCTGACGGAAGACGATGTGAAGACGGCGATGCGCGAGGTTCGCGTGGCGCTGCTGGAGGCCGATGTCTCCCTGCCCGTTGCCCGCGACTTCATCAAGAGCGTGACCGAGCAGGCGACCGGCCAGTCGGTCCTGAAGTCGGTCACCCCCGGCCAGATGGTCGTGAAGATCGTCCATGATGCGCTCATCCATGTGCTGGCAGGCGAGAATCCCGACCCCGGCAAGCTGAAGATCGACAGCCCGCCCGCAACGATCCTGATGGTCGGCCTTCAGGGCTCCGGCAAGACCACGACGACCGGCAAGCTCGCCAAGCGCCTGACCGAGCGTGAGGGCAAGCGGGTGCTGATGGCCTCGCTCGACACCCGCCGCCCCGCGGCGATGGAGCAGCTCAAGGTCCTCGGCACCCAGATCTCGGTCGACACGTTGCCGATCCAGGCCGGCCAGACGCCTGTTCAGATCGCCAAGCGCGCCAAACAGCAGGCGACCTTTGGTGGCTATGACGTCGTGATGCTGGATACCGCCGGGCGGCTCTCCATCGATGACGAGCTGATGGCCGAGGTCGAGGAAGTTCGCGACTTCGCCAACCCCAACGAGACGCTGCTGGTTGTCGACGGCCTCACCGGTCAGGACGCGGTCAACACGGCCGAGAACTTCGATGGCCGCATCGGCATCTCCGGCGTGATCCTGACCCGGATGGACGGTGACGGCCGCGGGGGTGCGGCGCTGTCGATGCGGGCCGTCACGGGCAAGCCCATCAAGTTCGTCGGCCTCGGCGAGAAAATGGACGCGCTCGAGGAATTCCACGCCGAACGCGTCGCGGGCCGGATCCTAGGCATGGGCGACATCGTCAGCCTGGTCGAGAAGGCCCAGGAGACGATCGAGGCCCAGGAAGCCGAGCGCATGATGAAGCGGTTCCAGAAGGGCCGCTTCGACATGAACGATCTGCAAAGCCAGCTGGAGCAGATGCTCAAGATGGGCGGTATGGGCGGGATCATGTCCATGCTGCCGGGCATGGGCAAGATGCAGAAGCAGATGAACGATGCCGGGATGGACGACAAGGTGCTCAAGCGCCAGATCGCGATCATCCAGTCCATGACCAAGGAAGAACGTCGCAAGCCCGACCTCATGAAGGCCAGCCGCAAGGAGCGCGTGGCCAAGGGCGCGGGGCTCGAGGTGCAGGACGTCAATCGTCTCCTGAAGATGCACCGCCAGATGGCCGACATGATGAAGAAGTTGGGCAAGGGCGGCAAACGCGGGCTGCAGTCCATGATGGGTGCCATGATGGGCAAGGGTGGCGGAATGCCCCCGGGCATGGGCGGCATGCCTGGTGCTGGTCCCGCACTGCCGCCGGGGGGCATGCCGGGTGGGCTGCCGGGTCTTGGTGGCCCCGCGCTGCCCCCGGGACTTGGCGGATTTGGCAAGAAAAAATGACCCTCGCGCGCTGCACCGTGCCCCCTGAGGGCGCTGCCGCCAAGGCAGCCGAACGGCATCGCGCCGTGCTGCCGGTCTTCGAGACCGAGCGGCTGACCCTGCGCGCGCCCGACACCCACGATTTTGCTCTTTGGCTGCGGATCTGCACCGAACCCGGCTGTGAGTTCATTGGCGGACCTGCCAAACCCGAAGAGGCCTGGTACGACTTCTGCGGGCACGTGGCCTGCTGGCTGCTGCATGGGCACGGGCCGTTCGTGCTGGTCCGGCGGGAAGACGGCGCGGGCCTCGGCTTTGTCTTCGTTGGCTACGAGTGGGACGACGAAGAACCCGAGCTTGGCTGGTTCCTGGCTCAGGAAGCACGCGGCCAGGGCTATGCCTCCGAGGCCGCGACGGTGATCCGCGACTGGGCCCTGACGCTGTTGCCCACGTTCGTCAGCTGCGTGCGTACTGACAACGCGCCGTCAAATGCGCTGGCGGCCCGCCTGGGCGCCCGGATCGACCCTGTCGCCAGCCAGCGACTGGGCGGCAACATCTGGCGCCACGGTGTGGCCGCATGATGGCCCCGGTGATCGAGACCGAACGCCTGCGCCTGGGTCCGCTTGGGCCCGAGGCGTTCGCGCCGATGTGCGATTTCTTCGGATCGGACAGGGCGCGGTTCGTTGGTGGCCCGGTGGATGCCGAGACGACATGGCGGTTCCTTGCGGGCGAGATCGGGCACTGGGGGCTGCGCGGCTACGGCCGATTTGCCGTGACCGAGAAGACGACCGGCGCGCTGGTAGGTGTGATCGGCCCGTGGAACCCGCACGGTTGGCCAGAGGCCGAGATCGGCTGGGATCTGATGAACGGGTTCGAGGGCAAGGGCTATGCCACCGAGGCCGGCCAGGCCTGTCTCGACTACGCCTACGGGACGCTCGGCTGGACCACCGCGATCAGCCTCGTGGCCAAGGAAAATCACGGCTCGCGCCGGGTCGCCGAACGGCTGGGCGCCACCCAAGACGGCGAGTACACCCATGTGCGTTATGGCCTGATGGATGTCATGCGCCACGCCGGTCCCGGGGGCGACGCATGATCCCCGCGATCGAGACAAGCCGCCTCGTGTTGCGGGTGGCCACGGCGGACGACCTGGGCGCCTATCAGGCGTTCTACGATATCCCAAACGATCAGCTGGGCGGCTACCGCGCCCCGCGCCCGGCAGAAGAGGTCGAAGGCATCCTCGCCCGGGACATAGCGGAGTGGCAGCACAATGGCTTCGGCATGTTCCTGCTGCATCGTCGTGACACCGGCGACTTCGTGGGCGGTACCGGCATCAAGCATCCGTCGGACTGGCCGCGTCACGAGCTGACATGGTGGCTGATGCCTGCAGCGCGAGGCACCGGCTTTGCGACGGAGGCGAGCCTGGCGGTTCTGACCTGGGCCTATGACACGCTGGGGTGGCCGGTCGTCGAGACGCACATGCGTGATGAGAATCTGCCTGCGCGCCGCTTGGCTGAACGTCTTGGCGGCTCGCAGATTGCGCGCGAGACCTTCCCCGACGGCGTGACACGCGATGTCTTCGCGCTGCCGCGTCCGGACAGGAGCGCCGCATGAACCCGGTGCTTGAAACCGACCGCCTGCGCCTTCGCCGCCCGGCCGAACGGGACGGCGAGGCCTATGCGCGCTTCTTCATGGCTGGCCGGGCCAAGTACATGGGTGCGCCCACGGCGACGCTGCGTGAAGGTTGGAGGTTCTTCTACACCGAACTCGGTCACTGGGACCTCCGCGGCTATGGCATGTTTGCCGTGACGCCGAAGGACGACGACACGGCGCTGGGCCTCGTGGGCCCGTGGTACCCCCACACCTGGCCCGAGCGGGAGATCGGCTGGATGCTGTTCGAGGGGCACGAGGGCAAGGGCTATGCCACCGAGGCCGCCGTCGCCTCCCGCGCCTGGGCGTACCGCGAACTCGGCTGGACCGGCGCCGTCAGCTACATCGACCCCGAGAACACGGCCTCCGCTCGTGTGGCCGAACGATGTGGTGCGCGTCTGGATCCGGACGCCGAAGGCTGCGACCCGGACGATCTTGTCTACCGCCACCCCGGACCGGAGGCGTGCTGATGTCGACTTTCTGTACATACAGCTGCAATACGCGAGCAATACGCGTGCAATACGGATGCAATACGCCTGCAATACGGGTTGAATCCCGGCGCCGGAGGGTCTCATGAGCGACGCCGAACGCGCCGAGGAGGTCCTCGCGGATCTGCGCAGATCCATCGACAATCTGGACGCGGTGCTGGTCCACACGCTGGCCGAACGCTTCCGCTGCACCCAGGCGGTGGGGCGCCTGAAGGCCGCGCACGCGCTGCCCCCGGCCGACCCCGCCCGCGAGGCACGCCAGATCAAACGGCTTGAGGGCATGTGTGCCGACTCGGGCCTCGATCCGGAATTTGCCAAGAAATTCATGCGCTTCATCGTCGATGAAGTGATCCGTCACCACAAGCAGATGCAGAAATAGGCGCCTCTTGCGCTCGCCATACGAAGGAGAAACACCATGGCAATGAAGATCAGACTGGCCCGCGGCGGGTCCAAGAAACGGCCCTTCTACCGCATTGTCGCGGCCGACAGCCGGATGCCCCGCGACGGGCGCTACATCGAGAAGCTGGGGGTCTATAACCCCTTGTTGCCAAAGGATTCCGAGGATCGGGTCAAGATGGACATGGAGCGGGTCCAGCACTGGCTGGACAAGGGCGCTCAGCCCACCGACCGCATCTCGCGTATGCTGGAAGCTGCTGGTGTGAAAGAGAAATCCGAGCGCAACAACCCCCAGAAGGCCGAGCCGGGCGACAAGGCCAAGGCCCGCGCCGAGGAAAAGGCGCAGAAGATCGCCGACGCCGAAGAGGCCGCCAAGACCGCTACCGAAGCGCCCGCCGAGGAAGCGGCTCCCGAGGAGACCACCGAAGAGCAGGCCGCCGGCTAAGGCCATGGGCGTGCTGGCGGGCAAGGTCGCGATTGTCACCGGATGTGGCTCGATGGGCGGAATCGGGGCCGCGACCGTGCGCCGGCTTTTGGCCGACGGTGCAACGGTTTATGTGACCGACCGGGTCGCTGATGACGCGCGCGCGGTGGCCGAGGCCGCGGGCGCCAAGGCCATGGGTGTGGACGTCACCGACCGCGCGCAGATCGACGCCTGCGTCGCGGCGGTGGTGGCCAGCCACGGGCGCGTCGACATCCTGGTCAACAACGCCGGCACCGCCGCTGGCGGGAAGCCGTTTCTCGAGGTGACCGATGCGGATTGGCACACGAGTTTCGCTGTCAACATCAAGGGGACGGCGGACTTCTGTCAGGCCGTGATCCCCCAGATGCAGGCGCAGGGCGGTGGCGCGATCGTCAACCTCTCGTCCATGACGGGGATCGGCGCTCAGCGCGCCTTCGGGGCCTACACGACCGCGAAACACGCACTGATCGGCATGACGAAGACCATCGCGGCGGAGTTCGGGCCGGACAACATCCGCTGCACCGCGGTCTGCCCCGGCTTCATCGCCACCGAGTTCCACGAGGGTGTCAACCGCCGCCTTGCCTCCGAAAAAGGCATGGAACTCGATGCCTTCAAGCAAGAGCGCTACAACCAAGTCGCGCTCCGCCGGGCAGGCACCCCCGACGAGGTGGCCGAGTTGATCGCGTTCATCTGCGGCCCCGGCGGCGCCTATGTCACGGGCGTCGCGATGCCGGTGACGGGCGGCGTGCAACTGGGTCTCTGACATGGCAGCACCGGAGGATCAGGTCTGCGTCGGCGCCATCGCAGGCGCCTTCGGCGTGCGGGGCGAGGTGCGGATCAAGTCCTTCTGCGCGGAGCCCGAGGCCATTGCCGAATACTCTCCGCTGGCAGCCGAGGACGGGCGCAGTTTCGACCTGAAGCTCGGCCGGGCAATCAAGGACGGCTATGCGGGGCGCCTCTCGGGCGTCGCGACCCGCGAGGACGCCGAAGCGCTGAAGGGCACCCGCCTCTACGCCCCGCGCGAGCGTCTGCCCGCGCTGCCGAACGATGAGTACTATCATGCTGATTTGATTGGACTTCTTGTCTTGGACACGGGTGGCGCCACCCTCGGGCGCGTGCGCGGTGTGCACGACTTCGGCGCCGGAGACGTTCTGGATGTGCTGGGAGACCGGGAACTGATGATCCCCTTCACCCGCGACGCCGTGCCGACCGTGGATCTAAGCACTGGGCGGATCGTCGCCGATCTCTCGGAGATGGACGATGAGTGATCTCTACGCTGCCGCACAAACGGTCGACGATGCTCAAAGCTTCGGCTTCTTCGTCCGCGCGCTGCGCCGGCAGGTCGATCAGAACGCCCAGTCCGGCCCGTTCCAGGCCGAGAACTTCGACTTGGGCTCCGTCCTCGACACGCTCTCGGACTGGACAGAGACACCGGGGGCCCAGAAGATCAATGCCATGAACCCCTGGGCCGCGGCGGCGCATGTCCTGCTGATCGGGCATGGCCATGAGTGAGCCTCCCAAGCCGCGCTCGCACGGCATGATCCAGCCACGGGCGTCGGCCCAGGCACGCCCGCTGATGGAGAACCGCGCGCGGCCAAATGCGTTCCAGGCGCAGGTGCTGACGCTCTTCCCCGGCATGTTCCCCGGACCGCTGGAAGAGGGACTGACCGGCAAGGCGCTGAAAGACGGTCTCTGGACCTGCGAGGCGCTGGACATCCGCCGCTTCGCCAATGACCGCCACCGCACCGTGGACGACACGCCCGCAGGCGGTGGGCCGGGCATGGTCATGAAGCCGGATATCGTCGCCAAGGCACTGGACTTCGCGGCGAAAAAGCGTATAGAGCGCGGCGCTGGCCAGCCGGTGATTTATCTGTCGCCCCGCGGGGCGCCCTTGACGCAATCACGGGTGGCCGAGTTGGCGGCAGGTACGGGGTTAACCCTGCTCTGTGGCCGGTACGAAGGGGTGGACCAGCGCGTGCTGGACGCCTGTTCGGTCGAGGAGATATCGCTGGGCGATTACGTCCTGACGGGCGGTGAGCTGGCGGCGATGGTCCTTCTCGATGCGGTCATCAGGCTGCGCCCGGGTGTCCTGGGCAACGCGGCCTCGACCGAAGACGAAAGTTTTTCGCGGGGGCTCCTCGAGCATCCGCACTACACACGGCCCCAGGTCTGGGAGGGGCACGGGATACCGGAGGTGCTGCTCTCCGGGAACCACGCACGGATCGCCCAATGGCGGCTCGACCAGGCCAAGGCGCTGACACGGGAACGTCGTCCCGATCTCTGGGCCGCCTACGAGGCGGAGAAAGCCCCAGAGCGCTCGGACGCAGAAAACTCCGCCGAAAAGGCGGGCAAGAAGGATTGAGACCATGAACCTGATCGAACAACTCGAAGCCGAGCATGTCGCAAGCCTCGGTAAGGACATCCCCGACTTCGCACCGGGCGATACCATCCGCGTCGGCTACAAGGTGACCGAGGGCACGCGCACGCGTGTTCAGAACTACGAGGGCGTGTGCATCGCGCGGCGCGGCGGCGACCAGAACGTCGGTTCCTCCTTCACGGTCCGCAAGATCTCGTTCGGCGAGGGCGTCGAGCGTGTCTTCCCGCTGCACAGCCCCAACATCGAGGCGATCACCGTGGTCCGCCGCGGCAAGGTCCGGCGCGCGAAGCTCTACTACCTGCGTGCACGTCGCGGCAAATCGGCCCGTATCGTCGAGAAGTCGAACTACCGGCCGAAGAGCACGGGCACTGCTGCCGAGTGAGCGCTGTGGGTGGGGTCCGACCTCACCCGATACGCTCCGCCTTGGCCGCACCACCACTGCAACGCAATCGCTGACCTCACCGGGCGTCGTTACCACGGCGCGCGGCTGGGCATGTTCAATCGCTATCGGCGAGTTCGGCAAAGCTGCGGATCAGCCGCAGGTTCTGCTTGTCCCGCGGTGTCACGAGGTAGTGTCCATAGGTCTCCGGCATCTCGCGGATGGGCAGGGCGACGAGGCTCTGCGACGGGAACATGCTGTCGTCGAGGAAGAGGCCGATGCCGACCCCATGCAGCACCGCCTCCTTCAGCACGGGCGAGCTGCGGGTCTTCATTGTTCGAGTCAGGGGCATGCCCAATTCGGCGCACTTCTGCGCAACGACGCGTTGGGTAAATGAGCCGTCTTCCGGCAGGATCACCAGGGTCTCGGACAGGTCCTGCAGGCTGAGGACACCTTGGCCTGCAAGAGGATGGTCCCGGCGGATGTAGGCCATGTAAGGTGATCGGCCGAGCTCGCAGATGAATTCGCCCTCGATGGGCCGGGGCTCGGTGACCACGCCGATATCCACCTCCCGGTCGCGCAGAAGCTCCATCGCTGTCGTCCAGTCGTGCAGGCTGAAGTAGATCTCGATCCCCGGGTAACGGCGCGTGTATTCCGCCACCAGCGGCATGGCCGGCCGGGGGGCGTTGGCAATGATCCGCAGATGACCGGAGGAGAGATCGCCATAGGACGCGACTTTCTCCGTGATCAGCTCCTCCAGCGTCCGCATCCGGTCCGAGAGCGCGAACAGCTCGCGTGCGGTCTGCGTCAGCTCGACGCCGTCCCGCCGACGCACAAAGAGCAGCGTCCCCATGTTCTTCTCCAGCTTGGCGATGTGCTGGGTCACCGAGCTTTGGGTGACGCCCAGCTGTTCCGCAGCGCGGGAAAAACTGCGGGCGCGCGCGACATGCGTGAAGGACATGATCTGGTAGGGGCTTGGTTTCATTGGGCAGGTTCCGTTGCAGCGCAGCGCAACCTTATCCAGGATTAGCGACGTTAATATAACGTCACATAAGCTTCGATTCTGCTGTGTAGAGCTTGCTCGTCCAAGGACGGAGCGGAGCGGCGGCGCCATGGCTGGGATCGGGCTTTCGAGCATTACCAAAGCATTCGGCGACACGCAGGTTCTGCGCGGGATCGATCTGGACATCGCGGATGGGGAGTTCCTCACGCTGGTCGGGCCATCAGGGTGCGGGAAGTCGACGCTCCTGCGGATCATCGCGGGGCTCGAGCGTCAGAACGGCGGGGACGTCCGGATCGGTGAGCGGCTGGTGAACCGTGTCCGCCCGGCCGACCGCAACCTCGCCATGGTCTTCCAGTCCTATGCGCTCTACCCGCATCTGACGGTGGCGCAGAACATGGCGGTGCCGTTGCGCCTGCGCGAGCTGTCCTTCGCTGAACGTGCGCCGGTCATCGGGCGCTTCCTGGGACGCGCAAAACAGAATGACCTGATCCAGCGCGTGCAGACGGTGGCCGAGACGCTGCGGATCGAGCAACTGCTGGGCCGCAAACCCGGCCAGCTCTCGGGCGGGCAACGCCAGCGGGCAGCCCTTGGCCGGGCGATGGTGCGTGAGCCGGTCGCGTTCCTGATGGATGAGCCGCTCTCGAACCTGGACGCCGCCCTTCGCGTGCACATGCGGGCGGAGTTGGCCGAGCTTCACCGTTCGCTCGCCACCACCTTCATCTATGTCACGCACGACCAGGCCGAGGCCCTGACAATGTCGGACCGCATGGCGGTGATGATGGATGGCGAGATCCTACAGCTGGATGCGCCCTCGGTCGTCTATCAGGACCCTGCGGATCTGCGCGTTGCCCAGTTCGTGGGCTCGCCCAAGATCAACACGCTGGAGGGCCACGTGGATGAGGTCGGGCGGGCGCGTGTCGGCCAGTTCGTGCTGGAACGGCGGTTGCCACAGCCAGCCGGCGCCAAGGTGACGATCGGCGTGCGCCCGGAGCACCTGGTGCTTGCGCCCAACTCCGAGGGTGCGATCTCCGGGTCCGTGGCCCATCGCGAGGATCTGGGCTCGGACGTCTTCCTGCACCTCTCGCTCGGCAGCCAGCGGATTGTCGTGCGCGTCGAGCCTGCCCAGGCCGCCCGCGCGCAAATTGGTGACACCGTGCACGTGCGCCCTCAGCCGGGTGCTGCGCTGGCCTTCGATGCAAGCGGCAGCCGCTTGGCCTTCGAAGCACATCAGGCATCGGCGCAGGTCGCCTGATGGGACGCACGGCCGCGCCATATCTCTTCGCCGCCCCGGCGCTGATCCTGATGGTCGTGATCCTGCTCGTGCCCGTTGGCGTGGCGGCCTACCTCTCGTTCACCGACTACAGCCTGGGCAATCAGGACTTCAATTGGGTTGGGTTGAAGAACTACGATCGCATCGTCTCGCGCTCGTCGTTCCAAAAAATGTTCACGGCGACGTTCACCTACGTTCTGGTGGTGGTCCCCTTGTCGGTGGGGCTGGGCCTCGGGGCCGCCCTGCTGATCCACTCACTCGGCCGCTTCGGGAATGTCTACAAGACGATCTACTTCCTGCCGGTGATGGCGGCGCTCCTGGCCATGGCGATCGTCTGGGAATTCGCGCTGCACCCGACGGTCGGCATCATCAACAAGACGCTTGCGATGGGCTGTGGCTCGTGGCTGGAGATCTGGGGTTGGTACCAGCACGGCTGCGAGCGCGGCTTTCCCCTGTGGCTGGGCGACCGGGACTACGCGATCTGGGCTGTCGCGTTCATCGGTGTCTGGCAGGGCTTCGGGTTCAACATGGTGCTTTACCTCGCGGGACTGACGTCGGTCCCGCGTGAGCTCTACCACGCCGCCGTGCTTGACGGCGCCAAGAGCGGTTGGGAGCGTTTTCGGCTGGTCACCTGGCCGATGCTGGGCCCGACCACCGTTTTCGTGGTGACCATCACCTGCATCCGGTCCTTCCAGGTGTTCGACACCGTCGAGGCGTTCTACCCCCAGGGCGGGGGCCCCGCAAAATCCGTCTACGTGATGATGTTCGCGATCTTCGAGAAGGGCATCCAGCAGAACCTGATCGGCGTCGGCTCGGCCATCACGGTGATCTTCCTGGCCTTCGTGCTGATGCTGACGCTGACCCAGCGTTGGCTGGTCGAGCGGAAGGTCCACTACTCATGACCATGCGCGCTCATCACCGGTCCATCGGTCAATTTGGGAGCCATAGGTGACCAAAACGCTTGGCATACGCGAGTCATACACAAGTCATACGCTTGGCACACAGTCGGAATCCCGGCTCGATTGGTCATGGGGCGAGGCGCTGAAGCACGCCGTCCTGATCGTCGGCGCCCTGATCGTGATCCTGCCGTTCTACGTGATGCTCAGCTATTCGCTGAAGGCGCCGAACGAGATCGAGCGCAACGTGGGGGGCTTCTTCGGCGCTCAGGAGATGATGGTCGACGAGCGCTGCGTGAAGCGCGGCGAGCCCGATCGCGCGGTGGTCGAGGGCCTGCGCCCCGACTATCCGGGCCTCTCTGATCGCGAGATCAAGAACGCCGTCATGGAAGGGGTGACTGCCGGCTGCATGATGCGCCCGGTGGCGTTCAACTACACCATGGCCTTCTCCGAGGCGCCCTTGCTGCGCTATCTGCTCAACGGCGTGATCGTCACGGTCTCGATCTTCCTGATCCAGATTCTGGTAGCATTGCCATGTGCTTACGCCCTGGCAAAGCTACGCTGGCGGGGTCGCGACTTCGTCTTCACCATGGTCCTGTTCTGCCTGCTGATCCCCGTGCACGCGATTGCGCTGCCGCTCTACATCATGCTCGCGAAGGTAGGGCTCACGAACACCTATGCGGCGTTGATCGTGCCCTGGACGATCTCCGTCTTCGGGATCTTCCTCATGCGCCAGTTCTTCATGACGGTGCCGGACGACCTGATTGATGCTGCCCGCATGGACGGCATGACCGAGTTCGGGATCGTCTGGAAGGTGATGCTGCCGACCGCCATCCCGGCGCTGCTGGCCTTTGGCATATTCAGTGTGGTGGCGCACTGGAACGACTACTTCTGGCCCCGGATCGTCGTGACCGGCAACCGCGATCTCTTCACGCCGCCTTTGGGCCTGCGCGAGTTCAAGGGTGATGCCGATGGCAGCTTCTTCGGCCCGATGATGGCAACCGCGACCGTGATCGTGGTGCCGCTGATCGTTGCCTTCCTGCTGGCCCAGCGCCGCTTCATCGAGGGGATCACGCTGACCGGCATGAAATGACCGTAGGGTGCGTGCGAGCACGCACCCTACCGCCAGAGCGCCCGGAAAACCGGGACAAACCAGGCGGTTAGGGGAACAGGATTGGCGTCTCGGCCCCCGCGACCGCCCCACTGACAAGACAAGGAGTACCCGATGAAACGCCTTCTGACCACTGCGGCCGTGCTCGCAGCCCTGGCCACTCCGGCCATGGCCGAAGACAAGATCGTCGTCGAATTCGCCTATCCCTATAGCCACCTCTTTGACGTGACCTACGAGAAGATCCTGCCCCGGTTCTATGCCGAGAACCCCGGGATCGAGATCGTCATGCGCGCGACCTACGAGAGCTATGAGGACGGGACCAACACCATCCTGCGTGAGGCCGCGGCGGGCGATCTGCCGGACGTCACCATGCAGGGCCTGAACCGCCAGGCGATCCTGGTCGAGAAGGGCATTGCCAAGTCGCTCGAGCCCTTCATCGCGGCTGAGGCCGACTTCGAGAAGGACGGCTATCATGCCGCCATGCTTGGCCTGTCGACGTTCGATGAAGCCGTCTACGGCCTGCCGTTCTCGATCTCGTTGCCGGTCGGCTACTACAATATGGACCTCATGGCGAAGGCCGGGATCACCTCTCCCGATCAACTGCCCAAGACCTGGGAAGAGGTCGTGGCCGTCTGCGGTCAACTGCGCGAAGCCGGGGTCAGGAACCCGATGTTCTGGGGTTGGAACATCACCGGCAACTGGTTCATGCAGGCTCTGATGTGGAGCCAGGACCAGGCGATCGTGGACCAGGGCAAGGTCCTGATCGACAGCCCGGAAGCGTTGACGGCCCTGGATACGATGAAGGGCATCTTCCGCGGCTGCGAGATGCAGAACCTGGAGTGGAAGGGCGCGCTGGCCAGCTTCTCGGCGGGCGAGATTGGCATGATGTTCTGGTCGACGTCGGCCGTAGGTGCCGTCGAGCGGGCAAAGGGCGATTTCCAGCTGATGACCCACGAGTATCCGGGTCTGTCGGCCGAAGGCCCGCAGGGCCTGCCTGCCGGTGGGAACGCTGCCATGCTGGTCTCGACTTCGGAGGATCCGGCGGAGCTGGAAGCCGCGTGGAAATGGCTGAAGTTCATCACCTCGGGCGAAGGTGCGGCGGACGTTGCACGCACCACCGGCTACATGCCGCCGAACAAGGCCGCCAACGAGATCATCCTGTCGGACTTCTACGATCAGAACCCGGCCAAGGCGACCGCTGTGCGTCAGCTGCCGTTGCTGCGCGACTGGCAGGCCTATCCCGGTGACAATGGCCTCGCGATCACGCAGGTCATCTACGACGGGATCGAGCAGATCGTGACCGGAGATGTGGACGACATGAAGGAGCTGCAACTGGAGCTCACGGAGGAAGTCCAGGATCTGCTGCCCGACAGCTGAGCCAAACCGCAGGGTGCGTGGCCGCACGCACCCTGCACCCCAACCAGAACAAGTGGGAGGTGGGCAGCGGTGAAACTGCTTCAACTGACCGATATTCATCTGACGACACCGGGTCACACAATCGGTGGGCGCGACCCGAATGCGAACTTCGAGCGCGCGCTGGATCATGCCCTGAGCCACCATCCCGACGCGGAAGCGGTTGTCGTGACGGGCGATCTCTCAGACTGGGGCGAGTTGGCCGACTATCAGCGGCTGAAGCAGACTATCGCGACGCGCGCAGTCCCGGTGCACCCCTGCATTGGCAACCATGACGACCGGGCAACGTTCCTGCAGGTCTTCCCCGAGCTGGCCGACGAGAACGGGTTCGTTCAGCGGGTGGTTCCGTTGTCACATGGAACGGCAATTCTGCTGGATACCTGGGCACCCGGCACCCATGCGGGATCCTTTTGTGCCTCGCGTGCCATGTGGCTTGATCAGCGCCTTGCCGACGCCGACGGCCCGGTGTTTCTGTTCATGCACCACAATCCGGTACCGACCCACGTCGCCCCCGTGGACCGCATCATGCTCCAGGATCCGGGCCGTTTGGGCAATGTGGTCGCGCGGCACCGGACGAAACTGGGACATATCTTCTTCGGCCATTGCCATGTGCCTATCGCGGGGTCGTTCCATGGTGTGCCGATCAGCGCGCCCAGAGGCACGAACCATGCGGGCTGGATGAACTTTGGCGAAGGCACGCTGCTGACGTCATCGGATCTGCCCGAGGCCTACGCGGTGGTCATTGTCGATGGAGCGTCCATCACGGTCCACATGGTCGAGTACGGCTATGCGGGGCCTATCCGGGTCGAGGGCTCGCCGGACTATAGCGATTGGGATCGGGAGAGCATGGTCCGCTAGCCCAAGCGGATGGAAGAAGACCGCTCGCGGCCTCACCCCCCGTGACGTTCGAGAAACGCATCCGCGCTCAGTGACCGGAAGTCGTCAAGCGCCTGTCCGATCCGATCATGTTCCCAATCCCACCAGGCGAGCGCTTGCAGGCGCTCCGCAATCCCTTGCGGGAAACGCCGCCGGACGAGCTTGGCAGGATTGCCCGCCCAGATCTCGTAAGGGGGCACGTCCTTGGTCACGACGGCCCCGGCCGCGATCACCGCGCCGTTGCCGATCTTGCATCCCGGCAGGATCTGAGCGCCGTGCCCCAGCCACGTGTCATGTCCGATCTCGACCCAATGGTCTCGACGCCACGCAAAGAACGCCTCATCGTCGGGTATGTCCGGCCAGTACTGTCTGGATCGGTACATGAAGTGATGCAGGCTCGCGCGATCCATCGGATGGTTGCCGCCATTGATCCGGCACATCGCCGCTATGTTCGAGAACTTGCCGACTGTCGTGTAGGTGATGATCGCGTAGTTCGAGCAATAGGAGTAATCGCCCATCTCGACGTCGGTCAGGACGCAATCGCTGCCCACCTCGCAATAGCGCCCGAAGGTCGTGGCTGTGACGACCGCGCTTGCGGCGATGACCGGTTTTATTCCCAAGCTTTGCATCGGCTGTCAGGTATCGCCCTTGATCAGCTTGCGGCGCAACCAGCCAGAGAGCGAGTCCATCACCATGACCATCAGCACGATCAGGATAATGTAATAGGTGACCTCTTCCCAGTCCTTCTGGGTGATGATCGCCTGGGTCAGCATCAGCCCAATGCCGCCACCGACGATTGCGCCGATCACTGTCGCCGAGCGCGTGTTGGACTCGAGGTAGTAGAGAAGCTGGCTCAGCAGCACGGGTGTGATTTGCGGGATCACCCCAAATCGGTATCTCTGCAAGGGCTTCGCGCCCGTGGATTGCACGCCTTCGATCTGCTTCTTGTCGACGTTCTCCAACGCTTCCGAGAAGAGTTTGCCGAACGTGCCCGCATCGGTCAGCAGGATCGCCAAGGCGCCAGTCAGCGGTCCAGGTCCGAAGGCACGGCTGAGGATGATCGTCCAGATCAGACCGTCGACACCGCGCAGAAAATCGAAGAGGCGCCGCAACGCGAACATCACAGACCGAAGCGGGGTGAAGTTCCGCGCCGCCATGAAAGCCAGGGGCAGGGCGATGATGGCTGCCCCGAAGGTTCCGAGGAACGCCATCAGCACCGTCTCGAAGATCGCCCAGGCGACCTCTCGGTGGCGCCACATCGAGTTGTTCCAGAAGTCATCGAACATGGCGGCGGCGTTAGACTGGTTGGGTTCGACCCGGTCCGCAGAGAACGCCAGGGCTGTCAGCTCGCCGATCCCCTTGCCGTAGAAGGGGCTGTCGAGCGTGAACCAGAAGAGCTCCCAGCCAAAGTCGTAGCGGTAGACCTCGGTCTTCGACTTGGTCACCGCGACACGGCCGTTGGGCGTGGTGATCGTGACGCGGTTGCGTGATGCATTGATCCAGTCAGGTTCGGGGCCTGGCAGGGTCAGCTCGATCCCGCGGTTCGATGGCAGCGCCTCGATCACGCCGTAACCTGGCACGGTCATGCGCATCAGCTTGCCTTCCCAGGCAATGCTGTAGCCGTTCTCGAGATCGACGCGGGCGTCCTCGCTCTCGAAGCTGATCCAGTCGGGCAGAGCCATATCGGGACCATAGGTACCTTTGCGCTCTCCCTCGATCGCGACGGTGTAGTCGCCCGGGCCCCGGTTCGACTTGGCCACATGCGTCTTGTGGGAATAGCTGTCCGCGACCAGCGTGATCGCGTTCTCCATCTTCGCACGCTCGTAGAGACCGGGCACATCGAAGGCAAAGAAGATGTAGATGAAGTACGCAAGGATCAGGGCGGGGACGCCGAAGGCGAACAGTCGCTTGCGCGCGAAGTTCGCCTTGATTGCAGCGACTTTGGCCGGGCCTGTCACGGTCGTGTCGCTCATTGCCGTCCCTCCACCAGACGCTGGCGTACAAAACCGGAGATCTGGTCGACGACGACGATCGTCAGGAAGAGCAGGATGAAGATCGCGAGCGCCTCGTCGTAGCGCCCCTTGCCCCAGGACATGGCGTTGCGAAGATCATAGCCGATCCCGCCCGAGCCGACGAAACCGAGGATCGCCGAGGCACGGATGTTGATCTCGAACCGCAGCAGCGCGTAGCTGAAGTAGTTCGGGGCTACCTGGGGGATCACGCCAAGGTACATCCGCTGCCCCCATGTCGCGCCGACCGAAGCGAGGCCCTCGACCGGTTTCAGGTCGGCGTTCTCGTTGACCTCCGAGAACAGCTTTCCAAGGGCGCCTGCGGTGTGCAGCGCGATCGCGATCATGGCCGGCACCGGCCCACCGCCCAGGATGAAAATCAGAACCAGCGCGATGACGATCTCGGGCATGGCGCGCATGATATCCATCATTCGCCGGAAGAGCCCGATCACGCGAGGCCAGCGCGCAAGCCCGCGCGTGGACAACAGAGACAGAACTATCCCCAGGATCGCACCGCAAAGCGTTGCGGCGGCGGCGATATTGAGTGTCTCGACCAACGAGGGGAGAAAGTGCACCAACTGCCCGGGCAGGCCAGCGGCCTTCTCCCATGCCTCGTCCAGTACCTCGGCGGGGAAGTCGAAAACGTTGGTGATCCCGTCCCAGAACCCGCCGGCGTTGCGCGAGTCGGCGGTACGAAACCCCGCGACCATCATGACCACGAAGACCAGAAGCAGGACGAAGGTGTAGAACCGCCGGCGTTGCACCATGGCGGTGTAGTCGTTCTGCAGCTCTCGGACTCGTGTCGGGCCTGAAATCGTCTCGGCCAAAGTGCACCTCGGCATGGGTGGGAGCTTTTGTGTGGGTGCTGCCCGGAGCCAGCACGAAAACGTCCCGGGATGCGGGTCCCCGGGACGCGGTAGCGTGGGTGTCGCCTAGTTGGACTTCAGCTGGCGCGCTTCGATGATCACTTCGTATGCTTCGTGCGTGATCGGCTGGAAGCCAAGCGCATCACCCTGCAGCACGCCGTAGGCACAGTCCGGGTCCATCGACTTGAGCGACGCCATCAGGCCCGTCATCAGCGTCTTCGTATAGTCGGGCAGTGACTTGCGCAGCACGACCGGACCTTCGGGGATCGGCTTCGAGCGCCAGATCTCGACCAGATCGTTCATGTCGACGAGGCCCGCGTCGACAGCCTTGCGCAGCGCGCCCGAGTTGAAACCGTCCTCCCAGTCACCGAGGCCGTCGGCCCAGGTCACGCCCGCGTCGATGTCACCGTTGTTGACCGCGACGATTGTCTGCTCGTGGCCGCCGGTGAACTTGACTTCGCCGAAGTAATCGCCCGAGTTCATCGTCGCGTTGACCTGTGCGGGGATCTCGATCGACGGGATCAGGTAGCCCGAGGTCGAGTTCGGATCGCCGAAGCCAAAGACCCTGTCCTTCATGTCGTCAAGCGAGGCGATGCCCGCGTCCTTGCGCGCGAAGCCCACCGAGAAGTAGCCGTAGCCTCCGTCAACATTGACCTTGACCAGCACGGGTTCGACCGCTTCGGGCTCGGTCAGCCAGACCTTCGCGTAGCCGGATGCACCAAGCCAGGCCATGTCGATCGTGCCGCCCAAGAGGCCCTGGATCACGCCGTTGTAGTCGGCGGGGGCAAACAGCTTGGTCGGCACGCCCAGCAGCACTTCGGTCTTGGCGCGCAGACACTCGTTCGAGTTCAGGCGATCCTGGGCGTTCTCACCGCCGAGGATGCCGATGCGGAATTCGGTGATCTCTTCGGCAACAGCGACGCCGCCAATCATGGCCGAGGCTGCAAAAGCTGCTAGCAGTTTCTTCATCTTCACTCTCCCGTCAGTGAGATGCCCCCGCCCGGCGGCGGGGGCGGGTTGAACTCAGGCAATCGCCTGGAGTTTGGTGGGGCGATCAAGCGTCTCGATCGAGGTCGAGGTCGCCGCTTCGTCGAAGCTGTCGTCCGCGCCGTAGATGTCGCGCGCGACGGCGGTTGTCAGGTTGGCCGGGGCGCCGTCGAAGACGATCTGCCCCATCCGCATACCGATCACCCGGTCGCAGTAGCGTCGGGCGGTGTCGAGCGTGTGCAGGTTGCAGATGATCAGTCGGCCGTCTTCTTCATGGATACGCCGCAGGGTCTGCATCACACGCTCTGCGTTCTTTGGGTCGAGCGAAGCGATGGGCTCGTCCGCCAGCACGATCTCGGGATCCTGCATGAGCGCGCGGGCAATCGCCACGCGCTGTTGCTGCCCACCGGACAGCGCCTCTGCCCGTTTCGCTGCATGGTCGGCTATTTCCAGACGCTCCAGAATTTCCATCGCGCGGTGGATGTCTGCCGTTGGAAACAGCGAGAACATCGTCGCCAGCGTCGATCGCCTGTTCAGCGTGCCATGCAGCACGTTCGAGACAACATCGAGACGGGGAACCAGATTGAACTGCTGGAAGATCATGGCGCAGTTCGCCTGCCACGACCGCATGGCAGATCCCCGGAGCGCGAGGATGTCTTTGCCATCGTAGAGCATCTGTCCGGCAGTGGCGTTCGTGAGCCGGTTGATCATGCGCAGGAGCGTCGACTTGCCGGCGCCAGAGCTCCCGATGATCCCGATCATCTGAGCCTGATCGACCGAAAAACTCGCATCATCGACGGCTGTCAAGGCGCCGAATTTCTTATTCAGGCCGATGGCTTTAAGCACTACCGGTCTCCCACAACCTCACCCGACCGGTATTGCGATTGTGTGACAGTAGTTTTCGAAGGACGTGACATTGATGTGAAACCGCAATCTGGGGAGCGGTTTCTACACGGCCGTCACCGAGATGGCTCCGGGCACAGGTCTGCGTGGACTAACCTGGCGTTGGCCGGCAGCGGTCTAGAACGTGCGTTTTCGTACAACCAGCACCTCTTGCGCCGTCAGGCAGAGGTTCCGAAAATGAGAACGCGCGCCCCGATTGACTAGGGCGCGCTGGTGTCGTCTGACGGGAGTTGTCAGAGGAAGTCGCTGGCGTCGATATCCGCCGTGGGCACGCCCTCGAAGAAGACGATGTAGCCGCCGCCGATGATCTTGGCGCCTGCGCCGTCGCCGAACTCGGACACCGCGAAGTCGCCAAAGTCGAGCCCGTCCGCGGTGAAGTCGACCTGATCGACCCCGTCCTGCCAGTCGGTGATCCGGTCGATCCCGCCAGTGACGGTGAACTCGAAGGTGTCGCCGCCTCCACCGCCGGTGAGCTGGTCGGAGCTTGCGCCGCCGTTCAGGACGTCCGCCCCGCCTCCGCCAAAGAGCGCATCCAGGCCCGAGCCGCCGTTCAGCGTATCCTGATTGGCACCCCCGTAGAGAACGTCAGCGAACTCGTTTCCGTTGATCGTGTCCTCGCCGTCGCCGCCGAAGAGCACATCCGCGCCCGCGTTGCCCGCGATCAGGTCGTCATCGTCGCCGCCGTAGATCAGGTCAGCACCAAAGTTGCCGAAGAGTTCGTCGTCACCTGTACCGCCCTCGATCGTGTCGTTGTCGTCACCGCCGAAGATGCGGTCATTGCCGGCCCCGCCGAAGATCTGGTCTTCGTCTTCATCGCCAAAGAGACGATCTTTGCCCTCATTGCCGCTGAGCGTGTCGTTGCCAGTGTCGCCCCGTATCAGATCGTCGCCGGTCCCACCGGACAGATCATTATCGCCGGCGAGCGGTGGTGTCTCCGGGGCGGCAGAAACGGAGATTGTCGAGACGCTCGCCGTCCCGCTGCCGTTTGCACCGCTGTAGAAGGTGACACTCAGTACGACCGGCCCGGAACCCAGCGTGTCCAGCAGATCTTCCCCAGCGAAGTTGCCAGACTGGTCGCCAAAAAGCGCATAGGGCTGCACGTTTTCGGTGCTCACGACCTGGCCGTCGAGGCTGAAGACAGCACTGTTTGTGGTGAGACCTGCTGGCGGTACCGCTTCCACCGAGAAGGTGCCGTCCGAGAGCGTTGCAGGGTCGATGCTGTCGCCGTCGGTCAACTGACGGATCCGGGTATCCGTGACGGGGTCGATGAGCCATAACGCGGCCTCAACCGGCGTCGGGTCGGGATCCGGGCCATCGCCGGGCCCGTCCGTCGGACCCAGGTCATAAAGGCCGCTCTCAGCCAGGAACGCCAGCGCATCCTCCGGTGTCCCCGCGTCCTCGCCGGTCAACGCGTAGAACAGCATACCCGCATCGGAGGGGTCGTTCTTCTTGGTGTTGCCTGCGGCCTCCATCGCGAGGCGCGCCTCCTGGATCACCGGATCTGAGACATCGTCCATCCAAGTCCAGCCGGAGTTGTTGAAGCCCTTGTTGTTGTTGTTGCCGTCGTTCTGGTCACGGATGTCGATGAAGGTCAGGTCCGGAAAATCTTCCTTCAGGTCAGCCCAGGTTCGCGCCTGGATAACACCGTCATCGACCCCGTCCGTGTCGCGGGTCTTGACCGAGCGGTTCTCGTTCCAGGACGAGTGGCTCAGCAAGGTGATGTTCTCGTGGAGATCGGGGTCAATGCTCTCCAACGCCCGATAGGCCGCCTCCATCGGGCCGCCTTCGATCATGAGGACGCGATCGCCGCTCTCGAGCAGCGCGATCAACTTGGCGGTCGTGTTGGCAATGCCGTCCTGGTAATCGTTGGACTCGATCCCGAGCCCCTGAGCGAAGGATCCACTTGCGTCCATAGCGGCAAGTCGCCCAGCGCCTGCATTCGGTTCGGACAAGTTGTTCCCATAGAAGAATGTCGTCTTGTCGCCAATGCCTGCAGCATCGGCGAGGAGTGCCGCTACCGGGATGGCAGCGATGTCGTCTGGGTCGTTGTTGTTGCCGTCGAAGTGGAAGACAATACGGTCGAAGTCGCGCACGAGCGCGTCGGCGGGAAGAGGCATTCAGAGGCTCCTGGATCGGGCGGCATCGAGGGATGCGACCCTGTTGCGGCTGGAACTCATACAATCCCGAAGCGAGTAACTTCGTACGCTTCGCCACGGGCCCACCCGCACCCAAGCCAATAAGTAAAAGCAAGCCCGCTGCGCTGTCAACAACGCGGAGCAAGATATTTACTCCATTGAAATACTCAGTAAAAACCAAAAATCATGTGTGATTGGGGAGAGAGTTCATAATATATTAGATATAATAGAGAATACAAAAAAATAATAATAGAGAAAATTCGCAAATTGCAAAGAATAAATATTTTATATGTTCGCCAACAAGCTGAGAAATTAACCATTTTATCAAGGGCAAATTTGCCAAGGGTTGGCAGTAGCAATCGGAAGTTCTCGGCAGCCGCACAAAAGGATCTTCAAGAAATCTGCGCCACGTACCGGTCTAAAGGCCCCAGCCCCTGATCTCATGACCACGCCACGGTGTAAGGAAGTCAGGACTTCGGATTCTGACCGGGATGCCTCGATGAGCGTTCTGTCAATACTCGCACAACGCGACCTTTTTGGAACATCCACGTCCTCGTGAGCGTCAGTTTGGCCGGCTCGGAAACTGCCGAACCGGCCAAGTTCTTCTAGAGCGTCCCGCCGGACATCTGCTCTGCGATGTAGTCCGCCTGACGAATGGCGAGTGTCACGATCGTCAGCGTCGGGTTCTCCGCCGCACCGGTGGTGAACTGAGAGCCATCCGACACAAACAGGTTCGCAATGTCGTGTGTCTGGCCCCACTTGTTGACGACCCCGTCGCTCGCGCGCTCGGACATCCGATTGGTGCCCAGGTTATGCGTCGAGGGATAGGGCGGCGTCGGGTAGGTCTGCGTCGCCCCGACCGCATCGTACAGTGCCATGCCCTGCTTGTAGGCGTGGTTGCGCATGGCGATGTCGTTCGGGTGGTCGTCGAAGTGGACGTTTGGCACCGGCAGCCCGTGCTGATCTTTGACGTCGGGGTGCAGCGTGACGCGGTTCGTCTCTTGTGGCATGTCCTCGCCGACGATCCACATGCCGGCCATGTTCTCGTAGCCATCCATAGCTGCCGTGAACTCCCGGCCCCAGGCTCCCGGATTGAGGAACGCTGCCATGAAGGGCAGGCCAATCGATAGGGTTTCCAGTTCGTAGCCGCCCACGAACCCGCGCGAGGGATCGTGACGGGACTCGTCGGTGATGATCCCCGCCATGGTGGTTCCGCGCCACATGCGAACCGGCTTGTCGAACACCGCGTACACCGATCCCGTCATGTGCCGCATGTAGTTCTTGCCGACCTGACCCGAGGAGTTCGCCATCCCGTCAGGGAACATCGACGAGGCCGAGTTCAGCAGCAGCCGCGGGCTTTCGAACGAGTTGCCTGCAACGCACACGACCCTTGCCTTCTGGAACTGCTGGTTGCCGTCCGGGTCGGCGTATAGCACCCCGGTGACCTTGCCGTTCGCGTCGTGCTGCACCTGCAAGGCCATGCATTGCTCGCGAACCTCCAGCTTGCCGGTCGCTTCGCCCTGGGGGATGTCGACATAGCCCGCGGACCACTTGGCGCCCCATTTGCAACCCTGGAAGCAGAACCCTGTCTGCTGGCAAGCGGGACGGCCTTCCGAGTCCTTCGAGTTGATGGCCATGCGCCCCGTGTGGACGTTCTTGTAGCCTATCGCTTTCGCACCGGCCTCGAAGACCTTGTAGTTGTTGTTGCCCGGCAGCGCAGGCATCCCGTGGGTCTGAGTGACGCCCAACTTCTTCTCGGCCTTCTCGTAGTAGGGCTCGAGGTCCGCCAGCCCGATCGGCCAGTCCAGAAGGTTCGCGCCGGGCACGTCGCCATACTCGGTCGCGATGCGGAACTCATGGTCCTGGAAACGCAACGAGGCGCCGGCCCAGTGTTGGGTCGTCCCGCCCACCGACTTCACGATCCACGCAGGCAGACCAGAGAAATCCTTGGCGACGCGCCAGGACCCCGACGTCGTCCGGGTATCCAGCCAGGCCAACTGGCTGAAGGACGACCACTCGTCGTTGATGAAGTCTTCCGGGTTGTGACGCGCGCCCGCTTCCAGCGAGACAACGTCAATGCCCTTTTGCGCCAGCTCGTTGGCGAGCACGCCGCCGCCCGCGCCGGTGCCGATGATGACGACAACGCCGTCGTCGTCCAGATCATATGGTGCAGCCATTTGTCCGTCCCCCTCAGATCCAGTTGATGTCGTCGAAGCCGCGGTCGATGTAGCCGCCCTTGGAGTAGGACTCGCCCTCGTATCCGAAGTGGTCCCAGACATCCGGCTGGTTGTAGAGACCCACAACCAGCCCGCCGCGGACGGCCTGGAAGAACGGGGTCGCCTCGATCTGGCGAAGAAGCGCGACGCGGTCGGCTTCCCAACCGGTCTCGACATAGCTGGGGTTTCCGGCATCAACCGCGAGGGCGTCGAGCGAGGCGATACCCTCCTCGATCATTGCCACGGTATCCTCGGTATCGTGGCCCTTGACGGCGGTCGCGTAGTAGTTGTCCGCCAGGTGGTCATGGGGGTAGATGTCGCGCGCCATCTGCACCAGCGACGCGAAAGTCTTGGGCTGAAGGTGCGTGACCTCGGCCGCCCAGGCCTCGCTGGCGTGCATCACGAAACCCTGGCCGACCACCAGCGCAGTACCGAAGATGGTGCCTGACGCCAGCAGGTCGCGCCGGGTCATGGACCGTGCGCTTGCTTGCTTTCTCATGTGTCGTTTCCTCCCTTAGTTTTGTATTGGTGCGCCCGGTCTTGCGCCGGGCGTCACGATGGCTGGGGTTTCATCCGCCTTCGAAACGCGCCCCCACATCTGCCGCGAAGTCCTCGTAGCGGCGGATCGCCGTGACCTTTATGTCCACGTGCTGGCCCATCTCTTTCATGATCGGCAGATCGAAGCTGATCTGGTCGAGGACATCCGCGCTGTCGACCTCGACGACGGCGAACACCTTGCGCATGCCCGCCGCCTTCCAGAGGTCCTTGACTACTCCGGCATCCTTGGCGCCGAGCGCGGCCTTGGCTTCGTCGATCCAGATCCGGAACAGGTCCTGCTGGGACATCGACGCGCTGTAGTTCACTGTGAATTCCAGGTGGAAAAGCATGCGTATCTCCTACTGATAGCGGCCGTGCCGTTGCAGAACCTCGATCTCGTAGCCGTCGGGGTCCTGAATGAAGAAGAACCGGGCAATCACCGTCCCGTCTGGGGCAAAGTCCACCAGCTTGCGGGGAGAGAGCCCGGCGTCCGAGAGCCGCGCGTGTTCGGCGTCAACGTCGTCGACACAGAACGCGATATGGCCGTAACCGTTGCCCAGGTCGTAGGCCCCGGTCTGACCCTTGTTGACGGTCAGCTCTACCTCGAAGTCGTTCTCGGGATTGCGGAGGTAGACGAGCGTGAAGTTCTCAAAGTCCAGCCGATCGGCAATCTTCAGTCCAAACGCCGTATCGTAGAAATTGACCGAGCGCACTTCGTCCAGCACCCGGATCATCATGTGAATGGCCTTGGCCACACGATCCTCCTCATCTGATCAGTTTTCAGACGAGTATGAGCGAGTTCTTCGGCCCCTTGGTGGTATCCCTATACTACGGCTCTACTCCGCCGCGATCGGGGCAGGTCCCAGCAGCCCGGCTTCGCGCCTGAGGTGCTGCAGACAGGCACAGCGCAGCAACGACGTGAAATTGTGGGCTTCCCCTCGCAGTCCAAGCACCTCGTTGTGGAGCTTCGAGATGAAGCTCGGTGTCGTGAACCCCTCGGCGGCGGCAATGCTGTCCAGCATCTCCCAGAAAGCCTTCTCCAGCCGAATGGAGGTGCTTTGCCCGTTGAGGCGGAGAGATCGTGTTTGGCTGCAGTAAGTTGCAGGGTCTTGCCCCGCAAAGATCTGACACATGACTTCCTCCCGTTCTTTTATCGTCCGACTATCCCGGGACTCGCCATCCATGGCAAGTCGCGCCGAGAGCACGCAGGCATGGGTCGGACAGGGTCGATCATCAGACCCAAACGTCGCAAAAACCGAAGCTAGCACCCCGCCATCCTGTTTGCGCGAACGGCACCAAGTGAGCTGCGAACCTTCAACGTGAAGGAACTCCGTGATCTCGCGGTTGTCGGGCCGGTGTTCGTGCTGCACCTGTCGGACCGACGCCCGACGCCCGACGCCCGGCGCCCGACGCACCCCATCCCGTCGTCTCGGAACCGGTCGGTATGGCAGAACGCTCACACATCGCCCTCGGCATTTCACAGCCGCTGGATGCCGAGAAGTTGGTCGTAGACGCCGTAACTGCAAAGAAGTATTGACCCGCGATCTGACCGGTCGGAAAGGCAAGTTGATGGCGGCTGAAGGCGAACACGGACATTCCCTACCTCAATGGTTCGTCCCACCGGGCGAGGTCGATACGTTCGGTTGGCTCGCGCTGGCCCTGTTGTTTTTGGGGCTCTACGGCGTGGTAACGCTCTACGCGGCGTTTGATCGCTGGGCGGAACATCGGTCCAAAGGCACACCGCTTTCAAAGACCATCCCGACCTTGCTTGCGATCGCCTTGCTCTACGAGATCTTCCCGCTGGAGCACTTCAGCCTTCTGCTGCCCCTGACAGCGATCCTGATCGCGTTGATGATGGATTGGTCCCGCTACGCCTTCGGACGAGAGCGCGGCGAGGATGCCCACGGCGACTCGGATGCCCACGGTAAGCCCGACCCAGACGGAGAGAGCATTCCAGTAGCGCAAGGTACACCGGAGGCGAACCGTAATGTTTGAGCTCCTCTTCACCTCTTTTCCGGTCATCATCCGCTACTTCCAGCTCAAGCGACGCGGCGAGGCGATGACCGTCTGGAACATGCGTACCGCTGTGTTTATCTGGGCCGTGCTCGCGTTCCTGCTGTTCCTGCTGATCTTCTACTTCCACCCCAAGACGTACTCTGGTCTTCTACCTTTCCGCACCATCTCGGTCGTTGCTCAGACAAGCGGTCCTGTGACCGAAGTTGCCGTCAGAAACGGCCAACGCGTCGCCGCAGGAGATCTTCTTTTTCGTATCGAAGCCAGCGTCCAGAAAGCGGCGCTTGCGCAGGCTGAGACTGAACTGGCGAAGCTGGCCGCCGAGGAGGCCAAGGCTCAGGACTCTCTGAAAGTCGCCGAAGCTCAGGTGGTCGAGGTGCGCGCGCGCATCGACAAGCTGCAGGTGGACGTCGATAACGCGCGAACCCTGTTCGAGAAGAACGTGGGGACGGAGACTACGCTCCGGCGGGCTGAAGCATCGCTCGCTGTGGCCGAGGCCGACTTGGATGCCGCGACGGCTCAAGTTGATCTGGCGCAGATCGATATTGCCGAATCCCTGCCGGCGCAGCGCGCGGCTGCCGAAGCCGCGGTCGAGAGCGCGCGGGTCGCGTTGGCGCAGACAGAAGTGAAGTCGTTTGCCAACGGTGTGGTGACACAGCTCACCATGAGTGTGGGCAGCCCGGCTTCGAAGTTCATTCTCAGCCCGGCGATGATCATCATTCCGGATCGACCCGACGACATTCCCCTCAGGATTACAGCTGGCTTCTCGCAGGTTGCCAGGGCGACAATCTACGAGGGAATGCCGGCGGAAATCGCATGCGACAGCAATATTGGTCTGTCGTTCCGAGACGCCGTTCTTCCTGCCAAGGTTGTTTCCATCCAGCCGGCGATTGCGGCCGGACAGGTTGTACCTGGCGGTCGGCTGCTGGAGCCGGAGAACTGGGTCGCTCGTGGGTCGATGCTCGTCTACTTCGAGCTGGAACACCCCGAGCAGGAAGCCGTCATGTTGGATGGTAGCGGCTGTATCATACAGACATACACCAACAACCTCAGTGGTGTGGGTGGCCACATCATCGCTGCCACAGGTGTAGTTAAGGCTGTCGGTTTGCGGCTGAAGGTCTGGGGTGCGCTCATCGCTGGGGTAGGCCTTGGCGGTGGCGGACACTGACGCCTGGTGAGTTGGGCCCGGCGCCCCGGGCGTTTGGTCTGATTGATCACAACCCGATACAAAGCTGACTGTCCGCAGTTCCGGTCTGCATCTTCGGCTGGAAGTCGTTTTGGACCAATCGACGCTCGAAGAGGTTGGTGGAAACCTGAGCGTGAGTGCGGGTTCTTGGCGGCCCCTGGCAGCATCCGATGTCTCTTGCAACCGACCCCGGGCGGGGCTCTCGCGATGTTGCGGTCAAAGATCGTTGCGATTCACGTATTGACGACGCGGTTTGGATCAGGCAATTCCTGATAGCTGACTAAAACAGTCGGGTAACAATGGACCAGGAGCTAGCCCATGATTCGGTCGATCATCCCTGCCGCAGCGATCCTAATGCTGGCCGCGCCAGTATCTGCGGAGGAACTCAACCTCTACTCGTCGCGCCACTACGACACGGATGAGCGCCTGTACTCGAACTTTACCGAGCTGACGGGCATCACGATCAATCGCATCGAGGGCAAAGCCGACGAGCTGATCGCCCGGATGCAGGCGGAGGGCAAGAACAGCCCCGCAGATGTCTTCCTGACCGTCGACACCAGCAGGCTGGAACGGGCGAAGCAGGCCGGGCTCCTGCAGAGCGTCGAGACCGACATCCTCGAGAACCGCATTCCTTCCTATCTTCAGGACAGCGAGAACCAGTGGTTTGGCTTCAGCCAGCGCGCACGGATCATCTTCTACGACAAGAACGACGTGTCCAACCCGCCGTTGAGCTACGTTGATCTGGCGAACCCGGCGTACAAGGGCATGGTCTGTCACCGCTCGTCGTCGAACGTCTATTCCCAGACGCTGTTGTCCGCGGTGATCCAGAACCATGGAGAGCAGGCCGCACGCGACTGGGCAGCCGGTGTCGTCGCGAACTTCGCACGGGCACCACAGGGCGGCGATACGGATCAGCTGCGCGGTCTGGTGTCGGGTGAGTGCGACATCTCGATCTCCAACACTTACTACTTTGCACGCTCGATCCGAAAAGAGGTCTCGGGCCTTTCGGCTGAGGAGCGGGCAAACATCGGCTGGATCTTCCCGGCGCAGGATGCCGAAGGCGCGCACATGAACCTCTCTGGAGGCGGTGTCGCGGCCCACGCGCCGAACCGCGAAAACGCGATCAAGTTCCTCGAGTATCTGGCAAGCGACGAGGCGCAGCAGTACTTCTCGGCAGGGAACGACGAATACCCCGCGGTGCCCGGGGTGGCGATCAGCGCATCGGTAGCGGAGCTTGGCTTCTTCAAGCCGGACTCTGTGGATCTGAGCCTTGTCGCGAAGAATGTGCCGCTGGCGCAGAAGATCTTCAACGAGGTGGGTTGGGAGTAACGACCACCTTACCACCGCGAGACCGCGCCGGGCCGTCCTTTGGGGCGGCCCGTTTGCGTTGGGGCCACAGGGTTCTCAGTTGGACCGATACCTCTGCCGTCGCACGCTGCGGCAGACGAGGATAACCGGTAGAAGACCGAGCGCGACGATCACGAGGCTTGGCACCGCCGCGCCAGCAAGTCGTTCGTCGCTCGCAAGCCGATGCGCCTGAACCGCGAGTGTATCGAAGTTGAACGGCCGCATGATCAGCGTCGCCGGCAGCTCTTTCAGGACATCGATGAAGACGATCAGCAGGGCGGTCAGCAGGCTGGGAGCCAGGATCGGAACGTGCACTGTGCGCAGAATGTCCCACGGCGAATGGCCCAGGGTTCGGGCAACCGCATCCATCTTGGGGTCGATCGTCGCAAATCCGCTGTCCACCGTGTTCAGCGCAGCCGCCATGAACCTGACCATGTAGGCGGCGACCAGAACGGAGATTGACCCGGTGATCAGAAGCCCGGTCGAGACGCCGAGGAGTGTCTCGGCCATCCGATCGATCGAGTTGTCGAGCGCCGCGAACGGCACCAGCAGGCCCACTGCGATGACACCCCCTGGCACGGCGTAGCCGATACGCGCGATCTCGCGGGCTGCCCGGACCGCAGGGGTCCTTAGAAGCCGCACGGCGAAACTGAGCACAACGGCGGCCACCACCGTCGCAACAGCGGCAACGGATGCCAGGATCAGTGAGTTCTGGATGAAGCCGAGGTAGCGATCCGAGAGAAGGTTCTGCTCGGATCCGATGCCCATGGAGAATAACAGCACGACAGGCAGCACGAACCCAAGCAGAACGGGAAGGGCGCAGAACGCGGCAGCGACGATCGCCCTTGCGCCATGCAGCTCTACGGCAGGCGCATCGCTGAACCGACCTGTCTTGTCGTGGTGTCGCGCGGCGCCCCGCTGGCTGCGCTCCAGCAGTGCTATGAACAGTGCGAAGCTGAGCAGGCAGAATGCCAGCTGGGCGGCCGCCCCACGGTCAGACATCGAGAACCAGCTCTGATAGATCCCGGTCGCGAATGTCGGCACCCCGAAGTAGCTCACGGTGCCGAAGTCCGCGATTGTCTCCATCACCGCCAGGAGCACTCCTCCGGCAATAGCCGGACGTGCCATCGGCAGCGCGACGCGCAGAAAGGCGGAGACAGACCCGTGCCCCAAGGTCCGTGCGGTCAGCAGGAGCGCCCCGCTCTGTTGCAGGAAGGCACCGCGGGCGAGAAGGTAGACATAGGGATACAGCACCAGCGTGAGCATGGCGGCAGCCCCGCCGACGGACCGGATTTCGGGAAACCAGTAGTCCCTGGGACCCCAGCCCATGACATCACGCAACGTCGTTTGCACCAGCCCCGGGTGATCCAGAAAGTCGGTATAGGCGTAAGCCAGCACGTAGGCGGGAAAGGCGAGCGGCAGGATCAGCGCAACCTCAAAGAAGCGCACGCCGGGGAACCTGGTCATCGTGACCAGCCATGCGGCGCCCGTGCCGATAAGAGCCGTACCGATGGCAACGGCACCTACCAGAATCAGCGTGTTCCCGATGAACCTCGACAACCGCGTCTCGGCGAGGTGGAGGAGAGTCTCGGTTCCACTCGTCGTTGCCGCGAAGAACACAGCGAGGATCGGGAGCAGACAGATCCCCGCGGCAATCGCCACCGCGACCAGCAGTGCGACCCGCGCCTTCGACGCAGAAGTATCTGTCGACGACGGCTTCGCCGATGCAGATGCCTCACGCATGTTTGGTCCCAAGCGATGTCATGCGCACTCTTTCCACCACCTGAGGTCACGTTGCTAGTGGGAATTGACGCGCCATGCCCACGCGGCAAGGACCCTGTGCTGCAGCGTAACAGCAGACCGCGCCGGTCTCGAGCGTGCATCCGCATGCAGCTCCCGGAAGCGGGGCGAAAGAGGTGCCGAAACAATTGGTTGCGTCGGTCCGATGCGGCCCGAGTTGCCCCCCAAGCGACAACAATTGCTGTCGTCTAGGACCAGTCAGCGCGCGCGCGACTACGTCCTCCCAGGACGGGCGGCACAGTGGCGACGACACCCGATCCAGAACGAAAGCCCGTACGCCGACGTCGTCTAGAAGAAATGAAATTGTCTAACAGTGGTTGCAAAATGATCAAACGTATGCACGCAATGCGGAAGTGGGTTCGAAAAAAAACTAGAGAAGACTAGGGGGGATTCCATGGCTGACGGCTCTGCCCGTTTGACGGTCAATACAGTTTTTGTCGTATCGATGGCCGCCTGCGCGGGGATCGGTGTCTGGGGGGTCGTTGATCCCGATGGCATGACCGGCGCGGCACTCGGCTTCACCAACTACGCACTGACCGGGGTCAGTTGGGGTTGGTTGGCGCTCTGCACCGGTTTTCTGTTCCTCGCCGCCTTCATGGCGTTTGGGCCGTATGGGCACATCCGGCTGGGCAAAGACGACGAGGAGCCGGAATTCGGCACGGCGTCGTGGATCGCGATGCTCTTCGCCGGTGGCATGGGGTCGGGCCTGCTCGTCTGGGGCGCCGCCGAGCCGATGTATCACTGGCATGGACCGCCGGGCATGGAAGGCGGCACCGCTGAAGCCGCACGCCAGGCGCTGGTCATCACGAACCTCCACTGGGGTTTTCATGCCTGGGCGATCTACGCATGCTGTGCGCTGGTGATTGCCTATTTCACCTTCCGCAAGAACGAATCCTCTATGATCTCGACGCCGATCAAGGCCCTCTTTCAGGGTCAGACGGGCGTGACGGTGGGCAAGGCGGCAGACATCCTGGCCGTCATGTCGGTTGTCTTCGGCTTGGCGGGCTCCCTGGCAATGGGCGTCCTGGCCGTGCGCAACGGCATGGGCTTCGCCTTCGAGACAGCGCAGACGTCGACGAACTCGATGGTTATTCTGGGCATCCTGTTCGTCTGCTACATGCTGTCGGCGACCACGGGCG
Source organism: Pseudomonadota bacterium (assembly GCA_039033215.1). GTDB lineage: Bacteria > Pseudomonadota > Alphaproteobacteria > Rhodobacterales > Rhodobacteraceae > Thermohalobaculum. The sequence continues at coordinate 26,347 of JBCCDA010000003.1, read as the reverse complement.
TCGATAAAGGGATCAAGATCCTTTCGAACCTGAATATGGTGGTTGCTGTCGCCATCATGCTTTGGGTGCTCTTCGCCGGGCCGACCCGGTTCCTGATGGAGACGTTCATCGACTCGATCGGCAGCTACTTCTCCGGCATGGTCACCATGTCGTTCAAGCTGTTCCCGTTCGAGGATCTGGGTGGCTGGACCGCCGGATGGACGCTGACCTACCTGATCTGGTGGCTCGCCTGGGGCCCGTTTATTGGCATCTTTGTCGCCCGCATCAGCCGCGGACGCACGATCCGCGAGTTCATGATGGGCGTCGTCCTGGTGCCGACGCTCTTCTCGATGCTCTGGTTCGCGGTCTTCGGAGGTGCGGGGTTCTACGTCGAGATGTTCGGTGGCGGTGGTCTGAAGGAGATCATCTTCGAGGATCCCATGAAGGCACTGTTCGCCTTCCTCGGGTACTTCCCGGGCGCTCAGGTCCTGACGATCCTGGCGGTCATCCTGCTCTTCATCTTCCTGGTCACGTCTGCCGACTCGGGCACGTTCGTGCTGTCGATGATGACCACGGACGGCAACCTGAACCCGCCGGTTATCCAGAAAATGGTCTGGGGCTCGCTGATTGCGATCCTGACCATCGGGACGGTGGTGTCGGAATCGGTCGCTGTGGCCAAGGCGATGGCGATCACAGGGGCCATACCGTTCGCAGTCATTGTGATGATGCAGATCGTCGGGTTCTTACGAGAGATCCGTAAGGAGGCGCCACCGCTGAAACCGATCGAGGCCCGCGGTGAAGCCGTCGGCAGCGCACGCGAGTAAGGAGGGCAGGAGATGATTCGCAAACTGATCGCAATCGCTCTGGCGTTGACACTTGCCGGGTGCGACGAGGCCGACGACCAGATCACCATCGGCGCCAAGAACTTCGGTGAAAGCCGCGTCCTGGCGCACATGATGGCAGAGATCGCCCAGAACGAAGGACTGCCGGTGGCAGGCGTGGTTGGGTACGAGACCACGCAAGCCATCCAGGAAGCCCTGAAGCGCGGCGATATCGACGCTTATCCGGAGTACAACGGCACCGGCCTGGTGATGCTGGGCCAGAACCCCACCGCAGATGGTGACGCCGCAACGGCACGGGTGAAGGAGCTCTACGAGCCGCTCGGCTTCTCGTGGCGCGCGAAGTTCGGTTTCGCCAACAACTACGGTCTGGTGATGCGGGCCGAGCGTGCGGCGGAACTGGGCGTCACGTCGATGACGGAACTGGTCTCGCGGGCGCCCAGCCTCACGCTGGGGGTCGAGGATGACTTCACCAAGCGCCCGCTTGATGGTTTCGAGCCGATGCGCCAGCGCTACGGCTTCGACTTCGGTGCGGTGACGGAGGTCGCGCTAAGCGAGCGTGCGTCGCTCTATGACCAGCTCATCGACGGCAGCCTCGACGTGATCGAAGGCTATACGACGGACGGGCAGATTGCCGACTATGGCCTCGTGGTCCTTCGGGATGATCTGCAGTTCTTCCCCGTCTACGATGCCTCACCGGTGGCACGGGCAGCAGCGCTGTCCGAGCATCCGGGCTTCGGTGCCGCTTTGGACTCGCTCGCGGACAAGATCGACGGCGCGATGATGCAGGAGCTGAACGGTAAGGTCGATATCGAGGGGAGATCTGCTCAGGCGGTTGCGCGAGACGCGCTTGCCAGGATGGGCCTGATCGACTCGGGTGCGGTAGAGGCGGGCGAGCCGCTTCTGATCGCAGCGTCGACCGATGTCAGCGATGGCGCGGCGGCGACGGCGGCGCTCAGGGCTGCCCGGGACGCCTTCACCGGACAGGACGTCCAGATCCAACCTGCGTCCAATCCGTTGGAGATGGTCGCATCCGGTGATGCGCGACTGGCGCTGGTGAGCTCCGAGGCGTTCTTCGACCTCTCTGGTGCCGCACCTTCCCAGGATGGCCGTTTCGAGGCCGTGGCCGCAGTCGATCAGAACCTGGTTCACGTCATCGTACGTTTGGCCGGGCCGACAAACCTTGGCGCCGTGACCGCGTTCAGAACCGGACCGGAGGGCTCGTCCTCCTACCGGGTGGCCAACATGCTTACCGAGGGACTTGGTCTTTCGGCAGGTGTGCAGGGGTCCGAGTTCGAGTCGACGCCAGAGCTCCTGTCGCTATTGACAGAAGGCTCAACCGAGGCGGCGATCGTGTTCTCCCCCGAAGGGGACAGGGCGCTGATCGATGCGCTGGCCACGGGCAACTATCGCCTGATGCCGATCCTGAACTGGAGCGATGGTCCAAACCTTGTGAAGTACCCCTTCATGCGGCCTACGCGGATCGCGGGTGGTACATACTCGAGCCAGTTCTCCGCGATCGAGACGCTGGGGGCGCAGCTTGTGCTCGCTGGGCCTGCGGATCAAAGCGCGAACGACATCGTCGGTGACCAAGGTCCAAGCTCGATTTCCACGGACATCACCCCGATCTCGTCCACTGCTGTGACGACGTTGAACGCATCGATCCCCGGGACGCTGCTGATCGATCCGACTTTGAAGCAGGCGGCCGCGCTTGCACCAGCGTTGCCGGAACCACCGGCATCGATCTCTCCGGCGACGGATATTTCGATCCTCAACCTGATAGTCATCTGCTTGCTTGTTTGGCTGGTCTGGTTGTTCGTCCGTCCAGAATACCGCTGATCCCCGGGAGGCCGCAGTGACAGAGATAATTCTAGCCCCAATCGACCTGACCGAGATGGATACCTCGGCGAAGGTGATCGAATCCGCGGTGCAACTGGCCGAGATCAAGGGCGCTGCCCTGGTCGCTCTGACCGTCGTGCCCGACATCGTTGCCGGTATCGACTTCCGGTATGCGATTCGAGGTGAGACCGGTGGGTCCGCCGCGCTCAATATGGACAAGGTCGTTGCAGATACGCTCCAACGGCTGAACGAGGTTGTCGAGGAGCATACGCCCGATGGCATGCGCGTCCGCACCATCGCGCGGCACGGCCCGATCTACGAAGAGATCCTGGACGTCGCCAAGGAAGTGGGCGCCACGCAGATCGTGATGGGCGCCCACAATCCGGGACTGGCGGACTTCATGCTTGGATCGAACACCGACCGTGTCTTGCGGCACGCGACGTGTTCAGTGAGCGTCGTCCGGAACTGACCGGACGGCAGCTACTAGGGCAGTGTGGGGGCGCGGAATTCTGACATATCCGCGCGCCCATAACCTCAGGCAGCGCGCCGCCGGTTTGGCCGGCGCCGGCGCGATGATGCGGGCTTGGTCGCCGCCGGCACACCGCTTGGCTTGCCACCCCGCCGTCCCTTGGGTCCTGGCCGCCGCTCGTTGACCTCTGCCGCCGGTGCGGTGCCGCTCGCGACGGGCACGCTGATCTTCATCAGACGCTCGATCTGCCGCAACAAACCGCCTTCTTCTGGCGAACAGAAGGCGATGGCCTCACCTTCCCGCCCGGCACGCGCGGTGCGCCCGATGCGGTGGACATAGTTGTCCGGGACTTCCGGCAGTTCGTAGTTGACCACACAAGCAACGTCGGGAATGTCGATGCCCCGGGCCGCCACGTCTGTCGCGACCAGCACAGTGACCGCCCCGGACCGGAAGCCGTTTATCGCACGGTCGCGCTGTCCCTGGCTCTTGTTTCCGTGGATCGAGGCCGCGTTGAAACCGTCTTCGACCAGTCCCTTCATCAGCTTCTCGGCGCCATGCTTGGTGCGCGCAAAGACCAGGACCCGATCGTTCCCATTTGCCGTCAGAATCTCCCGCAGCTTGGTTGGTTTCGATGCCTTGGCAAGAAAGTGCACGGACTGGGTGATCTTGTCGGCGGCCTTGCCGGGAGGTGCCACCTGGACGCGCCGGGGATCAACCAGATAGGTCGCAGCCAGCTCCTCCATCTGTTTCGGCATGGTAGCCGAGAACAGCATGGTCTGGCGCGGCGTGCCAAGCTTCGGCGCAATCTGGCGCAGCGCGTGGATGAACCCGAGGTCGAGCATCTGGTCGGCTTCGTCCAGCACCAGATGCCGGACGGTCCCAAGATCGACGGCGCGGCGCCCCATCAGATCGATCAGCCGCCCAGGGGTCGCGACAAGCACATCTGTCCCGCGCGCCAATTGATTGATCTGCTTTCCGATGGACTGCCCGCCGACAACGGTGACAATCCGGATCTTGGTCTTGCCGGTGATGGCGCGCAGGCTTTCGGCGATCTGGTTCGTCAGTTCGCGGGTCGGCGCGAGGATCAGGGCCTTTGCCGTCTTGGGCGCCGGTTTGCCCGGGATCTGCAGCAGATGGTCCACCAGCGGCAGACCAAACGCCAGTGTCTTCCCGGTACCGGTCTGAGCCAGTCCCAGGACGTCATGCCCGGCCAGTGCCAGCGGGATCGCCTGCATTTGAATTGGTGTCGGTTCGCTGAACCCACCGTGTTTCAATGCAGTCTGCAATGCCGGTGAAAGACCGAGCGTATCGAAATCGAACATGTATCTTCCTTAAGGGGCCGCTGCCGACATCGGGTCGACGCGACCACAGAATTCAGCCGCGGAACTGCGGCGGATAGGGTTCGCGCGGCCTCGGAACGAGCAGGCTTTTCCTGCGCCGTTTGGCCTTCGCGTCTTGAACCCTGCGTGATGGGGAACGGTGATCAGGTGCGCTCTGTGCCCGCAAGGGCACTGCATGCTCACGCGGCTGCGGAGCGCTGGCACTCGATCGTTCATTGGCCCGCCGGTGTCAAGGCCCGATGTTTTGTTGACGCTGCGGCACTTTAGAGCGCGCGCCGGATGCCATGTCTTACCTGCGTAGGCTCCCATGCCGTCCCGAGGGGTGTCGCAGCGGTCGGGGATAGAGCTAAAGCTCGGTCTCTCTGGTCACCCTCCGCGCAGCGCTGCCGTCGCCGCGAGGTCCAGTGTGCCCCCGCTGACAACGACACCGTACTCACGCTTTGCGCTCTCGACCGATACGATCCCGTCGAGCACGTCTTCCAGCACAGCTTCCGGGGCCCGCTCGAACGCGGGCCCGTAGCCACCGGCGGAGGGACCGATCGCCAGAAACGTGTCGCCGGTGACTGCGGGGCGGTAGGGCACCTTGGAAGGCAGCGCTTCCTCGGACCCGTCAGGGTGGATCAGGTGCAGCTCGGCTGGTTGCCCATTGCGACCGCCCTTAAAACCCCAGGGGGCAAACTTGTGGCCCTCGCCCTCGACCGAGAAGCCGCCCGGCTCCAGGAACTGGAAGGCCCGGATGGCGCCAACGCCGCCGCGGGTGCGTCCGGCCCCGCAAGTATCCTCGCGCAGCTCGTAGCGGGTCACGCGCATGGGCAGGTGGCTCTCGATGTCCTCGATCGGATTGTTGCGGGTGTTCGCATAGAGCGTGTCCACGGCATCCATGCCATCCTTGGTGTGCCGCCCGCCATAAGAGCCCTCGAAGATCTCCATATGCACCCAGTGCGTTTCCTCGCGCAGCCCCGAGAAGGCGATGACCTTGAGGTTGCCAATCCCCGCCGATACCTGCTCGGGCACTGCTTCGGCGAGCGCCTTCATCACGGTGTCGGCGAGTTGGTTGCCGGGCGTGAAGCGGGCGATGACCGGGGCAGGGAAGATCGGGTTCGCCAGACAGCCGCGGGGTGCGATGATCTCGATGGGGCGTGTCAGGCCCGAGTTTTGCGGGATCTCCCCATAGACGTCGCTGTCGAGCAGGATTGAGCGCACGGTCAGCCAGATCGCGATGTCTACCGTGCCCACCAGCGGCATGTTGATCGGCCGGTCGCTGACCTGATCGGCGGTGCCAGTGAGGTCCACGACCATGCGGTCCCCGTCTATGGTGATCGTGACGACCATCGGCAGATCGCGCCGCTCCCGGTCGTCGAGGAAGCCATCGATATGGGTGGTGGCCGTGTAGGTCCCGTCCGGCACGTCCGATATCGCCTGGCGCATCAGCCGTTCCGAGTACGCCATCAAGGCCGCACTGGCCGCTCGGATGGTACCCACGCCATAGCGCGAGATCAGGTCGCGAAAACGCTCGGTACCGATCTCGCATGCGGCCACCTGGGCGTCGAGGTCACCAACCACCAGCGCCGGTGCACGGACGTTGTCGCGCAGGATCTGCCAGACGGCTTCATTGCGCACACCCGCATCGACGACCTTGATCGCTTTGAACTGCAGCCCCTCTGCGTAGACGTCCAGCGCATCGACGATCCCGCACGACCCCGGCGAGAGCGCACCCACGTCAAGGTGGTGTGCGGTCGTTCCCGCAAAGCCCACCAGTTCGTCCTCGTGGAACACCGGCATGATCAGCGCGATGTCCGGCCCGTGGCTCGCGCCGCCGTAGGGATCATTGTGCATAATCACATCGCCTGCCCTGAACGTATCGCCGCGGGCCCTGAAGACTTTGATCACGTTCTGCACGTAGCCGGGGATGGGACCGGATTGCAGGGGGGTGGACTGGACGCTTTCGGCGAGCTGGTTGCCGACCTCATCGGTCAGCGCGGTCCCGAAGTCCTCGGATTCGCGGATGATCGAGGAATACGACATGCGCATCAGCTTGTAGCCCATCTCGATCGCGATGTTCTGGAGCGCGCCCTGAATGACGCTGGCGGTGACGGGATCGATCTCGTCGGTCATGTCAGTCTCCGATCCGGATGAGGATGTTGCCTGCGGTGTCTGCGCGGAAGGTATCGCTGGGGCGGACCACGGTGGTGCTGTCCTGCTGCAGAATGATGGCAGGGCCGGGGATCTCCTGGTCCACGGGCAGGGCGTCGCGGTGGTAGAAGGCGGTGTCGAGCGTCATCAGATCTTGCCCGACACGGAAGACCGAGGGGCGCGTTGCGACCAGCGCTTGGTCCAGCGAGCCGCCGGTCGGCGCCGTCTGAGCCGTGATCTTCTGTGTCTCGCCGATCCCAGTGAGGCGAATGTTCACGATCTCCATCGGGCTGCCGGGGAACGAGCGGCCGTACTCGGCCTCGTGGCGGCGCTCGAACTCCTGGAACAGTTTAGTCTCGGCAGCGGTGTCGAACGCCCCGTCCTGCACCGGAATGCGCAGCTCGTAGCCCTGGCCCACGTAGCGAACGTCTGCGGTGCGCTTGAAGCTGACCCGCTCGGGCGCCACGCCGTCCGTCCGGTACTGGTCCAGAAGACCCGTCTCCATGTCGGCAAACCGCGTCTCGATCGCGGTGTGGTCGATCTTGCCGGAGACGACGAAGGCCGTGCGGATCGCATCGTACTGCAGGTCGGTGGTCAGCAGACCGGTGGCGGAGGTAATGCCGGGGTGCGCGGGCACGATCACCTCGGGGATCGAGAGCTGTGCGGCCACGTCCGCTGCCTGCAGGGGGCCACCACCCCCGAAGGCGACGAGGGCAAAGTCGCGCGGGTCCAGGCCCTTTTGGACGGTGCGCGAGCGGATGGCACCTGCCATGTTCGCGTTGACGACCGTGACGATCCCCTCGGCGGCTGTCAGCCGGTCCATGCCCATCTGCGCGGCGAATGCATCCACCGCGCGCTCGGCGGCAGCGACGTCGAGGCCCATCTCACCGCCCAGGAAGTTCTCCGGGTCCAGCCGCCCAAGCACGACATTGGCATCGGTCACCGTAGGCTCGGTGCCCCCGTGCCCGTAAGCTGCGGGACCCGGCCGCGCGCCCGCCGAGCGGGGGCCTACCTTGAAGGCCCCGCCCTTGTCGCGGTGGGCGATCGAGCCGCCGCCCGCCCCGATGGTATGGATATCGATCATGGGCACCATCAGGGGGAAGCCTGCGATCCACGTATCGCGCGGGGTGGCCTCGGCAAAGCGTCCCTCGACCACGATCCCGATATCGGCCGAGGTCCCGCCCACATCGAAGGTGATCAGCGAGCGCCGGTTTGAGAGGCCACCTGTCCAGGCGCCGCCCAGAACACCGGCCGCCGGGCCGCTGAGCAGCGTGACGACCGGCCGTTCGGACACCATGGCCGCCGTTGCCACGCCGCCGTTCGACGCCATGACATGCAGATCGGCGGTCATGCCCGCTGCTGCGATCTCGCCCTCCAGCTGGTTCACGTAGTCGCGCACCTTCGGGCCGACGAACGCGTTGATCGCGCTGGTGGTGAAGCGCTCGAACTCTCGAAACTGGGGGGAGACGGTCGACGAGGTTGTCACAAACGCGTCCGGGTGTTCCTCCAGGACCAGCTCGCGGGCACGGGCCTCGTGCGAGGGGTCAAGAAACGAGAACAGGAAGCAGACGGCGATTGAGGAGACGCCTTCCTCTCGAAGCTCCCGGGCCGCTGCGCGGACCGCGTCTTCGTCCAATGCAACCAGAACCTCGCCCGTCGGTGGAACAATGCGGTGCGGCACCGTCTTTCGGAAGCGGCGCTTGATCAGCGGGCGGTCCTGCCAGGGGATGTCCTGCTGGATCGAGAAGTGCTGCGGACGCTGGTGACGCCCGATGTGCAGGATATCGCGGTAGCCCTCGTTCGTGATCATGCCGCAGATGGCACCATCATGTTCCAGGATGGCGTTCGTCGCGGTCGTGGTGCCGTGGTAGACATGATCGATGCTGTCCCGCTCGATCCCGAAGCGGTCGCAGAGCGCCTCGATCCCTGCAAGCACGCCGCGCGCCGGGTTGTCCGGGGTGGTCGGCACCTTGTGGATATGCGTGGCCCCGCCTGTCTCGTGGAAGACGATATCTGTGAAGGTGCCCCCGACGTCGACGCCGATCAGCCTCATGTCTTGTCCTTTCCTGATCAGCGCGCGCTCCGTGGCGGCATCGCGCACTTTCATATTCCGTTAACCGACGAGGTCCAAACCTTCCCGCGCATGCCGGGCGTGGTGAGAGCCATGTCCCGAGGGTCCCAGACCAAAGGCCGCAAGCGGTGCCTCAGACGGTTGGCTCATCACCTTCCCAGGCCCCGTGGTCCGTCCTGTCCTGCAGGGCATGGGCCAAAGCAAGTGGCGGCGCTGCCACCCGCATGGAACCGCATGCGGACCGATGATCCCGGCCCTGCCGGACACGATGACAGGCCCCGTTGTGGGCGCTTCCCCAAGAGAACTCCACGCCCGCCACGGCTCATACCATCGAGCTTGGCCGGTAGAACGGTTGCAGTGCTTCCGGGTCGAAGTAGCCGTCGTAGAACTTCTCGACATGCGGCAGCAGCTGCTTGGCGAGCCCGCGGCGTTCGACTTCCTCCTCGGTCAGCGCACGGGTCAGATCCTGGCGCAACTGCTCCAGCGCGGCCTTGTGGTCCATGCGGGCGAACGTACCGTCGGAGTAGATCACCTCCCCCGCGCACATGACCATGTCGACACCGTCGGTCTTGGCGCGCTGGATCACGGCATCGAGGACGGGATACTCCGGGTCAAGGTACGGGAAGGCCAGCTTGTCCCAGTCGATCAGCACCATATCCGCGCCGAGGCCCTCTTCCAGCTTGCCGATCGTCCCGCGGAAAGCCGTGGTCGCCGCCCCGCCCGAGGTTGCCATGCGCAGCACCTGAGAGGCGGTCGGGACGCTGTCGTCGGTACCGGGGGTGCGGTGGGCATTCAGCACCATGCGCAGCTCCTGCAGCATGTCGCGGTCGTCGTTGATGCCGGCTTCATCCATGCCCATGGCCGTGTTGACGCCGTGCTTCTCCCAGGTGTTGAGCGGCCCCACGCCCGATCGCAGGCGGAAGTTGGACGAGCAGTTGTGGCAGATGTTGGTGCCGGTTTCTGCCACGCGCTCGATGTCCGACTGGTTCAGCCATACCCCGTGGCCCAGTGTCATGCGCGGGCCCAGGAGCCCGAAGCGGTCGATGTATTCCAGTGCGGTCCCACCACCGCGGCGTTTGGCGTATTCCTTCTGGAACGCGGTCTCGACGAGATGCATGTGAAGCGGCGCATCGTACTTCTCCGATGCCTCGGACAGACGGGTGAGCGCCGCGTCCGAGCACCAGTGCAGGTTGGCAGGCGCCAGCTGGATCCCGATGCGTTCGTGATTGTGGTGCTGGGAATGAAGCGTCTCGAACATGGCCATGAAATCGTCGAGGTCCATGCCGAAGCGGGCAAAGTGGTTCTCCATCGGCGGGCGCAGATCTTCCGGCAGCGACGCCACAAACTCGGCATCATCCATGTAGACCAGCCGGTTCTGGTCGCGCAGGGCGAAGGAATAGCTGACGCGCATGCCGATATCGTCATAAGCGCGGAGCACCTCGCCGGCGCCGGCGGTGACCGCGTCTAGCTTGCCGGGAATCCAGCCGTGGATGTGCTGAACGGTGGTGACGCCCGAGGCGATCATCTCGAACGCCGAGTAGAGCGTGTCGAGGTAGAGATCCACCGCACGGCAGACCATGCGGGTGACGAACCAGAGCTCGAGCGGCATGTCGGGTGAGCCGAGCTGCACTGGCGTCAGCCCCACATGGTGGTGGCCGTTGATGAACCCGGGCAGGAGCACCTGGCGCCCGTCGCCGTGCACCGGCAGCGTAGGGTGGGCCGCGCTGATCTCGGAGAACGGGCCGATGGCACGGATCTTCCCATCCTCGACCAGCACGGCGCCGTCGTCGATCTGGTTCCAGGCATGGCGATCCTTGACGCCAGTGATGACGTGGCGGGCGCGGACGATACTTGCTGTCATGGGATCCCCCTAGGGTGGTTCGGTGGAAGGCTGTTTGGTCCTGGCGGACCAATGCGAGGGCTCTGCCCTCGCGCTCCCGAGGTGTTTTCGGCCAGATGAAGTGGGTGGTTAAGATCTCAGGCGAGGGCCTCCTGTTCAGCGAAGGCGCGGTCGACCTCGACGCTGAGGATGTCGGTCAGGTGCTGGCGCAGGGCCTGGCCTTCCGGCGAGAACGGATCGCGCGGACGGGGCAGGTCCACCGGCACGATCTCCTTGATGCGTCCCGGGCGCGAGGTGAACACAGCCACCCGGTCCGCCAGAGCCACCGCCTCGTCGATGTGGTGTGTCACGAACAGCACCGAGGCACCGGAGGCGCGCCAGACATCCAGCAGGAAGTCCTGCATCTTCGCGCGCGTTTGAACATCGAGGGCGGCGAAGGGCTCGTCCATCAACAGCACCCGCGGCTCCATCGCCAGGGCCCGCGCCACGGCCACGCGCTGGCGCATGCCCCCCGACAGCTCGTCGGGGCGTTTGTCGATGGCGGCGCGCAGTCCGACCTTGGCCAGCACCTCCTCCGCCACCTTCGCGCGTGTCGCAGCATCTGCATTGCCCAACGACAGACCGAAGGTCACGTTCTGACCCACCGTGAGCCAGGGGAAGAGGGACGTCTCCTGGAAGATCAGGCTGCGGTCCGGGCTTGGCCCGGCGATCGGCTCCCCGAAAGAGGTGATCTCGCCCGAGGTGGTCTCCTCGAGCCCTGCCGCGAGGTACAGCAATGTGGATTTGCCGCAGCCCGACGGCCCCAGCAGCACCACGAACTCGCCGGGCGCGACGTCGAGGTCGATGGTGGCGATGGCCTCATGGGCGCGGCGCGTGCCGATTGCCCAGATCTTGCCGGTGTCCTTGCATGAAATCGCAGCGCTCATCCCAGGCTCCCTTGTCCCTTCGGCACCCAGTAGAGAATGCGCGATTGCAGTGTTCTGAGGCCGTAGTCGAACATGAACCCTGTCAAACCGATGAGGACGATGGTGAAGAACACCAGCCCCGGGTTGAACGTGTTGCGGGCCAGCATGATGACTTGTCCAAGGCCGTAGCCGACGCCGGTGGCCTCGGCGATCAGCACGACCATCCAGGCCCCGAAGAGGTTCAGCCGCAGCACCACGAGCAGACCTGGCAGGATCGCGGGCAGGATGACGCGCGTGTAGATCTGGCGTTTCGAGGCGCCCATGGTCCGCGCGACGTTGATGTAGTTCTTGTTGACGCTGTCGATCTGCGTGATCGTGGCCAGCGTCATCGTGAAGAAGAGCGCGATGAAGACCATGAAGATCGCGGGCGCATCGCCGATCCCGAAGAGGAAGATCGCCACCGGCAGCCAGGCAATGGGCGAGACGGGTGCGAGCAGCGTGATCGTCGGCAGCGTCAGGTTCTCGGCCATCTTCCAGTAGCGGATCGCGATGCCGACGGAGATCGAGATCGTTGCGGCCAGGAACAGGCCCAGGAGCACCCGGTAGGTCGACGAGAGGATTGTGATGAGCACCGCCATCTCGGGGCTCGGTGCATCCGTGGCCCCCGCGCCGATCTGCCAGCGCTGCGCCGTGTTGAAGTTCTTCGCCTGCTCACCGAAATCGCCCATGAAGATGTGGGGTGGCGGCAGCAGCTGCGGATCTGCCAAGCCGACGAGCCACAGGAACTCCCAAATCAGCGTGAACATGCCAACAGAGACAATGGTCCAGCCGATCTTGGGCGCAACACGCTGCCAGAGTTCGGCGATGGCGGACGGCGGAGTGTTAACCCCGCCGGCCGTAGCGTCAGTGGTTGCCATCAGGCCGACTTGATCGTCAGCGCATCAAAGAGATCCGGGTTCTCGGCGATCACGGCCTCGAGCATGGACCAGTCGATGGCTTCGGCGCCCGGTTTCTCCTTGATGTAGCCCATCTCGATCAAGCTGTCGGTCCGGCCCAGGATGAAATCCGTGTTCATCCGCTGATCGACCATCGGCGGCTGCTTGGTCGAGCCGATGACCGCGTTCTCCATGGAGGTCTTGTAGTAGACACCTACGACCTCATCGAGAACGGCCTGCGTTTCCTGCTCAAACGCGAGTTGCGACTTCATCATGGCCTTGATCAGAGCCTTGATGGCGTCGGGGTTCTCTTCGATCAGCGAGTTACGGGCGACCAGGACACAATCCGTGTAGTTGGGGCCGTAGATGTCCTTGCCATCGGTCAGCATGTGGCTGCCTTCGACATCCTGCAGAAGGGCAGATGCGTAGGGCTCGATCGTGCAGATCCAGTCTAGCGCGCCTGCCTTGAAGGCCTCGACCGCCTCCGGCGTGTTGCCCATGTAGCGGACATTCACGTCGGACATCGCGACACCGTTCATCTTGAGGTAGTCGTAGGGCATCACCTCGAGCGTATCGAGCTGGAAGGTGCCCAACGTCTTGCCCTTCAGCTTCTCGGCCGAGTCAAGACCCGGCTGGCTGACGACCGCACAGCCCTCGATCCCCGAACCTGCAACGATCGTCACCGGCGCACCGGCATCAAAGAGGGCAACGAAGCTCGTGTACGGCAGCACGCCCACGTCCACCAATCCGGTCCCCAGGAACGTCACGTGTTCGGCAAAAGTGGGGGTGTTCACGAACTCCAGTGTCAGCCCATCCTCCTGAGCGGTCTGGCGTGCATGGCTGAGAAAAAGTGGCAAGTTGCAGAAACCAGTGCCGTGTGTGGACTTTACGGTGGTTGCGGCCGCCGCTGTGTTTGGCAACCCGGCGCCGATGCCTAAGGAAAGCGCAGTAGCTGCCCCACCTTTGAGCAACGAGCGGCGATTAAAATCGATACCCGAGATATCTGGGAAGTTGCGGTTTCCGTGTCTTTCGCACATATGAGTGCTCCTTGTGTTTTCTGACGCAAGGGGCTCGGGATTTCGGTTGGTCCTGGGATCCCGAGCCACCTCAAAAACGCTGCAAGTTTTATACCAAATTGTCGACAATTTTTTGCCGCACCGCACACTTGCAGTTAATTGAAATGATATAACAATCTCTCTTTGCGCGTGCTCTTGGCTTGCTGTCTGCTCGGCGCGGTGGATCTTTGGCCTGATACTTGCAGGGTCTGGATGAACCGGTCCAACGCCGGGAGCGGCCGGGGGAAGCCATGCACGACCATCCATCGCAGTACCGATTGGGAATGTTGACGCCGTCTTCGAATTCGGTGCTGGAGCCGCTGACCGCAGCCATGCTCGCCGACCTGCCGGATGTGACGGCGCATTTCGGACGTTTCCGGGTGCTGAAGATCTCGCTCGATGACGATGCACTGGGTCAGTTCACGAATGAGCCGATGCTGGCAGCGGCCGAGCTGCTGTCCGATGCCAAGGTTCAGACGATCTGCTGGAACGGCACGTCGTCCGGTTGGCTTGGGTTTCAGGCGGACCATCAGCTCTGCGAGGAGATCGAGGCACGGACAGGCGCCATTGCCTGTACGTCGGTCCTGGCGTTGAACGAGATCCTGACGATAACCGGCGCCCGCCGGATCGCCTTCGTCACCCCCTACCTCGACGAGATCCAGTCGGCCATCAACGCCAACTACCAGTCGGAAGGCTTCGACGTCATCGCGGACCGGCACCTGGGCGACCCCGGGAACTACTCGTTCTGCACGTACACGGAAGCCGAGATCCTGGATATGTGCCGGGCGGTTGCCGCAGACAAACCGGACGCGATCTCGGTCTTCTGCACGAACTTCCGCGGTGCGGGCGTCGCCCAACAGATCGAGGCGGAGACCGGCATCCCCGTCTACGACACTGTCTCGACCGGGCTCTGGAAATCCATGAAGGTTGCAGGCGTCGATCCCGCACGGATCCGCGGATGGGGCCGGATCTTCGATGTCTGATCGATGATGGCCTCATCGCGTGACCTGATCGGCTATGGTGCGCACCCGCCGGAGATCATCTGGCCGAACGGCGCACGCGTCGCCGTCTCGGTTGTGGTGAACTTCGAGGAAGGCGCAGAGCAGCAGGTCGGAGACGGGGATCCCGTCTCGGAGAACGTGGGAGAGGTCCTCAGCGTCGTCACCCCCGGCACCCGGGATCTGGGTCAGGAGCAGATCTTCGCCTACGGGATGCGGGTCGGGCTCTGGCGGTTCCTGGATGCATTGGAGCGTACCTCCACCCCCGCCACGTTCTTCTTCTGTGGCCGGGCTGCGGAACGCGCACCCGAAAACGCCCACGCCGCCATCGCTGCGGGGCACGAGGCAGCGTGCCATGGCTGGCGCTGGCGGCCTCATTCGGACTACGCGGACCGGGCGGCCGAGCGTGCGGACCTGATCCGTGCCATCGACGCGATCAAGGCAGCCACAGGGCAGCGCCCGCTCGGCTTCTTTTGCCGCGGATCGGAGAGCCGCTGGACCCGCGACCTGCTGCGGGAACTGGGCTTTGCGTACACGTCGAACGCCTTTGACGATGATCTGCCCTACGACGATGCGGGGCTGACGATCGTGCCCTACAACCTCGACACCAACGACATGAAGTTCTTCCACCCCAACGGCTTCGTGCGTGCACACGAGATGGTCGAGTATGTGCGCGATGCGCTCGACGTCCTGCTGGCGGAGGCCGACAGGGGCCGGTCCTCGACGCTCTCGATCGGATATCATCTGAGGATTGCCGGAAGGCCTGCGCGGTTTCGCGCTGTCACTGACATCCTCGACCACCTTGCCGGGCTTGGCGATCGGATCTGGCGCGCGCGCCGGATAGAGATCGCCCGGCATTTTCAGGCCATGGCGCCGCCATAGGCCCCTCCACTTAGTCCAGGACCAACCGAAAGGGACAACCGAGCTATGAAACACACGATCCTGATGGCCGCCGCCGCGGCCTTGCTGGCGACAACCGCCAGCGCCGAGACGTCGATCCGCGCGACGGGTCTCGTCTCGACCCACAAGTTCCACACGGCGCTGGAGAAGGAGTTCTATGCGGGCCTCTCCGACAAGACGGGCATTCCGCTCGCGATCAACTTCAATCCGCTGGACGTGGTCGGCGTCGACATGCAGGACACGCTGCGCATGGTGCGCACCGGGGCCTTCGACATCGTGCAGACCACTGTGGGTGCGGCGGCCCGCGACGATGCCTTCCTGGAAGGGATCGACCTGATCGGTGTCTCGACCTCGATGGACCAGTTGATGGAGGCCGTCACAGCCTTCCGGCCCGAGCTGGAGAAGCGGGTTGCCGAGAAATTCAACGCCAAGGTGCTGGCGCTTTGGCCCTATGGCCCGCAGGTCTTCTACTGCAACGCCGAGATCACGGGGATTGACGGCTTGGCGGGTCTGAAGGTCCGCTCCTATACGCCGTCCATGTCGACCCTGCTCGAGGCTGTGGGCGCCACGCCCGTGACCATGAGCTTCAAGGAGGTCTACCCCGCCCTGCAACGCGGTGTCGTCGATTGCGCCATCACCTCGCCGACCTCCGGCAACACCGGTAACTGGCCCGAGGTGACCACCCACTTCCTGCCGCTGGGTATCTCGTGGTCGGTGAACGGCCACTTCATGAACCTCGACAAGTGGAACAGCTTCTCGCCCGAGGAGCAGGCCAAGCTGGAAGCGGAGTTCGCGACGTTCGAACAAGCCTTCTGGGATCTTGCCGCCGAGAACAACGGCTGGGCAATTGCGTGCAACACCGGGGGCGACGGCTGCGAGAACTACAAGCCGTTCGGCATGACGCTGGTCGAGCCTTCGCCCGAAGATCAGGCGACGGTGACCAAGGCAACCATGGATAAGGTGTTGCCCGGGTGGTCCGACAGCTGTGATGCCACCTTTGCCGAGTGCACCCAGATCTGGAACGCGACCGTCGGCAAGGCCCGCGGGATCGAGCTGGAATGACACCGCTATCTGGGGCGGGCCAATTGTCTGCCCCACACGTGTCCGCCCCGCACGCGTCCGCCCCGTTCGGAGGCTGAGCCCATGCGCATCATCGGCATCCTCGCAGGCTATGCGTGCCTCGGCCTCTCGTTCCTGATTGTCGTCGAGATCGTCGCCAGAAAACTCTTCAACTTCTCGATCCAGGGAGTGGACGAGATCGGGGGCTATGTGGTGGCGGTGACGGGAACCTTCGGCATGGCGCTGGCCGCGGCCGCGCGGGCGCACACGCGGATCGATGTCCTGTTGGTCCGCTTGCCGGCGCAGGCGCAGACTGTGCTCAACCTGTTTGCATATCTGTGTCTGGCAGCGGGGGCCGCCTTCATGGCCTACATGGCCTGGCGAACGCTGTCGGATAGCCTCGCCTTCAATTCGGTGTCGTCGACGCCGCTGCAGGTGCCGCTCTGGATCCCGCAGTCCATGTGGTTGGCGGGCCTCGTGGTCTTCGGGGTCGCGGCGATCGTCATGTCCGCGCGTGGGTTCTTTGCCCTTCGCAAGGGGCTCGCGCATGCCGAGCGGGTACTGGCGCCGCCTACCGTCGCCGAAGAGATCGAGGACGCGCGGCGATGATCGACATCACGGGTGCTCTCATCGGCTTTGTCATCATGCTGGGGCTGATGTTCATCGGCCTGCATGTGGGCATTGCGATGCTGGGCATCGGCGTGCTGGGGGCGCTGGTCTACTTCGGGCCGCCAATCCTGCTCAGCTTCGGCACGAACCTCTGGTCGGTGATGAACGACTTCCTGCTGACCACCATCCCGTTGTTCGTTCTGCTGGGCGAGCTCCTGCTGCGCTCGGGCATTACCAAGAACATGTACGACAGCCTGTCGGACTGGCTGAGCCGGCTGCCCGGGGGCCTCCTGCACACCAATATCGGCGCATGTTCGTTGTTCGCAGCGGTCTCGGGATCTTCGGTGGCCACAGCCGCCACGATTGGCACCGTGGCCCTGAAGGAGTTCAAGAGACGCGCCTATTCCGAGCCGCTTGTACTGGGCTCCATCGCGGCGGGCGCCACGCTGGGTATCCTGATCCCGCCCTCGGTGAACCTGATCATTTACGGGGCGCTGACGAACACCTCGATCGGGCAGCTCTTTGCCGCCGGGATCGTGCCGGGCATCCTTCTGACGTTGCTCTTCATGGCGATCATCGCGGTGGCTGCGCTTCTGCGGCCCTCGGTGGCCGAGCGGGTGACGATCAGCGCCCCTCGCGCCGAGCGGCTGAGGCGTCTGCGCCATCTTCTGCCGCCGCTGGGGATCTTCGTCGTCGTCATGGGTGCGATCTACGGCGGCTGGGCAACACCGACCGAGGCCGCGGCGCTGGGGGTCGTACTGGCTTTCGCGCTGGCGGCGGCCAACCGGACGCTGACCTTCACGATGCTCCACGAGGCCTTCATCGCGACGACCCGTACCTCGGCCATGCTGCTCTTCATCATCACGGCAGCCTTCTTTCTGAACTTCATCGTCGGCATCCTGGGCGTGCCGCAGGCGATGACGCGCTATGTGACGGACCTTGGGCTTGGTCCGGTCGAGATGGTCTGGCTGCTGGTCGTGTTCTACCTGATCCTTGGCTGCTTCCTCGAGACGCTCTCTATGATGGTCGGCACCATCCCGGTGGTGATGCCCGTGATCCTGCACCTGGGCATCGATCCGGTCTGGTTCGGCATCTTCCTGGTCATCATGATGGAGCTTGCCCTGATCACGCCGCCCGTGGGCATGAACCTCTATGTCGTGCAGGGCGTGCGCGGTCACGGGCAGCTCTCGGATGTCTATAGCGGCATCGCCCCCTTCGTGATCGCGATGCTGGCCATGGTCGCGCTGATAATTCTGGTGCCGCAGATCGTGATGCTGATGCCGGGGCTTCTGTATTGACGGTGCTCGGGACGGCACAGCGTCTGCTCGACGAGCTTGCGCGCGAGACGGCCGATCCTCCGGGCATCACGCGGGCGAGCTTCGGATCAGGGGAGGAGTTCGCCCATGCCCTGATCGTGCGAGAGGCGACGCGCATCGGCCTGGAACAGTGCGTGGACGCGATCGGCAATCTCTACGTCACGCTGCCGGGCCTGGACCGGGAGGCACCCTGCCTGATGGTGGGCTCACACCTCGATAGTGTGCCGCACGGGGGCAACTTCGACGGGGCGGTAGGGGTGCTGGCCGGATTGGCGCTGCTTGAGCACCTGGCCCAGGGGCCGCCTCCGCCCTTCGATGTCACCTGCATGGCGATCCGGGCCGAGGAGATGATCTGGTTTCCCGAACACTACCTCGGCAGTCGTGCTGCGTTCGGCCTGTTGCCAGCAGACACGCCAGACCGTGTCCGCCGGGCGGATACCGGGCGCACGTTGGCAGAGCACATGGTGGAGGCAGGGTTCGATCCCCAGCCGATCCGCGACGGCCGGGCGTTGCTCGACTCCAAACGCATCAGGGCCTTTGTCGAGGTGCACATCGAGCAGGGGCCCGTGCTGGTCGAACATCAGATCCCCGTCGGTATCGTCACGGCCATTCGCGGTAACATGCGGTATCGCTACGCCACGATCCGGGGCGAGACGACCCATGCCGGCGGGGTGCCGAGGCAAAGTCGGAGGGACGCGGTGCTGGCAGGTGCCGAGCTGCTGTCAACGCTCGAGGCAGAGTGGCTGCGGTTTGAGCAAGAGGGCGAGGATCTGGTCCTGACCATTGGCCAGTTTTCGACCAACCCTGCAGAACACGGCATCACCAAGGTGCCGGGAGCGGTCGATTTCACGCTGGATTTCAGAAGCTCGGACCCGGCTGTCCTCGATCGATTCGATGCATTCCTGCACATGACTGCACAAGCGATCACGGCGCGCAGGGGCGTGGGCATCGATCTTGGCGCCTTCACACGTGCGCGAGAGGCGACAATGGACCCGAACCTGCGCGCGGGACTTCTCAATGCAGCCGGGGCTGCCGGTGTCCCCGTGCTCGAGCTGGCCTCCGGCGGGGGCCACGACTGCGCCGTCTTTTCGGGCCAGGGGATTCCCTCCGCGATGCTGTTCGTCCGCAATGAGAACGGTAGCCACAATCCGCACGAGGCGATGGAGTTTCCCGACTTCGCTGCGGCATTCGACGTGCTGCGGGCGTGGGCGGAAAGCTACCTGCGCGCCAACTAGTCGCTCGTCCGGGGCGACGACAAGGCAACCAGCGCGTCGGACACGCCTTGCATCGAGCTTGTGCTGGCAGTGCTGAAACTACCGACCGTCTGCTTCGGGGCCGCCAGCTCGACCATCGCACGGGCCATCAGCGCACCGGCGGCCCCGCCGTCGATCACCGGGATCGGGCTGTCTTCCTGAACCCGCTCCGCCGCGCCGGCAAGCACTGCGCCCAGCAAGATCGCGACATCCGCCCCCTGCGCGGCCAGCCGCTGACAGGCAGTACCCAGAGCCGCATCGACGTCACTCTTGTCGCCCGGGCTGTACGCTGAGGGCGCCTCGACCGTCTCCCAGCCGGCCATGTCGTGGTCCAGCGCGCAGTGCACCAGTGTCTCACGGTAGAGCGCCACGGTGGCCGAGCCCAGAGACACGTACCCGATCCGCGCGCCCCGCATCCGCGCCATGGCAACAGATGCTTCGCTCATGCCGATGACCGGGACCGAGAGCACCTCGCGCAGGGCATCGCGCGCTGTATCGAAGGAAACGGCCAGCATCACCGCGTCAACGCCGTGGTGTGATACGGCGGCGTCCACGATCCCGTGGGTTGCTACCGAGTTGTCTAGGCGCGTCTTGATGATCGCAGGGCCGAACCGGGCTGTTGCCTCAACCACCTCTGCGGTGTCGCCCAGCGCCGCCCGCATGGCGGCGGCGACGGTCTGGGTCACGTACTCGGTCGTGTTGGCATTGAGGCAGAGGATCCGCATCAGAAGGCTCGGCCGGGCAGATTGCGGGGGGAAAGGCGGCCGTGGTGGTTGGCCATTGCCGCCACGCAGATGAGGATGCCACAGGTCACTTGCTCTCCCCCGGTTGCCATTCTGGCAGGTTGCACGCCCGGCGCCAGCATTCGGCGATCTCTCGGCGCGAGGCGAACCAGACGGCGCCCTTCGCGGCCATATGACCGAGCAACTGCTCAAGCCCCCCGATGCGCGCAGGCCTGCCGATGGTGCGCAGATGCAGACCGACAGACATCATGCGCGCTTCGGTCCGGCCCTCCTCCCACAAGCGATCGAACGCGGCGATGCAATAGCGGGCAAAGTCGTCTCCGTGCACGAAGGCCCCGCCCGGGCGAAACCGCATGTCGTTCGTGTCGAAGGCGTACGGCAAGACCACATGGTCCTTGTCCCCGTGACGTTCGATCCTTGGGACATCATCGTCATAGGCATCCGAGTCGTAGAGAAACCCGCCATGCTCCAGCAACAGCGCACGGGTCGCCGGGCTGGAGGCCGAACGGGTGTGCCAGCCGACGGGGGCCTGACCGGCAAGTCTGGTCAAAGTCTCGTGGGTCCGGGCAATTGCGCTGCGCTCGGTCTCGGGGTCCAGATAGGAATGCGTCTGCCAGAGCCAACCATGACAGCTGACCTCGTGACCGCGGGCGACGATGTCCTGCATCAGCCAGGGCAACCGCTCCGCCGCCCGCCCGCAGGTCGAGAACGTCGCCGTAGCCCCAACCGCTGCAAGTGCCTCGACAATCCGGCGGTAGCCTGCGCGGGGCCCGTAGCCAAAGTGGCTTTCCATGCAGGGATCGGGTACGCCCACGACTTCCTGGGCGGCCTCGTACACGCCTTCGTTCGACGGATCTCCATCGCCAACGGACAGCTCGGCCCCTTCTTCGACGTTGACCACGAACGAGACCGCCAGTCGGGCCGCGTTCGGCCAGGGTGGTGGCGGCACGCCGTCCCAATAACCCCGAAAGTCTCTTCGATCCGCGTTCATGGCCTCGCTCACTCGTATCCTGCAGTTCTTGGTCAAAAAATCATCAATCTGTCCAGTGCGCATATCAATCGCGCAGTCTCGTACAAGACGCACCTGCAGCATGACAAAATGCTGGACACCGCGGAATGCACCTCGTTTGCTTCAGTAGGGGAGGCAGTGGCGCGCGATGCGCCCACCCATGCCAGCAAGGAGGGTCTCATGACATCAACGTGGCTGAAGGCGATCACCGGGGGGCTTACCGCCCTCGCCCTGAGCGCCGGTATGGCGCAGGCAGAGACGTGGATTATGGCCTCGGGCTATCCCGAGGATAACTTCCACACCAAGAACATCCGGGCGTTCATCGAGGACGTTCAGGCCGCATCGGATCTCGAGATTGATCTGCAGTCCAACGACACGCTGATCAAGCTTGACGCGATCAAGACGGCGCTGCAGCGCGGTCAGGTGCCGATCGGGGAAATCCGGCTGGGCGTCTATGGGAACGAGGACCCGATGTACATCCTCGCGGGCCTGCCGTTCATCGCCTCGACGTACGCCGAGGCCTGGCTGCTGAAGGACCTGCAGAAAGAGTATTTCGACGAGAAGTTCGCCGAGCTTGGTCTGCGCGTGCTCTATTACAGCCCCTGGCCCGGCCAAGGCTTCTACACCGGCGAGGCAGTCACGGGGCTGCAGACGTTCGATGGCAAGAAGCTGCGCATCTATTCGACGGCAACCCAGAAGATGGGCGAGCTGCTGGGCTTCCAGGCGACCATCCTGCCTTTCGCCGAGATCCCGCAGGCGTTCTCTACCGGTTTGATCGAGGCGCTCTTCACCTCGCCGCAGACCGGGATCGACGTGCAGGCGTGGGACAACACCTCGCACTTCACCTATGCGGGGGCGATCTTCTCGAAGAACGCTGTCGTCGTGAACGAAGCGATGTTCCAGTCGTTGTCGCCCGAGACGCAGGCCGCTGTTCTGGCTGCCGCCGAGGCCGCGGAGTTGCGCGCCTGGGAGATGAGTGCTGCCACCACCGAGGCGCAGATCAAGACGCTGGCCGAGAACGGGATGACCACCGATGTCGCCCCCGCCGAGGTGATCGAGAAGATGGTCGAGATCGGTGGCGTGATGATGGAAGGCTGGCGGGAGCAGGCAAGCCCGGAGGCTATCGCCGTGCTTGATCGCTATCTGTCGCTGCGCTGACGGGAGCGCGCCATGCGCCGGGCGCTTGATGCGCTCTACACGGGGGCCGGATATCTCTCCGGCCTCTTCCTGGTCGGGATCGCCGTGACGATCATCGCCCAGGTTTTCGGGCGGCTGCTGGGCTACACGGTGGACTCGACCGAAACGGCCGGGTTCTGCCTGGCCGCCTCCACCTTTCTGGGACTTGCCTATACGCTGCGTCGGGGCGGCCACATAAGGGTCACGCTGGCGATCCGTCACGCATCCCCCCGGATAAGGCGCTGGATCGAGGCATGGTGCCTCGCCGTCTCGATCGTGGGGATCGCCTACTTTACGTGGTGGGCCGGTGATCTTGTCTGGTTCTCGTGGAAGTTTGACGAGCTGAGCCCGGGTCTTCTGGCGATCCCGTTCTGGATCCCGCGCTCAGCCATGCTGATCGGCTTGCTGATCCTGCTGGTTGCACTGATCGACGAGCTCGTCTGTCTGATCCTGACAGATGATCTGCCCAGCTACGAGGCCAATGCCGAGACCGTTCTGCCTGAAGAGACGGACGAAGCCGAGCCGCGGGGGGTACGCTCGTGACCGATCCGGGTCTTGTCGCCGTCGTTGTCTTCCTGGTCATGACCGTGATGCTGGCCAGCGGTATCTGGGTGGCGATCAGCCTCACCGCCGTGGGCTTTGTCGCGCTGTTCTTCTTCTCGCCGGCACCGGCAGGCTCGCTGCTCGCCTCCACCGTCTGGGATGCCAGCTGGAACTGGGCGCTCACAGCCTTGCCGCTTTTCATCTGGATGGGCGAGATCCTGTTCCGGACGCGCCTCAGCCAAGATATGTTCCACGGGCTCAGCCCCTGGGTCGGGCGCCTTCCGGGTGGGCTGCTGCACGTGAACATCCTGGGCTGCGGGGTCATGGCGGCCGTGGCCGGATCCTCGGCAGTCACCTGCGCCACGATCGGGCGCATGTCGGTGCCCGAACTCAAGAAGCGCGGCTATGACGAGAGCCTGACCATCGGCACGTTGGCGGGGTCCGGCACGCTGGGGCTCTTGATCCCGCCGTCGATCATGCTGATTGTCTACGGCGTCATCGCGCAGGTCTCCATCAGCCGGTTGTTCATCGCGGGCGTCGTGCCGGGTGTGATGATCATCCTGCTCTTCATGGCCTATGTCGCGATCCGGGCGAAGTTGAACCCCGCGCTGGCGCCCCCGTTCACGGACCGGCTGTCGCTGGGTGAGCGGTTTGCGCGCATGCGCCTGCTGATCCCGGTGTTGCTGTTGATCGCACTGGTCATCGGCTCGATCTACGGTGGTTACGCCACGCCGACAGAAGCCGCGACCATGGGTGTCGTCGGCGCGCTGATCCTCGCCGCGTGGTCCCGCAGCCTGACGTGGGAGAGTTTTGTGGACGCGCTGATGGGCGCGGTCCGGACGTCCACCATGATCGCTTTCATCCTGGTGGGTGCCGCATTCCTGTCGATCGCCATGGGGTTCACGGGTGTGCCCCGTGTCATCGCCGCCGAGGTTGACAGTTGGGGTCTCAACCAGTTCCAGCTGCTCGCGGTCCTCACGCTGCTCTACATCGTGCTGGGCTGCTTTCTCGACGGCGTGTCCATGATGGTGCTGACGGCGAGCGTGGTCTTGCCGATGGTCAAGGCGGCCGGGATCGACCTTCTCTGGTTCGGCATCTTCACCGTGATCGTGGTCGAGATGGCACAGATCACGCCGCCTGTGGGCTTCAACCTCTTTGTGCTTCAGTCGCTGACAGGGCGAGACATCCTGAAGATCACAGTCGCCTCGGCGCCCTTCTTCTTCCTCATGCTGCTCGGGATCGTCATCATCGTCGCCGTGCCCGAGATCGTGCTGGGACCGGTGCAATGGATGATCGGATGAAGGGCGAACGTGCGCGCTTTTGCGCGCCGTTTTCGGTGCCCAGAGCCCAGGCGTCAGATCGTGACCGTGAGGGGCACCGCAAGCCGGTGCTCTTCTAGGTTGGCGCCCGCGCCGATCCGATCAACGACAGCGAAGAGGCCCCCGCCGGAGATCGGCGCCAGGACACCGTGCCAGGTATTGCGCGCATAGTTCACGCCCTGATGCGGCTGGGCCACGAATGCCATCGATGGTCCGGGGAGCCCATCTTCGTCCGGTGCAACGATCACGAAGTAGGAGGAGTTGTCCATCGGCAGGAAGCATTGCGACCCCAGCGGATGACGCTCCAGAAGGTCTGCCTCGTAGGGAACCGTGCGGATCTCGGATTGGAAGAGATTGATGCCGGCCACCCCCTCGACGATGTCGACGAAGGCGAGGTCGTGATAGCGGCGGCACTTCCCTTCGTTGATCAGACGAAAATCGCCCCCGGTCTCGATGACGTCACCGAACGGCGCGAAAGCCGCCGCGATCAGGGGCTCTGCTGTCAGGATCATCGCGGCGGAGATAGTGGCATGTGCCGGTTCACGTCCTTGTAGAGCAGATAGCGAAAGCGACCCGGCCCGCCCGCGTAACACGCCTGCGGGCAGAACGCGCGCAACCACATGAAGTCGCCTGCCTCGACCTCGACCCAGTCGCCGTTCAGGCGATAGACGGCCTTGCCCTCCAGGACATAGAGCCCGTGTTCCATCACATGGGTCTCGGCAAACGGGATACAGCCGCCTGGTTCGAAGTTCACGATGGTGACGTGCATGTCATGGCGCAGATCGTCCGGGTCCACGAAGCGGGTCGTGGACCAGACGCCGCCTGTGTCAGGCATGGCAGTTGGCGCGACGTCCTGTTCGCGGGTCACAAAGCTCTCCGGGGTGTCCAGTCCCGGCGCGGGCTCGTAACGTTTGCGGATCCAGTGCAGGCGACCGTTTGCCCCGGCCCGGTTTCGGATCGCCCAGGCCTGGCCGGGCGCCAGATAGGCATAACCGCCGGGGCTGAGCGGATGCTCCTGATCTGCCAGTGTCAGAACAACCTCGCCGTCCACCACGAACAGAACACCTTCTCCCATAGGGTCCGGTTCGGGCGCTGTGCTGCCGCCGCCCGGGGCAATGTCCAGGATCATCTGGGCAAAGGTCTCGGCAAAGCCCGAGAGCGGCCGAGCCATGACCCAGGCGCGTGTCTCTTCCCATCCCGGCAGGCGGCTGGTGACGATATCCGAGAACGTGCCCTTCGGGATCACGGCATAGGCGTCGGAGAAGATCGCGCGGTCGGTCAGCAGCTGGGTCTGCGGCGGCAGGCCTCCTTCGGGCACGTGGTAGCTGGTCATTTGGCCTCCGGCGGATGCGTTGCCCGCCAGTGTTCCGCGATCTCGATGCGTCTGGCAAACCAAACGTCGGCATGGCCGCGCGCGTACGCCAGAAACCGGCGCAGCGCCGCGATCCGGCCCGGGCGCCCGACCAGCCGGCAATGCAGCCCGATGGACATCATCTTCGGCGCACCTTCCTGCCCTTCGCGGTACAGCTCGTCGAACGTGTCCTTGAGGTAGTTCTCGAACTGGTCGCCCGCGTTGAACCCCTGGGGCGTCGCGAAACGCATGTCGTTGGCATCCAGCGTGTATGGGACCACCAGTTGGTCGTGGTCACCAATGCGCAGCCAATAGGGCAGATCATCCGCGTAGCTGTCGGCGACGTAGTCGAAAGACCCGTCCTCGGCGATCAGGCGTACCGTGTTCATGGAACAGCGCCCGGTGTACCAGCCGCGTGGGGTCGCGCCGGTCATCTGGGTGTGGACGGCCTTCGCCTCGTCGATGTGGGCGCGTTCTTGCGCTTCGCTGAAATGGCGGTACTCGATCCACTTGAGGCCATGGGACGCGACCTCCCAACCAGCGTCGACCATAGCGGCGGTCTGCTCGGGACTGCGCATCAGCGCGTGCGTGTAACCGTAAGTGTTTATCAGGCTTTAAACCATAGTAGTCCAGTACCTGGGCAAGTGTTAACTGTTGTTTGATGTC